>CAYWLM010000012.1:0-41120 GCA_964459125.1 uncultured Methylomonas sp. | reverse complement strand
GGATTATCACTATCAATAAATACACACTCTAAATGCAGGTGCATTTGTATTTTTTGCATCAGCGCAAGTACGCCAAAAATTTCTGTTGCATAATGCCCGCCGGCAAACATATGGATGCCGTTTTCCTGACTTTCATGCCAGTCATGTTCGGATATTTCACCGGTAATATAAGCATCCAGTCCTGCTTTCTGTGCCAGAACCCAATCACTGTTCGCACCGCCAGTAATAATTCCAATTGATTCAATCAGCTGATTTTCATCCGGGCTGGCTATAATGACATCATGATTAAGTACGGCATGTAATTTCAAGGCCAGTTCTTTGGCAGAGAGTGGTTGCTCAAGCAGACCTTCAATCCCGGTCGGGTTGCCTTTATAATCCCCAAACGGACTTTGTTGATGACAGCCTAGCAGTTGCCCCAAGACAGCTGCATTACCGACTTCAGGGTGTGCATCCAAAGGGAGGTGGTAGGCAAATAAATTGAAATTGTGCTGTACCAAAGGGAAAATGCGTTTGGCAAAAGATCCGGTCAGTGTACGAGCGCCGTGGAAATGCCAGAATAAGCCGTGATGTACAACCAATGTGTCAGCGCCAAGATTTGCTGCCTGGGTGATTGAGTCACGTGTAGCAGAAACAGCAAAGGCTATTTTTTGGATGTTTTCTGAGCCCTCGATTTGCAAGCCATTAGGACAATAGTCTTGAAAGCTTTCAGGATTGAGTAGGTCATTAAAATAGCGATTTAATTCGTCCCTATGCATGGTTTTTTTCCTCGAATTTTGTCCATAAGGTTTTAAACGTGTCAGTAAGAGTCTGGTCGTTACCGGCAACACGCTGGGAAATATCTTTTATGTTAAACCACTGACCGCCATCTATTTCTTCAGCTTCTAATATAAACGGACCATTGTGTGAACTACTATAGACCTGGACAAATTCCATGCCCGTTTCGGGTATTGCAGGTAGTTTGAAGAGAAAAGCGAGTGTTGAGTCTACACAAACGCCTAGTTCTTCGATAGTTTCCCTGTGAGCACAGGCTGCGTATGTTTCCCCTGCATCGACATGACCCGCAGCGGAAGTATCCCATAGCCCGGCATTGATATCTTTAGTCAGTGAGCGTTTTTGTAAAAAAAGTTGCTGCTTATCATTGAATACCAGAATATGTACTGCTCTATGACGCAGGCCAAGTTCATGGACTTTATTACGGGGCTGGTTTTCGATAAATTGGTCATTTTCATCAACAACAGCAATTAGTTCAGGGTTCATATGTCTCCGAATAAGCATAAACCTACAAAGATCAATAAGACTAATATTTCATTAATCTGATTCTTCCAGGATAAAGGCTTTAGCCTTTTTTAGTATTGGGGTATTCTAAAACATTCATCAGCTAATACGGTAATAATATGGCAAGACGTAGTGAGCATAGTCAGGCGGAAATAAAGCAAATGGTGTTGGAAGCTGCAGAAGATATTGTCCATGAGTATGGATACTCGTCGCTAAAAGTGCGTAAAATTGCCGCCGATATCGGTTATACCGTCGGTAGCGTTTATATGGTTTTTACTAATATGAATGATTTAAACATGCATATTAAAGCGCGGACATGGCAGAAATTGCACCATTACTTACAGGCGCAATTACAAATAACTGGAACTGTGCAAGGTATTGCTCTTGCTTATCTTGATTTTGCCATGGCTAATGAGGGTTTGTGGCGTATGCTATTTGAGCATCAGTTGGCGCTGGGAGACCCCGTTCCTAAATGGTATTTGCAAGAAAATCAGCGTTCTTTTAAGCTAATGTATGAAATGATTAGACAGCTTGATCAATCACATGCCGATGATCAGGTGCTACTGGCTGCACAGGTTCTAATTAAAAGTGTACAAGGAATCGTAATGCAATTATTAATGCAAGATCAATCGTCGGAAAACATCAAATCAGCAAAGGCAGAAATTATATTGCTAATAGATTGTTTTTTGCGTGGCTGGAGTAATCAGGCAAAAATAAAATGACTTTGTTTTCTGGGCAGCAAATAACGCTAGTAGTAGAGTGCAAGGTAATAATCTCCAGGGTATTGTATGATTTTGCCAGTTCAGCTTATGCCAGTGTGGTGATTACCATTGATAGCGTTTATTTTGTCGCAGTCATTAGGCACGCAATCTATGTCAGCTGGAATACCCGCTTTGGCGGTGACACCGGTGTTGTTGACTATTGCTATATTGACAGTGTTTTTCGCTACAGAGTCGGTATATATGTGGATTACCGTGAATAGCATTACTGCTGCAATGAGATCTAGCCTGCCTGTTAGTCTGAGCGCTGGCCAGAAACTTTTTTTCACTGTAACTATTATCAGATAGCCGAATAAAATGAGTCAGCAGGAAAATTATCAAATTCGTCGAAGTCAGCGTGCTCAGCGTGCCAGGATCGTGGTGACAGCTGATAAAGTAGAAGTTGTAGCGCCGTTGCGTATGCCCGAAAAACAAATTCAGCAATTTATGCGCGCTAAGCAGACATGGATTGAAGCAGCAAAAAATAAAGTGCAACAGCATGTTGATAATATCGTGAGCTTTGCGCCCGACAGTTATCAGCATGGAGTGAAGATTCCCTATCTAGGAAAAAAATATTTATTGCACATTGAAATTAGCCAGCAAACGCAGATTAGAATCGAATTTTCTCAGTCTTTTATTGCTTATGTGCCTGAAAAATTTAAAAAAATGCATAATGAATCAGCATTGAATGAACAAATTCGTCTGGCACTGATTAACTGGATGGGACAGGCAGCGGCAAAGCAGGCGCTAAAAGTTACTGATCAATTCGCTCCTTTGTATAAGCTTAGGCCCCGTTCTATTAGCATTAAAACCCAGAAAAGTCGCTGGGGTAGTTGTGGTATTCATAATGATATTAATTTAAATTGGTTATTGATTCTAGCGCCTGCCGAGGTATTTGAATACGTGGTGATACATGAGTTATGTCATCTACAACAACGTAATCATTCTGCTGCATTTTGGGCTCTTGTAGCCAGACATTGCCCGGGTTATCAGCTACAACGACGATGGCTTAAAAAGAACGGGGCGAGTTTAATGCTCGGCTTATGAAAATCATAAGGGATTTAATTTTATTCATTATGTTTATCGGCTTGTTACAAAGCTTTATGCAGCGTGATATGCGCTCAGGCGCTACGCCCGATTTGCCGATTAAAACCCTAAGCAGGGAAGATAGCGCAAAGCTGTTGGCCAATAAACCGGCTATTATTTATTTCTGGGGAAGTTGGTGTGGCATTTGTGCTGCTATTCAGGGCACAATCAGCGAGGTGTTGCATGATTATGCAGGGGTAACAGTCGCCTTGCGCTCAGGAAATAATGCCAATGTTTTAAGCTATATGCAAAAACATAAACTGAATTGGCAAGTCATTAATGATAATGACGGGGCTCTAGCAGAAAGTTTCGGAGTGAGCGCAGTGCCTGCTGTTTTTATCTTAGGGGCTGATGGAGAAATAAGTTTCATTACGCTGGGGTATGTAACGGAAATAGGTTTAAGAGTCAGACTGTGGTGGCTGACATCTGGTTATTGGGTCGGCTGATTTTGGTGTAAGCCGTAAATAATATACAATACAAAAAAATTTTTAAGAGAAAAAAACTAATGAGTAAACTTAAGTGTGCAGTTATTGGAACAGGTTATCTGGGTAAATTTCATGCAGAAAAGTACGCTTCACTGCCTGATTGTGAATTAGTCGCTGTCGTTGATATTAATCAGCAGGCGGCTAAAGATGTTGCCGAAAAACATGGTGCTGAAGCCTTGACAGATTATCAGTCTCTATTAGGTAAGGTCGATGCGGTTAGTATTGTCGTACCAACAACTTTGCACCATCAGGTTTCCAAAGATTTTTTAAACGCGGGGGCACATGTTTTAGTAGAAAAACCAGTGACTGTTACGGTTGAAGAAGCAGATGAACTAATATCGATTGCTAAACAGAAAAATCTTGTTTTACAGGTGGGGCATTTAGAGCGTTTTAACCCTGCAGTGATGGGTTTAGGTGTTCTGGAGGATAAACCCTTATTTATCGAATCTCATCGCTTATCACCTTTTAATCCTCGTGCCAATGATGTTAGTGTCGTTCTGGATTTAATGATTCATGATATTGATATTATTCTAGCTATTGTTGATTCCGAAGTAGATCATATCGAAGCCAGTGGTACGGCGGTATTGACTAAAGGAACAGATATAGCCAATGCTCGATTGACCTTTAAGAATGGATGTGTAGCCAATGTCACGGCCAGTCGTATAAGTATGAAGATGGAACGTAAAATGCGTATGTTCCGTCCTAATTCATATATTTCCATTGATTTCCAGAATCGTGTTTTAACCAAGCATTTTGCCGGTGACAAAGAAATGTTTCCCGGTATACCTGAAATTGAAACCGAGAAATCTGTTTTTGAAAATGGGGATGCATTGTTAGAGGAAATTAAGCACTTTGTTGACTGTATTAAAACGGGAAGCACGCCTGATGTGTCAGGTGAAGCAGGGCGACGTGCCCTGGCAACAGCGATAGAGATTACTAAGTTGCTTCAATAGAACAAAGTTTTAGCAAGGACTTTGGTCCGTTTGTTATGCCGCTACAAAACATTTAATAGTAAAAGGTGATAAATATGATCCCAATGGTAAACCTGAAAGCGCAGTATGCAGAAATAAGAGAGGAAGTTGAGCAGGGTCTGGCAAAAACAATAGAAAATTGTTCTTTTATCTTAGGGCCTAATGTACAAGGCTTTGAAAAAGAAGCGGCGGAGTATTTAGGTGTTAAACATGCTATTGGTGTAGCTTCGGGAACAGATGCTTTGCATTTGGCATTACTGGCTGAAGGGATTGGTGAGGGTGACGAGGTTATTACCAGTGCGTTTACTTTTATCGCTACGGCTGAAGCTATTTGCTATGTAGGTGCAAAGCCAGTGTTTGTCGATGTTGATCCAAAAACATTTAATATCACTGCCGAAGCAATTGAAGCGGCTATTACTGATAAAACCACCGCAGTGATGCCAGTACATTTATTTGGTCAACCTGTCGATATGTCTGCGATTAAAGTGGTATGTGATAAGCATAATCTTAAATTAGTAGAAGATTGCGCGCAGTCTTTTGGCGCATCTATAGGTGGTAAGCAAACAGGTAGCATAGGTGATTCTGCAGGATTTAGCTTTTTCCCCAGCAAAAATTTAGGCGCTTTTGGTGATGGAGGTTTAGTGACGACTAACTCTGATGTTACCGCTGCTAAAGTTAAACAATTGCGTAATCATGGCTCTGATGTGCGTTATTATCATGATGTGATTGGTTTTAATAGCCGTCTTGATGATATGCAAGCGGTTGTGTTACGTGCCAAGTTAAAGCATATCGATCGTTATAATGACAGCCGTCGTCATGCGGCGCATTTGTATTCGGAATTAATGGCAGATTTGCCACTAGAAACTCCGTTTGAAGATGGCGTGGGTGTACATGTTTATCATCAATACACTTTATTGGCAGATAGACGTGATGAGATTCTAGAGGCTTTACAAGCAAAACAAATAGGCTGTGCGATTTATTACCCAGTGCCATTGCACCAGCAAAATGTATTTAAAGAAGATTATGCTGGCGTTAGCTTGCCAGTAACTGAAGCAATTGCCGCACGCTGTCTATCTTTGCCGATTTGTTCTGAATTGAGCGATGCAACAGTTAAAGAGATTGTTGCTGTAATTCGCGGTGTCTATGCCGGATAAATATTTTGTAGCCGAGCTTAGTTTATTAAGAAAGCATGATATTTAAGCTAATTATTATCGGTAAAATCCATACCTTGCCGGTTTTAGATCTTTATTGCTTAGCAATCCAGGATTTAAGCCGGCCTACCCTAAGTCTTATATGAACGAATCCTTAATTTACGCATTAGATTTTGATGGTGTTATCTGTGATAGTGCCGTAGAAACAGCGATTACTGGCTGGAAAGCGGCTACTTATGTATGGCCTGATATGGCAAATACTATTCCTGATGAAACGCATATTGAGCAATTTCGTAAATTGCGTCCTCTGTTAGAGACAGGCTATGAGGCGATTATATTAATGCGCCTTTTACAGCAAGGTGAGTCTGTTGAAAATATTAAAGCGAATCTAACAAGTTTCATAAAGGAGCTAGGGCCAGATGGCAAGCTTTTGAAGCAGCTTTTTGGTGAAACGCGAGATCAATGGATTCAACATGCCAGAGATGAATGGATTGTAATGAATCCTTTATTCGCGGGAATTGCCGAGAAATTGCAGAATTTAAATGGTCAGGCATGGTATATAGTTACCACTAAACAGGAACGCTTTGTTGAGCAAATATTACAGGCAAACCAGATTGATTTACCCATTGATATTTATGGCTTAGATCGAAAAATGGGCAAACAAGACGTATTGCTAGAATTATTAGGACAGCATGGAAGCAAAACGATTCGATTAATAGAAGATAGATTGCCAACCTTATTGGGTGTTTTAGGTAATGCACAATTAAGTTCAGTGGATATGCAATTAGTCGATTGGGGATATAATACCGAGCAAGACAGAACTAATGCCGTAATGAAAGGGATTAAGGTTATTGGTTTGTCAGAGTTTTTGCAAGAATAAATCAAATCTATAAATTCATCCCGCACCTTTAAACAACATGATGTGTGGCATAATATAAGTCGTAATGACAGTCAATAGAGGTGAGCCATGACCGAAGCCTATACAGAAGCAGAGATTGAAAACCGGTTAACAACCGAATTGCCACACTGGATCTACGAAAAAGGCTGGATTCGCCGCAAAATTAAGACCAGCGGTTGGAAAGCCAGTTTAATGGTAGTCAATACGGTGGGACATTTAGCTGAAAAAGCCTGGCATCACCCGGATTTAACAGTGTCTTATGCGTTTGTGATTGTTAAACTTGTCACACATTCAGCAAAAGGCATTACTGAAAAAGATTTTGCTTTAGCGAAAAAAATTGAAGAAGTGGTCATGTGGGATGCCGCAGAAACATCACAAGGTGTTTTTGAAGGTACGCCCGATGACCCACGTTTTAAATATATTAAAAAAGATACATAGAGGAACAGCGAGTGATTGAAATAACTGAAGTACCCAGTCCTTTTTGTGGTATTGGAACGGATGATCTGACGGTTCAAATTGACGGATTGACTGTAAAAGTTAGTGCCAATGGTTGTACAGTGAACACACCTGCGTTTGAACAAACGATTACCGATACCAGTGCGTGCGTGGACGGTAAGAAAGTTAGTTTGGATGTCGCTGTTGCGCAGGCAGCTGAATTGTTGCGCGGCAGTAATCAGCCTGTTATCGGCGGTTGTGCGACCGATGTCAATGGTATGCGTGGCGTTATGGCTTTAGCTGATAAAAGTGGTGCCGTAGTTGATAACATTAATTTCACTGCTGCTCGTCGTAATTTCCTGGCTTTGCAAGATACTGGCTGGATGAATACCACTTTAGCGGAAATTAAAAACCGTTGTGATTTGTTGTTGATTGTTGGTGTTGATTTAGAAGGTTTTGCACCGCGATTTTTTGAGCGCTATTTATGGAATAAAGAGTCCATGTTTCTGGACGATACCAGCCAGCGCAATGTCGTTTATTTAGGTAAAGCACCCTCGGGCGATGTCTCGACCTCACCCGCAGGCGTCAAAGCTAAAGTGCTGGAATGTGCTGAAACTGATTTACCTGAAGTGATGGCTGTTTTACGTGCTTTAGTGAAAAGTAAAAAAATTGTAGCTGAATCTGTTTGTGGAATTACGCTAAGCGATTTACAGATAGTGGCAGATCAGTTAAAAGCCGCAAAATATTCGGTAGTAACGTGGGCGGCAGGTGCTTTGGACTATGATCAAGCGGAATTGACGGTACAAATGCTCTCGGAAATGGTAAAAGATATAAATACCATGAATACGCGTTGTTCTGGTTTTCCATTGGGGGGTAAAGAAGGAGATCAAACGGCTAACCAGGTGTGTGGTTGGACCTCTGCTTATCCGGCTAGAGCACGTTTTTCTAGTGGATTTCCGGAATATGACCCTTTTCTATATGATAGCAATGCGATGCTAGCCAATGGCGAAGCGGATGTTTTGGTCTGGGTGCAAGCCTTTAATAGTGCTTCTGTACCACCCATAACAGAGTTACCAACCATTGTTGTGGCGCGCTCAGGTATGACTTTCGCTAAACAACCTGCTGTCTTTATTCCCGTGGGTACACCGGGTATAGATCATGCTGGACATGCTTATCGTTTAGATAATGTGGTCGCCATTCGTCTTAAAAAATTACGTGATTCAGGCTTGCCAAGTACGGCAGATGTTTTGAATGCAATTGAACGCGCTTTGTAGGAAAGAATAATCATGTTGATAAAGTTAACAGGTGGAACCGTTTATGATCCAGCCAGTGGCATTGATGGTCAGGTGCAAACGCTGTATGTTCAGGATGGGCGTTTTGTAAAACAGCCTGCAGCGGATGTAAAAATCGATAAAGAATATGATCTAAAAGATAAGGTGGTGATGTCTGGCGCGATTGATATGCATACGCATATTGGTGGCGGAAAAGGAAATATTGCGCGTATGTTAATTCCTGAAGATCACCGTAAAGATCCGGTTTATCGTTCTGATATTACGCGTTCAGGCTGTGGTCATGCGATGCCGAGCACTTTCGCAACCGGTTACCGTTATGCAGAAATGGGCTATACCGCCGGTTTTGAGCCGGCTGTATTACCTGTTAATGCCCGTCAAGCGCATATGGAAATGGGCGATATTCCTATTTTAGATAAGGGCGGTTATGTTCTGATGGGCAGTGATGATTATTTACTGCGTATGCTGACCGCTAAAAAAGATCAAAAAGCCATTAATGATTATGTGGCATGGACGATGAATGCTGCTAAAGCCATAGGCGTAAAAGTGGTGAACCCCGGAGGTATTAACGCGTTTAAATTTAACCAGCGTAAACTGGATCTGGATGAAAATAATATCCATTACGGTGTGTCGCCGCGTGAGATTTTACAAGTTTTAGCGACAGCGGTTAAAGAGTTGGGCGTTAAGCATCCTTTGCATGTGCATGGTTGTAACCTAGGTGTGCCGGGTAATGTCAATACCACCTTAGATACCATTCAAGGGATTGGTGGTTTGCCGATGCATTTAACGCATATTCAATTTCATAGTTATGGCACTGAAGGCGATTTAAAATTTTCCTCAGGCGGTGAGGCGATTGCAGAAGCGATTAATAAAAATAAAAATATCACTACCGATGTCGGTCAGATTTTATTTGGTCAGACGATTACCGCCTCAGGTGATAGTATGCGTCAACATGCGAATCATGGTTTTGCCAACCCTAATAAATGGGTGTGCATGGACATTGAATGTGATGCGGGTTGTGGTGTGGTGCCGTTTAAATATCGCGACCAAAACTTTGTTAATGCATTGCAATGGGCAATTGGTTTAGAAATTTTCTTACTTGTAGATGATCCGTGGCGGGTGTTTTTAACCACAGACCATCCAAATGGTGCTCCGTTTACTACCTATCCACATTTGATTCGTTTATTGATGGATAAGAGCTTCCGTAACGATATGTTGGCAACCATCCATCCTGAAGCGCAAAAAATGACGACGCTGGCTTCGATTGATCGTGAATATAGTTTGCAAGAAATAGCTATTTTAACCCGTGCTGGTGCGGCTAAACTAATCGGTTTAGATGACCGTGGTAGTTTAGGTGAGGGTGCTTGGGCTGATATTACTGTTTACACTGATAATGCTGATCGCGAAAAGATGTTTGAAAAACCGGACTATGTATTCAAGGATGGTGAATTAGTGGTCGTTGACGGTAAAATCGTACATACCAAATGGGGCACTACGCATATTGTTCGTCCTGACTGGGATATTTCTGTTGAGCAGGATTTACAAAAATATTTTGATCGCTTTATGACGATGAAGGTCGGTAACTTCAAAATCAGTGATGATGAAATTACAGAAGATGGACGAGGCAGTTTGACGACCCATACGTTAAATTCTATTTCATGATGACGGCATTATTACTAAAAGTGAGTTCAAAATTATGATTATTAATGGTGTAAGCATTGATGCAACCTTCGCTGAAGCGTTTCCAATGAAAGCGACACGCGCAATTATTACTGCGCAAAATGAAAAGTGGGCGATGATTTCAGCGCAAGCAATGACAGGATTTGCCACCTCAGTGATTGCTTGTGGGTGTGAGGCGGGTATTGAGCGTGTTCTAGATCCTTCAGAAACACCTGATGGGCGTCCCGGTGTGTCGATATTGATTTTTGCCATGGGTGGTAAAAGTTTAGCCAAGCAATTAGAAACCCGAGCAGGGCAGTGTGTCTTAACGTCTCCAACATCAGCATTATTTGCTGGAATTGATGAGGGTGAGCAAATTCCACTCGGTAAAAATCTACGTTATTTCGGTGATGGCTTCCAGACTTCGAAAAAGATTGATGGTAAACGCTATTGGCGTGTACCAGTTATGGATGGTGAATTTTTAACCGAGGCAACTACAGGTCGAGTGGATGCTGTTGGTGGTGGCAACTTTTTGGTATTAGCTGAATCCCAGCATCAGGCACTTGCAGCGTGTGAAGCAGCGATAATCGAGATGCGGAAAATAGCTAATGTCATTATGCCGTTTCCAGGTGGTGTAGTGCGCTCAGGTTCTAAGGTAGGTTCTAAATATCCTGCTTTAGGTGCATCTACCAATGATGCTTTCTGCCCTACATTAAAAGGTATAACTCAAACTGATCTTTCTCCGGAAATTGAATCGGTGATGGAAATCGTCATTGATGGCTTGACTAAAGAAGATATCGATAATGCTATGCGCGTGGGTATGCAAGCGGTCTGTGATTTAGGTGCAGAAAATGGTATTAAACGTATTAGTGCAGGAAATTACGGTGGTAAATTAGGGCCGTTCCATTTTCATTTACAGGAGATCATGGCATGAGTGCTTTAACTTTTACGGTTAAACAAGAAACCGCACAACGCGTAGATATGTCACCTTTGGTATGTCAGTTATTAAAAGATAAAAGCATAGCTCAGATTGCAGCTATTGAACTGCAAAATGGTAAACGTAAAATTCGTGCAGATGAGTTGTTTGAAATTACGGGTTCAGATACACAAAATATTATCATTAAAAACAGCTTTGCTAAATTAGATTTTATCGCCAAAGAATTGCAAGATGGCAAGATGACGGTCGAGGGTCAGGCCGGTGCTTATTTGGCAATAGGAATGAAGTCAGGTGCGGTTACTGTCAATGGTGATGCAGGTTTGTATGCTGCATGCGAAATGAAAAATGGTTTATTAACCATTAATGGCAGTGCGGGTGATTTTTTAGGTGCGGCTTTACCAGGCAATAAACAAGGTATGAAAGGGGGTACGATTATCGTTAAGGGTAATGTCGGGCAACGAGCGGGTGATCATATGCGCCGTGGCACGATGCTTATTGAAGGCAATGCCGGTGATTATTGTGCTTCACGCATGATTGCTGGAACCATTGCAGTCATGGGTTCTACTGGGCGTTTCTTAGGCTATGCGATGCAGCGCGGTACGCTATTGCTATGGCAACAACCCACACTATCAGCAACCTTCAATGATTGTGGTTCGCATACGCTGGCATTTTTACCGATCCTGTTTAAGTCCTTTGCTAAGTTAGATTCTAAGTTTGCCGATGCGACACAGGCGTTTGATCGAGTACAGCGTTTTGGCGGTGATATGGCTGAAAAAGGCCGTGCTGAAGTTTTAGTTAAGCTGTGATTCCACTTTTTTTATCGATTATTCTTTAGGTTTTAATGCATTGACAGCAGAAATTAAAAATCTAGTACAAACTCGAATTCCGACTGAGCATGGTGAGTTTGTATTACATTATTTTAGTAATACCATCGATGATAAAGAGCATGTTGCGCTGGTGTTTGGTGATGTCGCTCTTAAAACGCAAGTTCCTGTACGTATTCATTCGGAATGTTTTACCGGCGATGTGTTAGGTTCCCGGCGTTGTGATTGTGGGGATCAACTGGATAAAGCACTACAATTAATCAGTGACCATGGTTTTGGTGTGTTGATATATCTTCGTCAGGAAGGACGGGGTATAGGTTTACTCAAAAAGTTACAAGCCTATAATTTACAAGATCAGGGAATGGATACGGTAGATGCGAATATTCACCTGGGCCACAGAGCTGATGAACGTGAATATACAATAGCTGCATTGATTCTGGAAGACTTGCAGATAGAGTCTATTCAACTGATTACTAATAATCCGAATAAGATAGAACAATTACAAACACTCGGAGTTAACGTTGAGGGGCGTATTGCTATTGAAATCGAATCAAATTGTGATAATCGCGTTTATTTGCAAACAAAAGCACATAAAATGGATCATTTTTTGACCAAAACGAAAAAATAAATGACTTTGATTTGATTGCAAGATAGCCGTCTGTGTTGTATTTATTGCTAATTATTTCACCAAATACATCGGCAAGGGTATAATGCATCTCTTTTACTGTCACATAACAAGACAGTTGTTAGTAACACGAGCTAGAACCCACGCAGTCTATGACGCAGAAATTATTTATTTTGACGACAGGTTGTCAAATGAACGAGTACGATTCGGATAAGATGGCCGACGTACTTAAAGCTTCGCACGCAATGGAATTAACAGAAACACCTGAAGAAGCCGATGTTTTACTTTTAAATACCTGTTCAATTCGAGAAAAAGCACAAGAGAAAGTTTTTTCTTTGTTGGGTCGTTGGCGAAAAATTAAAGAAAAGCGTCCTGATGTTATCATTGGGGTTGGCGGTTGTGTGGCAAGTCAAGAAGGCGAAGCGATTCAAAAAAGAGCCCCTTATGTGGATATTGTTTTTGGTCCGCAAACCTTGCATCGGTTACCTGAATTATTAAATAAATCTCGCAGTGGTGTTAAGCGGGTTGTTGATATATCTTTTCCTGAAATTGAAAAATTTGATGCTTTACCTGAGCCCAGAGCTGAAGGCCCTAAGGCATTTGTTTCCGTGATGGAAGGCTGTAGTAAGTATTGTACGTTTTGTGTTGTACCTTATACACGTGGCGAGGAAATTAGCCGCCCAGTACAAAGTGTGCTAGATGAAATTAGTACTCTGGCTGAGCAAGGTGTGCGTGAAGTCAATTTACTCGGACAAAACGTTAATGCCTATCGTGGTGCGATGGATGATGGCGATATTGCAGATTTTGCCTTATTACTACATTTTGTCGCGGCCATTGACGGTATTGACCGTATTCGTTTTACCACCTCACATCCTATCGAATTTACGGATGAATTAGTGGATGCCTTTGCTGAAATTCCTGAACTCGTCAGCCATCTTCATTTGCCCGTACAAAGTGGTAGCGATAGCATTTTATCGATGATGAAACGTGGGCATACGCGTGCTGATTATTTAGCAACCATGGAAAAAGTCAAAGCAGTACGTCCGGGTATTAGTCTATCTTCTGATTTTATTATTGGTTTTCCAGGTGAAACGGATGCAGATTTTGCCGACACCATGGATTTAATTGAACAAGTTGGATTCGATTTTTCTTATAGCTTTATTTACAGCGCCAGACCAGGCACACCTGCTGCTGATCTACCAGATGACACCTCTGAAGAAACAAAAAAGCAACGGCTTAAAGCATTGCAAACACGTTTAGATGAAATGACCATGTCTATATCAGCATCGATGGTGGGTACAGTGCAGACAGTATTGGTTGAAGGTGTATCGAAGAAAAATCAACTTCAGGTTACCGGTCGGACTGAAAACAATCGAGTGGTAAATTTTATTGGTCACCCTCGTTTAGCAGGGCAGTTTTTGGATGTGCTGATTACCGAAGCTCTGCCTAATTCATTACGTGGCAGGTTAGTAGAATCCTCTTTTGATAAAATCATACAGCAGGCATAAAGGGTGAATAGAGAAACATTAGAATTAACCCTAGAGCCGATAGATAACCAGCGCTTAGCCAATTTGTGTGGACAGTTTAATGCACATTTACAACAAATAGAACGTCGTTTAAATGTAGAAATTGCCAATCGTGGTAATCAATTTAAAATAACCGGGCTTGTTCAGGCGACTAAAGCAACCCAGTCGATATTACAAGCGCTGTTTAGTGACGCAGCAAATGAAGAAATTACTCCTGAACAAATTCACCTATCCATGCAGCAGGCAAATATTGAGGATATAGTACAGGAATTGCCTCAGGATGATGCTGCGCAGTCAGAAGTCATGATTAAAACCAAGCGAGGTGTTTTAAAAGGACGTGGTACAAATCAGCGGGACTATCTGAAAAAAATAATGTCTCATGATATTAATTTTGGGGTCGGACCTGCAGGCACAGGAAAAACATATTTAGCTGTGGCTTGTGCTGTAGAGGCATTACAGTCAGAACAAGTGCGACGTATCGTGCTGGTGAGGCCTGCCGTAGAGGCAGGCGAGAAACTGGGCTTTTTGCCTGGTGATATGGCGCAAAAAATCGATCCTTATTTAAGACCGCTTTATGATGCCCTATATGAAATGTTAGGTTTTGAACGGGCAGAGAAACTTATTGAACGTAAGATTATTGAGGTGGCTCCGTTGGCATTTATGCGCGGACGAACCTTAAATGATTCGTTTATAATTTTAGATGAAGCTCAAAATACCACCAATGAGCAGATCAAAATGTTTTTAACTCGTGTAGGGTTTGGTTCGACAACTGTTATTACTGGGGATATTACCCAGGTTGATTTGCCCCACGATAAAATGTCAGGCCTTAAACATGTTTTACAGGTACTCAAGGATGTCAATGGCATTAGCTTCACATTTTTTAGTGCTAAAGATGTAGTGCGACATCCTTTGGTGCAACGTATTGTCCTGGCATATGAAAGCTATGAACGCGAGCAAGGTTGATGGCAATTCGTGATTTAGAGGTACAACGAATTATTGATTCATCCCTTTTGCCCAGTGATGAAGAGTTATTGCTTTGGGTAGAAAAGGCACTGGTTGATTATCAACGGGATACTGAAATTCTTATCCGTATAGTCGATACACAAGAGATAACAGAGCTGAATGAACAATACCGACATAAACAGGGAGCTACAAATATTTTAAGCTTTCCGTTTGAAATGCCAGAAGGTATCGAAGGAGTTAACCTGTTAGGTGACTTAGTTGTTTGTGCTGAAGTTTTGCAGCAGGAAGCAATAATGCAAAATAAAACTTTACAAGATCACTGGGCACATATAATTATCCATGGCATTTTACATCTTATTGGTTTCGATCATGGTAATGAAACACAAGCTCTTGAGATGGAAACGAGGGAAATTCACTTGTTACAACAATTAAATATTGATAATCCTTATCAGGAGAAATAAATAAATGGCTGACGAGGTCGGGGAGAGTAATAAATCTTCGCAAAAAAACTGGATGGAACGTATTGGGCAAATCATAGGAGGAGAGCCTAAAGATAGAGAGGATTTGCTGGCAATTTTAAGAGAAGCTGAAGAAAAGCATCTTTTAGATAAATATGCATTGAAGATGATAGAAGGTGTGTTACAAGTCTCAGAGCAACGAGCACGAGATGTTATGGTGCCGCGCAAGAAAATGATTGTATTAAAAAAAGATGCGTCATTAGAAGAGGTTTATCCGGTCGTTATCGAATATGGACATTCCCGGTTTCCAGTTATAAGCGAAGATAAAAGTGAAGTCGTCGGAATTTTATTGGCTAAAGATTTGTTGGCGCATGCTTTAGACAGAAAAGATATGAAGGTTGAGGAATTGATGCGCGTAGCAACAGTTGTGCCGGAAAGTAAAAGATTAAATGTTCTGCTAAAGGAGTTTCGATCTAAACGTAGTCATATGGCGATTGTGGTAGATGAATACGGTGCGGTAGCAGGTGTAGTCACCATTGAAGATGTGTTAGAGCAAATTGTTGGTGAGATAGAAGATGAACATGACTATGCTGACGAAGAATACATTACGAAACGTAATGATAAAGAATATATTGTACAAGCATTAACACCGCTAGATGATTTTAACGCATATTTCTCAGCGGATTTTGATACTGAAGAATTTGATACTGTAGGCGGTTTTATTGTTGGACGTTTAGAGCATATGCCTAAAAAAGGTGAAAAAGTGGAACAAGATAGATTTCGTTTTGAGGTGCTAAGAGCTGATGGCAGACGTGTACATTTGCTAAAATTGAAAATCAAAACCAAAACTAAAAAGAAAGGTGAATGCAACTCTAAAGTGCAATTCTAGTTTTCAAGCAGCATCTCCCTCAAAGTCTACAAAAAATACAGCATGAGGTGTTTCATAGTTTAGAATTTTTCGTAGGCGATGGTTGATTTTATTCATTACTTCCTCAATCTGCTCATACTGGTTGAATCCAGGTTTACTAAAAGAGAGCTTTGCGCAAAGCAGTAAATCGGTCTCTATTTGAGTAATGGTCATATTTTTAAAAATTAGCTATATCTCTATTTCTCCTTTTACCAACTCTTTTTGTCTCTGCTAGGTCTTGTAAGGCAGCGCGCAATAAATAACCTACCTCCATATTGCGCAGGATTTTTGTTTGTCTTCTAGGCGTAGAAATAGGCACATAGCAGGCTACGTAACTATTTCTACAACTCAGAAGAAGGACAAAAAGACTAGCAAGATGGGTGGGGTATTTGTTGCGAGTTGCCTAAGTACATTTATACTCAAATATACAACATACTGTGATTATCACGAACAGAAGTTTGCCTGATTTTTAATTTGAAATATCTGTGTCAGATGGTCAATAGAATTGAACTAGTTTCGGTCATTAATATTGAGTCACTTTTTTATTTATTTGTTTATTATAATAATACCTATAATTTTGTACAGCTTTATTAAACCACCTGAAGTTTCCCAGTATTTAGGGGGGGCATATAGGCCGATAGGAACATTTTTTAATAGGTTTGCTACATTGTAGGCAAACCATGTTTAAAATCAGATAGCTCATATATCGCGGACTACACTTTCTAAATAATTGGAAAACTCAGAGAACCTGATCTCAAGGATAATATTGTGCTACCAAAGCATGTTTTATTTGTTGGGCACGCTAAGAGCGCTTTGCCCAACCTACAAAAAATGAGTCTCTTGTTAAAATAATTTTGAACGATTTATAGCCCCGGAATTTTTATATACGGCAGAAAACTTACCTGAGCGTCCAGATTTAGCTTCACATTCAACCGAGGCATCTATTCTAAATTTCTCAGAATTTCTACTCCTACACCAAAATCAGTCGTCTCACAAGTATGAGTTTCTCCAAAGTTGCCGATAAAAGGTATATTTGTACTTTGACCACATTCCCGCAAAAGAATATTAGTCTTGATCGATTTTTGTTGCAGAGCAATATCCCCGGTTACACTTAGCAGATCCTGGGAAATAGCCGATACGATGCCGTCCCCATCTTCTAGATTAGTCAGGTCCAAACTGACCAGAGTAGATTGCCCCGTTCCGATTATCGAAACATAGGATACATTGGCTGGAAGTGGATGAAAGTCCAAGTCATTAAGTATGTTTAGAGCATCACTGTTCGGCCTTAATTCCTGGACTGCGATACTGCCCGGGTTAATGGGCAGCGGTAAAAGATCGCAAATACCGACACTGCTGGAAATATCGAAAAAACCGGTAAAATCGGTAAAATCGAGTTGCTTGTAACATCCTTCGGCCCAGAAACTTCCTTGATGCGGTGTACCAATGGTAATGAGTTTGGCAACATCCTCCCGGTACGCAACTGTGGTTAGCGAATCGACTTCTCGTGCCAAGCCTTGCAAGTATTCCCTTGCAGCGAGTCCCCCCATGCTGTGGCTGACCAAAAGAACCTTTTCCGCCTTGGGATTTTCATCTAGGACTGCTTGTATGATTGCTGCGAGTTCGCCTCCCTGAATGTCTAAAGATAACCATTCATTATCAGAGAAATTTAATGTGTAAAAATCACCAGAGTTGCCTGTACACGCAATAGGTTGATTTGGATCGGATGGGCAACTGATATCCACTGTTTTTGTGTCTTGATTGTTTGTAGGTATTCCGCCAAATGTCCAGTTACCTTTGTTTATCAGGTAGTCTCTATAATGTATCCATGTGTCTGCAGAAGAAGCCACTCCATGAATAAAGATAACAGGATATGGCCTCGCTCCACACCCTGCCTCTGCCAGCCAAAGGGATAGATCACCCAAATCCCGCGGCGAAACATCTTCCGACCCCAGGTAATAAACATGGTTGTCCACTGAAGAAACGCCTAAATAAGAATTGGTTTCCGAGTAATAGCGATAGAGGTAAGGCTCAAAAAACTGCAAGTCTGACACCTGGGGTGAAAACAGCTTGGGATAGAATGTTTGTGCCCAGTTAAACAAGCAATCTACATTGGGTGATGGCAGAGTATCAGCTGCTTTCGCTGGGGAATTAATGGTCACTGCAATATTGAAAAATACCGCGATAACTAGCAATCCTAATGTTCTCGCAAGCAAGGGATAATCTTTGTATTGTTGATCGTTCATGGTCTTATCCTAAGGTTAGGTGTGTAGCAGCTGTTATCAAAGTTGCAATGAAAAAGTCGAACTAGCTCGGATGTTATCCACGAGTTTGCCGTTGCAAATCCGGTCATTCTGAAATCAGGAGAAAATATGTGTTTTCCCATATTTTCCTTAAACTAGACTTAGTTACCTGATTATCTATAACTCTCAGCTATACTTAGCCATTTCCGCATGTTTTTAGCAGGAATTTCGTAAGTTAAGCAAAGATTACCGAAAAAAATGCGGGGATGACGGTTTTTTTAAATCTTCATTCCTAGACAATTAACGCTGTAAATTTTCATTACACTAACTATATACCCTTTTGCTGCGGATGATATACAGTTTTTTTAGCTTGATGACCATCGTTTGTGTGCAATTAATCAACTACTTAAATTACAACTGTCAAAGACAGGTTTGGGTTAGGGGGATTTTTCTGTTGAAAGGGGTATGCTCTGGAATGTCCCGTTTATCTCCATGAATAAGCATTCAGTTTACATATAAGGATGCGGTTATTATGAATGAATTGCACATAGATTTAGGGTTTAAACTTAGTATTAGCTAACTAAGGCTGGCAAGGGTAAGATTACCAGGCCTATAAAATAATTGAATAGGTTGCAGAAAATCTGCATAGGTTGATAACAACAGAGGTGAAACTATGGATATAACAGTATTGGTGACTTTTTTAGCAATTGGCGCCTTAGCTGGCTGGTTAGCTGGAACTTTAATGAAAGGGCGAGGCTTTGGTCTGCTGGGTAATATCGTTGTGGGTATTATAGGCGCAGTAGTAGGGGGTTTCGTATTTAGTTTACTTGGTATTTCAGCGGGAGGGCTAATGGGTTCAATCATTACAGCCACAGCTGGAGCCGTCATCTTGCTATGGGCTGTTGGCATTATTAAAAAGGCATAGCGCTCAAGGTTAGATGCAGTTGGTCGCTATTATAAAATTTATCATAGAAGTTCAGAGTAGGCTTGCTCTAAAATTTAGCTTAAATCAACTCCGCTAGAAAAATCAGTAAAAGGAGCCTTATTTTAAACTTCTATCCGAAAATCAGCTTGAAGTTTAAGCCAGTGTGCTTTTAGTTTGTTTTTATGCTCTTCTTCCATCGGCAAATTTTTCAAAGCTCCAGGCCATAATGTTCGCACCTTTTCCATAGTGTCATCAAGATGCGGTTTGAGCGCACGCCATGGAATACCGGATTTATTAGCCCAATACTGAAAATTGTCTTGCGTCACAGTAAACCATTCTTTCGTTTTCCCAAGATTCAAGGCAAATTGAGTTTCATTGTTGATATAAACGCTGGTGGTTACGATATCGTATGCTGGAGACAGTCTTGGTGTAACTTGATCTTGATACAGAAGGCTCCAGTTTTTTAGATGGGCATCACCATTAGCCAGCAAAATATTCACGAGTAAGCGCCTGGCAAGTTGTTGTGCATCAGATAGTCCATCGCCGGAAAAATCGTAAATCACCTTGCCAATTTGCTCATAATTGGCGGAGTCATATTTTTCATGCGGGTATTTCACTAAGACTTGGGCAAAGTCTTCCATATGAATTCTTGTATTGCCATCACGGTCAAAACGCTTGATTGCAAAAGCCAGTTTTTCATCGGGTAGATTAATTTGTGGTAGCTTATCCAGTTTATTCAACTCAATAAGCTTGATATCTGGGATATCAACACCGGCCAAAGCAGCAAGGGACATTGCGGTGAATTCGTTTAAAGGCACATTTTTATGTTTGGTGGATGGGGTTTTGATAATCCAGTCACCTAGCTCGCCATTTTTAGCCAGGTTATAGCGTCCATCCTTTTCCTTCATGGAAAACTTCATCTGAATGCCAGCGAGGGAGAATTTATTTTCTTGGGTCTTGGCTTCGAATTTTATGGCCTTGGTTTGGCCGTGGGTGGTCAGCACACTCATCGGTACATCTCTTGGTTCCATTGATGTAGCAACCAAAGCGCCCGGCAGGTCTTGGCCGAGATAAGAGAAAATATAAAACTCATTGTCGATATGGGTTTTTAAGTCTTGGGCGATTAATTCCCGTAGTGCACCTTCTGGGAGTAGATTGGATAAAACTGGGTGTAGCCTCTGATTTTTTACCCATGGTTGTGACATGAGCTTTTCAGAATGTGGGAAATTGGGATGTGTAATCAGGCTGAATGTGGGGCGTAACGGATCGTCTTTGAATTCACCTGCAAAGCTCAAAACATTACGACCGCTTTGAAAGCCAGCCAAATATCCTATCAGCCTACCATGCAAGGTCAATTTAAGAACATTAATCTCATCTATTTGATCGCTTACTTGATTATGGGGGCTCACTCTTCGCCCTCCAGCAAATTCTTCCATGGATCATTTGCAAGCGCGCTTGCCTCACTTTGTTTGGAGACTTTATTTTTCAATGTTGGAGATGATAACGTTTCATTCTCCAGAATTTCTTTTACAAGGTTAAGCTTTTCTGTTGGGATCAATACCAATTCACTTTTCAGCCCTTTGGCAATGAGTTCCAGGGTGTTTAGTCTTGGATTACCCTTGGACTCCAAGTGTTGATACTGCTGGCGTGATACGCCGATACGAAGCATCATGTCTTTTTGCTTTAGGCCGAGGGCTATTCTGCGTTTTTTTAGTTGTTCAAGTAATGGCTTCATCATAGGAGACTAAACTGTTGCTTTTTTCAATATAAGAAATATATTAGTTTCTTTTTTATTTAAAAGCAATAGATAGATTTCTTTTTAATATATGGTCAGAATTTCTAGCAAAAAGCAATATATGTATTGCTATTTATGATTTTATGAAAACAGCCCATATGATAAAATCTAATGAAGGTTAATATAGTGGCCAAGAACAGACACATTAAGTTATTTTTGAAAAAAACTATCATCTCGACTAGGGAGAGTTATACATTAATATCATAAGATTTCTCGCTTACGCTCATAATGATTAATCCACGCTATACTTAGACTGCGAAATTGTTAGGAGCAGCAAGCAAACTTATGCTTACAAAATTTAAAATGACTTTTCTCAAGGGTTTTAAGTGGTTATTATTATTTCTTATAGTTATCTTCGTTGCGTCATCATTATTACTGGTCGGTGTTTTCCGGTATTTACCAGTGCCAGTAACGACGTTTATGCTGTATCGGCAGGTGACAGACATTCAGAAAGATAATGATTTTAGGACTATTAATCATCACTGGGTAGACAGCGACAAGATTTCCAAATACGCCTTTGCGGCAGTTATTGCAGCCGAAGATCAGTGGTTTTATCAACACCATGGTTATGATACCGCCTCAATGATATTAGCGATCGAAACCTGGTTGGATGGAGGTCGTCTTAGAGGTGCCAGTACCATCAGTCAGCAAGTGGCAAAGAATCTTTTCTTAGTACCCACACGAAGTTTTTGGCGCAAAGGTTTTGAGGCCTGGTTTACGCTATTGATTGAGGTATTCTGGAGTAAACAACGAATACTCGAAGTCTATCTGAATAGCGTTGAATTCGGTGATCATTTATTTGGCATTGAAGCAGCTAGTCAGTATTATTTTGGCATTCCAGCCATGCGCCTATCCAGAGAGCAGGCTGCATTACTGGCAACATCGTTACCAAACCCTATAAAATTTAATGTAGCGAAACCCTCAGCCTATATGCTTCAACGCCAGTCATGGATACTGCTACAAATGAATAATTTGGGTTATTGAAAATCTCAATTAAAACATACCACTTGCCGGAGCACTTGACGTAATATGACGCCCATCCATGCTTGCACGCAACAACTTGTCCTCGCAGATATATTTCAGCTGGAACCACCTGGTTGTTCTGAGTTTTCGCTCCAATCATTCGCGTTTACGCTACTGCTCGATCAAGCATTTTAGCTGAGCCAGAAAATATTTCGCCCTCTTCTGAATATAATGGGTTAACCATCTTTTGTTTGTCTTACAGAGCTTCAAATAGTGAAACCTCACTATAAGATATGCTGTATCCAGTGATAGCGAGCATTCTTACTTGCAATTTGGAAGCTAATCGCTTCAGTAGCGTCCAGTTATGTTGAAACGGGTCAAGTGTTTCAAGTTTTTTATCGTTCATTAAATTCTACATCCTTCCCATGAACAGAGTCTCAGTTTATTTCAGGCTCATTGCATATAGGAAAAGACTCAATATTATTAATAAGTCTTTAAATGTGTAAAATACTTCTATAAACAGTAATATTTCATGTCAGTAGAGAGTTAATGAACGTAAAAAAGTATTTAGGCGATCTAAATGGCGGCAGCCTTCTAATGACTGAAAGCCGTATCATTGCTGAAATACAACTACGAAAATTATCTGAGAAGCAATGGAAGCAGCTTATTGTTGACGATAATGTATTACAAAAAAAATCACCTCAAACAGCGCACCGTTTTGCCAGTGTGATTCGTAAACGATTAGCAGCAATGGGAGAGCCTTTTACTCAAGCACTAATGGCCGTCCCTGAACGTGCCTATATTCAATTGTTAATGGCGGCTTTTATTGTTCAATCGCCTGTTATCGGCGATTTTATGCGAGAATGTTTAGCTGAAGCACGACGCACATATAAGCCAGATATTTCCAGTGATGCCTGGCTGCACTTTATTGAAGACCGAGTAAAACTATTTCCAGATTTATCATCGTATTCTGATTCGACACTAAAAAAAATGGGTAGTAATATTATTAAAGCATTGGTTGATACGGGGTATTTGAGCACAATACGTCAACGAAAAATTCAACCGGTTTTTCTGTTACCTGAGGTCAAGCAGGTGTTGATTCAGGTAAATAGAGAGGAATTGATTGAAGTCATGGAATGTACCCAGTAATGAGTCAGCACACTGAAAAAGCCTTACAGGCACGTCTTGATCTGGTTCTCGAACGTATAGAAAGTCCAAAATTTCTAAAAAATGATGGCCTAGGTAATGAAGTTGGTTTCTGGATTTTTGATTATCCCGCCAAATATGAATTAATAGTCCGCGATACCCTAGAGCACCTAATCAATAAACTCAACAAGCACGAGCACCGCTTTGAACATATCAATATATTCCAGATACTGGTAGATATGCTTGACTCACGCGGCCTGCTAGAGCGAACTTTTAAACGAGAAAAGCAAGTGGGAACAGATGCGCTACGTAAGACATTAGCAGGCCCACTTAGTCAGGAAAAAATAGCCAAATACATTGCTGACACTATTTTTAAAGATAACGAAGCCTCTACAGCCCTGGAATTTGTTATTCTCTCCGGGCTAGGAAATGCATGGCCTCTAGTGAGAGGACATGAATTGCTCAGTGCCTTACAGGATGTCATGGGCAATACACCACTGATACTTTTTTATCCCGGTGAATACAGTGGTCAAGATCTGCATCCATTCGGCATGATCGAATCCAGAAATTACTATCGAGCTTTTAAACTCGTCCCTGAAAGCGGCAACACACAAACATCATTAAACTGAAGGAATCAGAAAACCATTATGATAGTCGAAGAAATCTTTACCAAGCAACTCACGCGTAATATCAATGGCGTAGTTAAAGCCGAACAAATGGACAACGACAGTGTTTATGTGGAACTTGATGAATATGTCGTTACCCAAGAATTAGACCGTCATTTCAGGGAATTCTTCGAAGCCTACCTTCCTTCCTGCAATGACAAGTTCAACCCCAATACCAAGATGGGCGTATGGATCAAAGGTTTTTTCGGCTCAGGTAAATCGCATTTCCTGAAAATACTCTCTTACCTGATTGAAAATAGAGCAGTAGAAAAAGATGGCGAAACCCGCAAAGCATTCGAGTTCTTCAAAGAAAAAATAAGCGATGCAATGCTTATTAGTGATATCCACCGTGCGGTCAGTAAAGATGCGGATGTTATTCTGTTTAATATTGATTCACGCGCCAATACAGATGAAGCAGAAAACGCCATATTAAAAGTATTTCTAAAAGTCTTTAATGAACGCGTGGGTTATTGTGCCGACTTTCCGCATATTGCTCATATGGAAAGAGAGCTGGATAAACGTGGGCAATACCAGGCTTTTCGAGACAAGTTTACTGAATTATCAGGCGAACCATGGGAAAGCAACCGCGATGCCTATGATTTTTACCGTGATGAACTGACAGAAGCCTTTGCACATGCCAGTCAACAAAGCCCAGAATCAGCGCGTCAAACCATAGAAGAACTGGGTAATAATTTCCCACTCGACGTAAAAAACTTCTGTCATTGGGTTAATGAATACATCGAAAGTAAAAATGGCAGACATGTACTATTCCTGGTCGATGAAGTCGGGCAGTTTATCGGCAAAAATACGCAAATGATGCTCAAGCTACAAACCATAGTAGAAGACTTAGGCACAAGCTGTGGTGGACGCGCATGGGTAGTGGTGACCTCGCAAGCCGATCTGGATGCTGCTATCGGCAATATGGAAAAGCGCGATGGTGATGATTTTTCCAAGATTCAGGGCCGTTTTGCCACCAAGCCTTCACTCTCCAGCTCCAATACCTCAGAAGTCATACAGAAACGCTTATTAGCTAAAACAGCACCAGCCAGTCAACGATTA
Organism: uncultured Methylomonas sp.; assembly: GCA_964459125.1. GTDB lineage: Bacteria > Pseudomonadota > Gammaproteobacteria > Methylococcales > Methylomonadaceae > Methyloprofundus. Next base: position 16,080 of record CAYWLM010000012.1, on the reverse strand, counting down.
GCTGAGATTTATGCTGATAAAGCCGACATACTGCGCAATCAACTCTCTTTTGATAAGACCACTACAGCAGAACTCAAGCCTTATACTGATGCACCTTCGTTTATTGATAACTATCCTTTTATCCCATTCCATTATGCATTAGTACAAAAAGTATTTGAATCCATCAGAACCAAAGGCGCAACAGGTAAACATTTAGCCATGGGAGAACGCTCATTACTCGATGCGTTTCAATCCGCCGCTAAACAAGTTAAAGACTGTCAATTAGATGTATTAATTCCCTTCCACTTGTTTTACAGCCCCATAGAAAGCTTTTTAGAGCCAGCAGTAAAGCGAACGATTGATCAGGCTTGTGACTTAGACTCATTGACTGAGTTTGATGGCAATATACTCAAAACCCTGTTTTTAATTCGTTATGTTGATACGGTAAAAAGCACCCTAGATAACCTAGTGACGCTTTCTATTGAACAGATAGATGCAGATAAAATAAGCTTAAGAAAACAAATTGATGACAGTCTAAATCGCTTAGAACGGCAATTCTTAATCGCCCGCAATGGTGATGAATTTGTCTTCCTCACTAACGAAGAAAAAGAAATAGAAAATGAAATTCGTCATACCGATGTCGAGCCTTCAGAAATCTCCAATAAACTAGCAACAATAGTATTTGACGACATATTAAAGCGTAACAATCAATTTCGCTATCCCATCAATAAACAGGATTTTAAAGTCAGTCGTTTTTGTAACGGTCATCCCAGAGACGGATCAAAACTAGAAGACCTGGTATTAAAACTAATTTCTCCGCTCGATGCACACTATGAAAACTATTCACATGATCAACATTGTATTAACCATACTTTAGAAGGTGATGGCTGTATCTTAATTAAACTAGGCGAGCACAAACGCCTATGGGATGAATTAACCACATTTATTCAGACAGACCGATTTTTAAAACAAAACTCAGGGCAACGTCCAGAACAAGAACATTTGCTGCGTGACAAGCAAATGGAAAATATGGACAGAGAAAAACGTTTAAGACATGATTTTGAGAGCCTGTTTATTGAAGCCGATTTTTTTTCCATAGGTACAAAATTAACCAAAAAAGCAGCAACACCCACCGCTATTTTAGAAGCGGCTTACAGTTATGTTATAGAAAATACCTTTGCCAAACTAAACCTATTACGCCCAACAACAGGGGAGCTAGCAAGAGAAATCCAGGCGGTATTAATGGCAGATGATGTGGTTCAGGCTAATCTGGATTTTAATGCCGAAGAATGTAACCCCAAAGCGATGCAAGAGGTGGAACAATATATTTCCCTAAAAGTAGAACGCAATGAAGCGCTTTATTTACGTGATTTACTTAACCACTTTAATCGTCGCCCCTACGGATGGCCAGATAATGAAATATTATTACTCACAGCACGCTTAGGACTAGCAGGAAAAATCAGCTTTACCCTACAAAGTATGCCTTTAGCATTAAATAAAGCTTATGAGCCCTTTACCAACAGCCGTAGACGCGGAGAAATTCGCCTACAAAAAATACGCCTACATGATGAAAGGCAACTCAAAAAAGCAGTTACTTTAGTTAAAAGTTTATTTTCTAAAACCTTCACAGGTTCAGGAGAAAAAGAACTCACAGAACTGATTCAACAGGAATTACTGCAATGGCAAGACGAACTTAAATCCTTTTCCATCAAATCTCAAACAGGGCACTTCCCTGGTAAAACAAAAATAGAATCGGGTTTAGTATTACTCGCTGACATCTTAGAGCAAAGAAACAGCTTTGAACTTATTCAACGCATGATAGAGGAGGCCGATGCCTTAGAGGGTTTTGCAGAAGACTTTGAAGACCTGGACGAATTCTACAACAGCCAGTTCCAGACTTGGCAATCATTAACAGACGCACTTAATAATCACCAAGCCAATCGTCCAGCACTAGAAAAACAGGAAGAAGCCTTAAAAGCACTCAAGGAACTAGAGCGTATTTATGCGATGGCAGAACCGTATGGACAGCTACGCCATATAAAACCACTCATAGAAACGGTTCAAAAGATTAGCGATCAATTAGTGCAGGAAAAACGAATTCATGCGCTAGAAAGAGTTGAACTTAGAATTGCACGGATAACGACAGCCTTAACAGAATGTGCTGCACTTGCTGAATTAAAAAATAAAGCATTGCATCCACTTCAAAAATGTAAGCAACGTATTGAAAATACTAACTCAATTCCACAAATCATTAGCGAACAAGCCGATGCCGAGGCTTATGAAGAGGAAGCTGATACACACATTAATGCACATATAGATGCAGAGCAGCTAAAAGCAGAAAACCAACAAAGACGAAAAGTAGCGGAAGCTAAGAAGTCACAAAATACGACTGAATCAAAAGTAGCTGAACCAGTTCCTGTTGCTCCAAAACCCAAAAGAACAGTCACGATTAACCCAGCTGAAATAATGGCAGCATCAGGAAATGGGTTTATTGAAACGGAAGAGCAGGTTGAACAGTATATTGAACAATTACGTGAGCAGCTATTAAAAGCTATCAAGGCGAGTGATAAGGTTAGGATTAAGTAACTAAGAAACCTATCTACTTTAAAAAGAAGGGAAAATTGCACTTAACATGAATTGTAGGGTGGGCAACGCTTTATTGCCCACCATAATCCTGCGATACAAATGGTGGGCAGAAAAACGCTGCCCACCCTACAGGGCTGTTTTTGCCGATACCTTACCCGATGATTTTGGTAATGCCGTGATTGATGCATGGTTAGCCAGAAAAGGGCGTGATAGCCATTCCTTTTCACCACTTGAACGCTATCTACTTTAAAAGAAGGGGAGACTGTACTTAACATGAATTGTAGGGTGGGCAACGCTTTATTGCCCACCCTATCCTGTGATACAAATGGTGGGCAGAAAAACGCTGCCCACCCTACAGGGCTGAACAGTTAATTAATGCTTATATTGATGCTGAACATACAAAAGCCGCAAATGAACAAAGACGACAAGCAGCGGAAGCAAAAAAAGCACAAAATACGGGTAAACATAAAGCAGTAGAACCAGTTACACCAAAGCCCAAAAGAACAGTGACCATTAATCCAGCTGAAATTATGACATTATCTGGGAATGCTTTTATTGAAACTGAACAGCAGGTTGATGATTATCTTAATCAGTTACGAGAACAGCTTTTAGCAGTTGTTAAATCGGGCGATAAGGTTAGGCTTAAATAAATACATTATTTTGAATTAGCCATAATTTTTATTAAATCGATAATCTGTGATTTAGGGCTTGAATCTAACACAGTTTTACTGAACTTTTGGCTATAACTCGACTTTTCTGTAGGTTCGCCACTTAACTGACGATGAAGCATAGACTTACATTTTTGATTTGTGTTCGGAGGGTTCTGATCTAATACTTCAAGTAGCATACCTTCAAGACAAATAGGAGTGGACTGGATAATTGTAATTTTATTTTTTTTAGCTGTTTTTTTATTTTCTTCGGATAAAGGAATGTCGGAATCCATTAAAACATAGCGTTGATCATAATTTATATGTTTGTTTTTGATGGCTGATCTAATAATATCGTTTGGTGAGCCACCATCAGCCGTTTCAATTTTTATTTTTTGTCCTGTTGATCTGTTGTCATATAAATCCTTCATATGCGACAAAAATGCCTTGTCATGTGGACCCTCACCCACAATAATTAAAGAGGCAAGTTTAAGTCGCTGTTTTTTGGTTGCCATTATATTCCTTTATATATTAGGAACAGCATTTAAAGCTCCAGCCTGGTATTTAGCATAAATATTATCATCTGACCTTAGGCCGGAAACCTGATCCAAACGCCAAGCTTCACTAAATAAATCATTTTTTTCTACAAGATATAGCTGATGCTTTTTTAAAATATTTAAAATTTCTGGTGTATGGCAGGTAAATAAAATCTGGGCATTATGAGGGTTAGTATGTTCAAATTTAAATAACTCAAGTATCGCTGGTAGCATATGAGGATGTAGGTCATTATCTATTTCATCTAGGATAGCAACACCACCATGTTCCAGAACGGGTAATATTCGTCTAAGTAATACATAGGCAGATTGAGTGCCACTTGACTCATCAAAAAAAGGCAGTTTAAACGACCCTAGTGCAGATGTATGGTGACCAAAAGGTAAGTGTAGCTTTTTTTCTTTACCCTGCTCGTCAGTTGCCTCAATTTCAACGAGTTCAACTCCTGATAGGCCTAGGTCTAAGTTACACAGTAATTTAGATGCTTTATTTTGAAGAATTGGATTGTCTTTAAAAAATTCTGCACTTTTAAACAATTCACCTTGATGATAATTTTCACGACCGGAAATATTGATGTTATAGGTATAGGTGCTAAAGTAATTAGAGATCTTAGTCGCATAGGCCGAATCATGTATATTTGCGGCAGAAATAATGGATACATTCCCCCTGATTTTTTCTGCTAGTTTTTTAGGGAATTCAAAGCCTTGATGCTTGTATTGATAGCTTCCATTTTTTAATTCTCTAATAAATACATAGCTATATAAATGACTGGTTTTTTTATGTAAAGACTCATATTCGACCTGAGTCGGTGTTGTAATGAGTTGGTATTTATATTGCTCATTTTGAATATAAAACTCTAACTCAAACTTAGATGACTGATCCGGTGTAAGTAAATGTGGTTTAAACGGAATAGGGCTAGTAGGTTCAGAATTTAAAAAAGAATGGGATATAAACCAGCTAAGAAAGGCGATTGGGCGGAGTATTTGAGTTTTTCCTGAACCATTTGGGCCCATAATTGAAATAACTTTGTTTAAACGTGTTCCATTGGCTAAATCTATATCAAAGTAGGACGGACTTGGTTTTTTATTAACAAGCAAGGAAATCTCAGCTTCTTCAGCAAAGGAATAAAAATTTGAAAATTTAATATTTTCTATCATAGTATCGAATTTATAACATATATTTGTTGATTATGTATTACAATCACTCTTCTTTCAAGTTTAATTGACATGGATGAAATAGGAAAGAGCTAAAAAATATTCTATGCTCTTTTGTTCAAACTTAGTTTTACTCGATGCTATTTGACTGCTTAAATCAATAATTCCCAGAAAAGGATAACACCTCCGTTATGAACACCGCCAACATCAAAAAATACGCCCCCTTAGCCAGAAATGCCTTTATCACAGCGGTAACAAAACGGGCCAACGAACTCGGTATTTACGCCAGCCATATAGAAGCAGCAAGAGAAGAAGGGCAAACGCTAATCATTGAAGGGCGTAGTGTCGCTTTAAAACTTAAAGGAGCGCGGCAGAAATTAATTACGCGAGTTGAAAACACTGGCTTTAATCAACTCATGGAACACATCGCCTACACATGGTTTAACCGCTTATGTGCCATTCGGTTTATGGAATTGCATGATTACCTAGAGCATGGGCTGCGCGTATTATCCCCCTCTCCCTCGCAGGGAGAGGGCTGGGGTGAGGGTGGTCTACCTGAAATCCTCAATCACGCTCAAGACGTAGCAGAGGATTTAGGTTTAAACCGTGAGCAGATTATTGAACTCAAACTGGCAGGTAATCAGGATGAATTGCTGTATCGGACTATATTATTAGGGCAATGCCATGCCTTGCATAAAGCCATGCCGTTTTTGTTTGAAGCCATTGATGATGAAACGGAATTACTCTTACCTGATAATTTAACCCGTACCGATTCTATCTTACGCGGGCTAGTTGATGATATTCCTGCCGAAGACTGGGAACAGGTGGAAATTATAGGCTGGTTATACCAATTCTATATTTCAGAAAAGAAAGATGCAGTGATTGGTAGCGTGGTTAAATCGGAAGATATACCCGCCGCCACGCAACTGTTTACCCCCAACTGGATCGTAAAATATCTGGTGCAAAATTCCATCGGACGGCAATGGCTGCAAAGCTATCCTGATTCCAGCATTAAAGCAGGCATGGAATACTATATAGAACCCGCACAACAAACCAAAGCCGTAGCAGCGGCTTTAGCCGCGAACACCCCCGATAGCATCGACCCCGAACAACTCAAAGTATTAGACCCAGCCTGCGGTTCAGGGCATATATTGGTCGAAGCCTACCAGCTCTTAAAAGCCATCTACGCAGAACGCGGCTATCAACCGCGTAAAATCCCGCAACTGATTTTAGAAAATAATCTGTATGGCCTCGATATCGACGACCGCGCCGCCCAGCTTGCAGGTTTTGCCTTAATGATGTGCGCCCGTGCCGATGATCGGCGTATTTTTACCCGTGATATTCAGCTTAATGTGATGGCATTGCAGGCCAGTCAGCAGTTGGTTTTTGATGAGTTATGGCAAAAACTGGATTTAAATAAACAAAGCAAAATCGGTACGACCTCATCAATATTTAATAACGAACAAATAGAATTGAGTGAGGTTATTGATGATAACGAATATCAGACACTAAAAGCATTGTTATCCTTATTTGAAAAAGCCGATACCTTTGGCTCTTTAATTCAAATACCTGAACAACTGACAAGTGCCATATTCCCGTTATTAAAACAGTTGAAGGAACTCGCGCAGCACGGCGATAGTTTTCAAAAACCCACCGCCAGTCAGTTAATCCCGTTTATACAACAAGCGCAGATATTAGCCCAACAATACGATGCCGTGATTGCTAATCCACCGTATATGGGCGGTAAAGGCATGAATCCTGACTTAAAAGCGTTTGCTAAACAGCATTATCCTGATAGTAAATCGGATTTGTTTGCCATGTTTATAGAAAGAGGTTTTGATTGGCTGAATGAGGCAGGCTTTAATGCGATGGTGACCATGCAAAGCTGGATGTTTTTATCCAGCTACGAAAAAATGCGAGAAAACTTATTAGACAATTACACCATTGAAAATATGACGCATATGGGCAATGGCGTAATGAAAATTGCCTTTGGTACGAATGCAACTATATTCCGTAATATTCACCTGAATAATTATCAAGGATTTTACTCGTATGTTGAAAACGCTGATGTCAATGCAGAGGGTGTGCCTTTTGAATTTCCAGTTCAAAATGAACGCTTAAAAACCGCTTCGGCTGATGACTTTAAAAAAATCCCCGCCAGCCCGATTGCGTATTGGCTTAATAATAAAATTATTAAGCAATTTTCTGGAGGAGAGTATTTAGGAAAAAAATATTCTGCTATTACAGGGTTATCAACAACAGATTCTGATTATTATCTTCGAATCTGGTCTGAAGTTAATTATGATAATTCTAAATTTGATTGTGCTAATGCTACTGAATGTATTGAAAGTAAAGTACGTTGGTTTCCAATAAATAAAGGGGGAAATTCACGACGTTGGTATGGTAATAATGATACTGTTTTAAGTTGGTATCAAAATGGTATCGAGCTTAAAGAGTTTTTAGTAAAAAAGTATAATGGTGGAAGTTATACAAAAGATATACGAGGAGAACAATTTTACTTTCATGATACAGTGGCTGCTTCTGCAATTTCATCAGGGATAAACGGCTTTCGATGGTATCCAACTGGGGGGATATTTGATGTTAATTTTAGAAGCTTTATGCCTGCCAATAAAGAAGAAAGAAATTTTTTATTAGCCTTTTTAAATTCTAAAGTCGTTCAATTTTTATTAAATGCATTAAGCCCTACAATAGCACTTAATTCTTCTGATCTTAGTAAGCTTCCTATTACTGATTTTAATAAGGAATTTTGGGAAGAAGTTGATGGTATGATGTTTATTGCAAAAATAGATTGGAACACCTATGAAATCTCATGGGATTTCCAACAAAACCCCTTAATCGTAGGCTGGGTTAGCGATAGCGTAACCCAACACATCGAAGTCACCGCTGTTGGGTTACGCGATAAAGCCGCTAACCCAACCTACAATAAGGCGGTATCCTCGTTCCCACGCTCCAGCGTGGGAATGCAGACCGCGCATGACAAAAACACCGTAGGCATTCCCACCGAGGACGCTGGGAACGAGACATTATCCGACTGCTACGCAAACTGGCAACAACAAAACCAAGCCAGCATCGCCGAAATGCAACGCCTCGAACAAGAAAACAACCGTTTATTTATTGATGCTTACGGCTTACAAGATGAACTCACCCCCGATGTGCCACTGGAGCAAATCACCTTAACCGTGAATCCTAAATACCGTTATGGCGGTAAATTATCCGATGAAGCCTTAGCTCAACGCTTTCAATCCGATACTCTCGCAGAACTTATCAGCTATTTTATCGGCTGTTTAATGGGACGTTATCGACTGGATAAAGCGGGCTTGATTTATGCTCATGCAGGCAATATTGATTTTGCTAATATTTATAATGCTCCCGACTCCGTAGGTTGGGTTAGCGATAGCGTAACCCAACACATCGAAGCGGAAAATGTTGGGTTACGCGATAAAGCCGCTAACCCAACCTACGGAACTGAGCAGCATGACGCAGAGCGTGGGAACGAGTTGAATCCTTTTATCGCCGATGATGACGGCATTATTCCACTCACCGATCAGGAATGGTTTGCAGACGATGCCACCCACCGTTTCCGTGAATTTGTCCGTGTGGTTTGGGGTGAAGATCATCTGCAACAGAATTTAGACTTTGTAGCAGAAAGCTTATGCCTATATGCCATTAAACCAAAAAGCAGTGAATCCAGTTTGGCAACCATCCGCCGTTATTTATCGACCCAATTTTATAAAGACCATCTAAAAACCTACAAAAAACGCCCGATTTATTGGCTGTTCAGCTCAGGCAAACAAAAAGCCTTTGAATGTTTGGTGTATCTACATCGTTACAACGAAAGCACCTTATCCCGAATGCGTACCGAATATGTCACGCCGTTATTAGGTAAATACGAGGCTTCTGCAATCGTATTACAAAAACAAATCGAAGCCGCCAGCAGCACCAGCGATGCCAATCGCTTTAAAAAATCCCTCACCGCCTTAGAGAAAAAACAAACCGAGCTGAGTGAATTTGACGATAAATTAAAGCACTATGCCGATATGCGTATTTCATTGGATTTGGATGATGGGGTAAAAGTGAATTACGGCAAGTTTGGGGATTTGTTGGTGGATGTTAAAGCCATCACAGGTAAGAAGTGATGCCAGAGATAAATAAAGTAACAATAATAGTTAAAGGGTGATTTATGTTAATAGAATTACAGCCTGAATTAGATGAAGTGATGCAGCCATTAGGGAGTCATGCGGTTGAGTTTTTTTTAGCGGCAAGTTTATATCATGCTAGAAAAATCAGTTTTGCGAGTGCGGCACATATAGCGGGTTTAAGCTTTGAAGGATTTCGCTATCGTTTAGAAGAGCATTTTGATAAAGCCTATATTATAGAAGATGAAACTGTCCTTGAAGATATAGAGACGATAGATAATATACCGTCATGAATATCGTTTTAAATACCAGTCCGATTATTTTTCTGGGTAAGATTCAATGTCTTGATGTCTTAAACCAGTGTGTCGATCAAATCAGCGTGCCTCAGCAGGTGATTGATGAATTGGGTGATGAGTCTTTGCCTGATTGTATTCAGATAAAATCTTTATCTGCTTCGAGTTCCGCTTATGTGCAAGGGGCATTGGGACGATTGCATGAAGGTGAATTAGCGGCAATGGCTTTGGCACAAGAATTATCTGCCGACTTTGTTGTTTTAGATGATTTATTGGCTCGAAAAAAAGCACAGCATTTAGGGCTTAAAGTGATTGGTACAGTCGGTTTATTGCTACTGATGAAGAAACGGCATCAATTAAATGCTGAACAAGTTTGGCAACACTTAACGGATCTCACTCAAGAGCATGGGATGTATTTATCTCCAGCGTTGATGGAAACGGTTAAACAAAAATTGTTTATACCCTAGTTTACACACTCAGCGAGGAAATAAGCCATTTGGGTAACAAAAAAAGGACAGCCATGAACTGCTGCCAGCATCAGGTGAGGTTAAAAACCATACTTCCAAAGTGTCGACGTTATTTCGTGCTCATTATATGGAAATAAAGGGTAATTTTAAACGTAAACCGCAGTTACACTGCCTCTATTTATTCACTTTACCCCTTAGTCATATTGGGCGTATGCTGGAATAAAAAAAGGAAATAATATGTTTGTGAGTAAGTTGGGCATTAATGATGAAAAAAATGACTGAATAGCTTGATTGAACCTATGTATGGGTTTTTCTAATGCTTCATTAAGAGTACATGGGCAGAGCTTAGGAAGCCGAATGCTGAGCAAGTTACAAATGAGTGTCAGGCGAACTTGGGGTGATGTATAGAATGATATTGACATATTAAAATATCTGAGGATAATTTATCATAATATTTACGATAGATAGAACGTAGTCTATGTTTAATAGCCCTGCCTGCCTTCTGTCTATTAAACTGTTAGAGCGCACAGGGTGCCCTGCACATTCCGTTAATTTAAAGTTTCGGCACTGTCAGTTTTTTAACCTTTAATTAAAGAGCTATTACAAAAAAGGATAATTACAACATGGCAAGATGCACAGCACCAGTAAATGGTCATCGCTCATCGAGCGCAGCGGCGGCATGTCCCGCATGTAGTAGTCGTAGCTATGGGGGATACTCTTCATATTCGCCCTCGTCATACTCGTCGTATGGGAGCAGCTCCAGCAGCAGACCAAGATGGTCGAAAGCAAGTTCATCTGTGTCGTATACGGCTGCACAAGTACAGTCACTTACACCAATTCGTCAAACTGTTGAGTCGCGAGCAGCAGAGCAACCGTCTCTTCGAGACGTATTCCTGTGTCACGCGTGGGATGACCGTAAGGGTCCAGCCAAAGAACTTCATGATTGTCTCGTGGCGTCCGACGTAAAAGTTTGGTTTAGCGAGAAGGATCTTGCTCTCGGTGTACCGATGATGCGCGCTATCGATAAGGGATTAGCGAACTCACGAATAGGGCTTGTACTTGTAACCCCAGCAATGCTGGATCGCCTCCCCAAAGAGAGTGTTGCTGACAAAGAGCTTTCGGCACTTTTAGCAGGTAACCAGCTCGTTCCCATAATGCATAACACTACGTATGAAGCACTTCGCAATGTCAGTCCATTGCTCGCCTCTCGAAGCGGTTTAGATACTTCAGAAGATTCAATGGCTGTTGTCGCGGAAAAAATTGCCGAACTGGTAAAAATTGAGTTCTAGTTCAAATGGGCTCCAACAATCAAATCCACTTGACCGTTAGTATTTAAAAAGGAACTGAATTTCAATATATGGTTATATCAAAACGAACAAAATTATCACTTTATCAATTTTTGAGTTTATTTTTACATCAAACTCAATATATGTTGCTGGAAAAACATGGTATTTCCTTTGATGATTCCTATGCTATAGGTTATCGTGGTTATGAGCCATTTTTAGAATTGGAATCACCCTTAATAGAATCAGTAATTGATGAAATTGCAAGAACCAGTGGTGATTTACGAAATGAAATTAGCCCAAGGTATAGATTTGATGAACGATGGGGTGATTTAAAAAAATGTTTATTGCTTGATGGGTTTAAGGTTGAGCAAGGTACAGTGCTAAAAATAGACCCATCTATTAATTTAACAGAACCAGTAGAAGATGAGCTAATTAGTGAATTGAAAAAATCTAGTTTATCTTTATCAGGTGATGTAATTAATCATATAAAACAGTCAGAAAATACATTCAGAAAATCAACCCCAGATTATAACGCTTGTTTATCTCACTCACGGATTGCTCTCGAAACTATTATAAGAGGAATTGCAAAAGATGACGGTCTCAGCCTTGCTGAAAATGAAAACAACAAAGCATGGGGTAAATCGTTGTCATTTTTAAAACAACAAAACCATCTTACTCCAAAGGAAGAGTCAGCTATAGCATCAGCTTATACCTTTATTAGTGATGGTTCTCACATACCAATTGGTTTTACAGAAGAAGAGTTTGTTCGTTTTGGACGCAATTTAACGATGTCAGTTTGTTATTTTGTAATTAAACAGTTTAATGGAAAATAAAATACTTTATCGTTCCCACGCTCTGCGTGGGAATGCCGCCCTAGACGCTCCGCGTCCCGAAAGCGAACCACTGAACCAGCCACTTGCAACATCAGCGATAAACGACGCAGAGCGTCAACCGATGCATTCCCACGCAGAGCGTGGGAACGATCATGGTGGGTGTGAAAACGAGACCTCTCTCTTAAAAACCTGCCCATATAAAATACGGCGATTATGAAGCGGTTATGGAATTAATTAACCTGAATATTATTGATGGAAATCTGCCTAAAAAATGCCGTCAGTTAGTGAGAGAATAGGCAGAAATTCATCAAGATGAATTGATTGAAATGTGGGATACCCAAAACTTTCATAAGTTACAGCCATTGGAGTAAGTATGAAATTAATAAACTTTAGACAGTTAAACGGCTATTTTTTTAATTTAAATTTTGAAAATGGCGAGGTTAAAACGGTTGATTTGAGTGAGTTACTTCAAGCATACGTCAGCGAGCAGGATTTAAACTCTGCGCATCTTAATAAAGAATGGGGCTGTTTGGAATTTAATCAGGGAATGGTCGATATAGAACCTAAAACACTGTATCGCTATGCACTGCAAAAAACAGAGTCTAGGCGGATAGTATGTTAAAAATAGTCACTATAGATCCTAAAGACGACTCTATTTTACGGCTTTATTTGGACAATAATTCTGTTATTGATTTTGATGTTAAAGCCGAAATAGAGCGTATCCCTTGCTATAAATCACTTTATGATAAGGCATTATTTAACGCTGTGCAGTTTAAAAATAAACGTGTTTATTGGAATGATCAATGTGATTTTCATCTGGATCAGATTTTAGAGCGTGGGCGGGTTGTAAACTAAAAAAAAGGTGATTTATGTTAATAGAATTACAGCCTGAATTAGATGAAGTGATACAACCATTAGGCCATCATGCGGTTGAGTTTTTTTTAGCGGCAAGCTTATATCATGCCAGAAAAGTCAGTTTTGCCCGTGCTGCCCATATTGCAGGTTTAAGTTTTGAAGGGTTTCGCTACCGTTTAGAAGAGCATTTTGATCAAGCGTATATCATCGCCGATGAAACTGTACTTGAAGATATAGAGACGATAGACCATATGCCATCACGAACATTGTTTTAAATACCAGTCCGATTGTTTTTCTGAGTATTGTCAATGCCTTGATGTCTTAAACCAGTGCGTTGATCAAATCAGCGTGCCTCAGCAGGTGATTGATGAATTGGGTGATGAGTCTTTGCCTGATTGTATTCAGATAAAATCTTTATCTGCTTCGAGTTCCGCTTATGTGCAAGGGGCATTGGGACGATTGCATGAAGGTGAATTAGCGGCAATGGCTTTGGCACAAGAATTATCTGCCGACTTTGTTGTTTTAGATGATTTATTGGCCCGAAAAAAAGCACAGCATTTAGGGCTTAAAGTGATTGGTACAGTCGGTTTATTGTTACTCATGAATAAACAACATCGACTAACGCCTGAACAAGTTTGGCAACACTTAGCAGATCTCACACAAGAGCATGGTGTGTATTTATCCCCAGCGTTGATGGTAACCATTAAACAAAAATTGTTTATGCCCTAGTCTATACACTCAGCGAGGAAATAATAACAAGCGAATTTGATTCATTTTTGTATTTGAAAAAAAACCTACAGGACAAATACCTAACAAGTAAAAATAGGGTGCTTGTTTGGATTACTTGGGGAAAAAGATCACTTTCTAATCATGGGGGCGAGCTATCTTCACGCCAGTCTCAGTATAGTATTCATAATAAATTGAAAGTCTACGTTGCGTAATAAGTGATTGACATCAAGCCTTTATTTTAGGATAGTTGTCCCGTGTCCTGATTTTTGGGGCGGATGAGTTGGTTTAAAAATGAAAAGTCAGGATATTGGATTACTATTAAAACTAGAATGTTTGCATAAACGAGAAAAAGGCATTCTACCTTCTCTTGATAGCAACTGGATAGATTGGGAAGAAAATACCATCGGTGGTGATGTCGAACAGCACGGTTTTTATCATCAATCTATGAATGCAGACGATTATATTATTAATCAATATAGTACTCGCTCGCTTGCTTTATCAACAGGCATCAGCAAATCACAAGTTAACTTGGCATTGAGACGATGTTTTGATGTGGGGCTGGCAAAACGTGATCGACATTCTGGTTTGCCCAGAGTCCATACAAAAGCACTTTTAGAATTCATTGTTTATGGGTTGAAATATGTATTCCCTACAAAATTAGGGGCGGTAACTCGCGGTATTACAACATCATTAGCTGCACCTGTCTTGGAAGGTAAATTAATAAGTACGGGAGACTTATTGCCTGTATGGCCTGATGCACAAGGTAAGACTAAAGGACAAACTGTGGAACCTTTATTTAAGTCTGTCACTTATGCTGTTCGTCGAGATGTTGAGTTATATGCTTTATTGGCCTTAGTTGATGCTGTTCGAATAGGTCAACCTCGTGAGCGTAACCTTGCGACTGATTTATTAGCTAAACGGTTAGGAATATCACGATGAATAACGCAAATGTTCATCGTGAGATGCTTATTAATGTAGCCGTTGGGCTGGGTTTAGATCTTTGTCAGAAAATGGTCTTTGTCGGTGGCTGTACTACAAGTTTGTTATTGACGGACGCATTCACTAAAGAACAAGTTCGCCATACTGATGATGTTGATCTGATTATTCATGTACTTGGTATTCCTCCTTACTATAAATTACAAGAAGAATTGAGATCGCGTAATTTTACTGAAAATCCTGATGTTGATGATCCTATTTGTGCGATGAAGCTTGGAGACTTACGTGTTGATTTTATGCCTGATGACGAGAGTATCTTAGGATTTAGCAACAAGTGGTACAGGGAAGCATATAACACGGCTGAGGATTATCAGTTAACACCAGACTTAACCATTAAATTAGTCACGCCAGTGTTCTTTATTGTTACTAAATTAGAAGCGTATTTGGGACGAGGAAAAAATGATCCCCTTGAAAGCCGAGATATTGAAGATTTGCTTAATTTATTTAGTGGTAGAAAAGAGTTGGTTGATGAAATCAAGCAATCATCTGAAGAATTACAAGCCTATATATCAAGTCAGATAGGGGTATTGCTGGGTGATATGGACTTTGAATATGCAGTTCAAAGTGCTGCTTTAAATGATAAAGATAGAGAAAATCTTATTTTTAAGCGTCTAGAATCTGTCGTAGGGTATAAGAAGTAATGTACTGGCAATGGAATAGCCGAAAGGGAAATGAGCGTCAATCAAATAATGATGCAGTTGGACTTATTAATGGAAAAACTTTTTTCTTTGCCTTGTTGGTAGATGCTGTTGAGAAAAGTGATAAAAGTAATGAGTTTGCTTGTTACTGGGCAGAAACCATAGCGAGTTCAGTTTTGAGTATGGGGACATATCCATCAACTGATGATTTGCTTAATATAATGCGAAATACGCAAAAACAATTAAGACATCAATTCCTTCATGAAACCGCAAGTTATATCGCATTAATTTATAACAAAGATACCCAAAAAAGTCAGGTGCTAGTTTGTGGTGATTGTCGTTTAGGGTTTATTTTAGGTGACATTAAATGGTTAACAAAAACGCATACATTATTAACTGCTTTTGATGATTCTTTAGGTGATGTCAAAAGAGAGGTTATGACTCGCCATACTTTAACGCATTCTCTTAATGCCAAGCGTTTTATTCAACCGGAAGTAATTGCTGTTGATGCACCTCAAGATAGACAATGGATTCTTTGTTCCGATGGTTATTGGGCTGAACATATCGAAGAAAAAACGCTATGGGAAGGGCTTAAAGATGATGCCAGTTGTTTAACAATATCCATGAAGGAATTACCAAGCCAATTAAGTAGTAGTGATTGTAAAAACTGCTTTAGTTACGAACTGGAATGTGATGAATGAAGATGGATAAGGAGTGGTTATGCAAATAGATCAGTTAACAAAAGGGATTGAGGCTAAATTTGAGCAAAGCCGCTTGGTGTTTTGGTATGACCCTAAGCAGAGTTTTAGTGAAGAAATATCTGTAATAGCTATTGATGATGTCACTTTATTGGATATGTCTGATGTTTCGGTATTTGAAACTAAAAAGCGTATTTATCGTTCCCACGC
>CAYWLM010000011.1:0-43808 GCA_964459125.1 uncultured Methylomonas sp. | reverse complement strand
TAGTTTTGTACTGATGCACTGATGGTTGTGTCGTTCATGTAAGCTCCGGAAAAAAGTGCCGCAATCTAACCTCCCTATCGAAAGTGCATTTATATGAATAGTTATTAAATCAGTCGTAAAGATAAAGGATCCCTTACAAACAAGTGAAAATTAATTTGTAATGATGACTTGTAGCCTTCTTTCTTCATCGTAACCTTGTTATGCAGTGAATTAAGTTAGTAGAAAAAGAGGTGTCAAAGATAAAATAATAACGTAACTGGATTGGATATCACAAAAAAGATAATACCAAAAAGCTCAAAAAAATTAAAGTGCACTGAAATGTTAGCGTGATTCGCTAACTATCCGGCAAGTTTGACTGGCATAGAAGCCTGGCGGGCAATTACCGACTAAAGAATTAATTAGGCTTGAACTAACATACTGTTACTAAATACACGCTATATGAAATGCGGTGGTCTCTGATAAACCCGTACTCAACGACAGGAGTTTTTAATAACTTCAGGGTAACTTTTTATCGCTATAACAGTTTTGCCTTGCTCTCCAGCTTGCACAATATTTGCGTATTGATAAGCATTTTGTCAGTATTGTGCTTTTATGGATAATCATCTATTTTTGTCGATAAGGTATTTTGTATATTTCTTATACAGAACTCACTGAATGCAAGGTATACTTAGTGGTATTGTAAATTGACACTATAAAATATATGCCTGTTGATATTTTAGCTGCTTTAATCCTCACGACCGTTATTCAGTCATTATTTGGTGTTGGCATCCTGCTATTTGGCACACCTTTGCTGCTTTTACTGGGTTATGATTTTAGCTATACGCTCTCAGTGTTATTGCCTATTTCTATTGCTATCAATATGTTGCAAGTAGTGAAGCATTACAACTATATCAACTTTGATCTGTATAAAAATATTCTCTTATACAGCATCCCTTTTATCGTCTTTTTCCTGTTTATTATTACCAATATCAAAGTAAATATTGGCTTGCTGATTGGGCTATTTTTAATCTTTGTTGCGCTGAAAAATTTCTTTCCGCGTATTGAGCAATCACTAACAACAATGATCAAATATGAAAAACTATATTTGATGATCATGGGTATTGTTCATGGTATTACTAACTTAGGTGGCTCTTTGCTAACTGCGCTAGTGCATGAACAAGGCCACTCTAAAAATATTACCCGCGTTACTATCGCTATTTGTTATGCGACTTTCGCAGTATTTCAATTACTCACTTTGTATGTCATCGGCTATGAAAGTGGGATGTCTTATACCGACAATATGTTGTTATTACAAATTTCCGTTGTTGTTTTTTTGTTTACTGAAGAATTTCTCTACACGCAAATCGATAATCAAAAATATGCTCAGTTATTTGCATTCTTCCTGGCTATTTTGGGAATCTTATTGATATTCAAGTCATTGAGCTCTTAAATCCCAGCATAATAAAATTAAAAGGAACAGTTATGAATAGCTATATTAAACGTATTACCAATTACTTTTTTATTGGTGTTTTTGCATTTATCCCGATTGTTGTGGTGTTAAAAATTGTTTTATTTATGAAAGAGTTTATTTCTGGGACCTTTCAGTTTGTTTATGGTTACTGGGATAATTATTTAATTACCATTTCTATCTTTGTTTTTAGCTTTTATTTGTTTGTTTATGTCGGGTATCGTTTAACGATTGTAGAAGGTTCCTGGATCATTCGTTTAATCGATAATATTGTTAACCGCATTCCATTATTGAATTCAATATATCGGGTTCTCAAAAAAGTCGTTAATCTGTTTTCTGGTCATGGACAAAAACAAGCGCGTGAAGTTGTTTTTACTGAATATCCAAAAGAGGATGTCTGGGTGCCTGCTTATGTAACTAATAAGGTCGAAGATATGTACATTCTGTTTATACCGACTTCGCCTAACCCCACGTCAGGTTTTACAGTGATTGTGCATGAATCCAAAATTGTTAAATCAAAAATGAATATTGAAGAGGCAACAAGCTTTATTATTAGCGTCGGGGTTGATTTCAAGCATATTGATAATTTACAAAATCTAAAACCTAAATAATATTTTTTAATCAGCCTTGTGAATAGCATCGAAACCATCAGTTTAAGCAATCTCGCTTTATCTTTAATACCTGCGCTGCTAGTTTTATTGATTTTTACACGTTGGTCATTGAATGTTAGGCATTCGGTGTATGCGTTGATTCGCATGCTGTCCCAGCTAGCATTAGTTGGCTATGCTTTAACTTTTATCTTTGCAGCACAAAATAGTGGCATCATTTTGCTTATTTTGTTCATTATGTGCGTTGCATCAAGCTGGATTGCTCTAAGTACTGTCCCCGAACTTCGTTTGACACTATATAAATATGCTTTTATTGCAATTGTACTAGGTGGCGGTTTAACGCTGCTGTTGATTACTCAGGGGACCCTACATTTAACACCGTGGTATGCACCACATTATATGGTTCCTATTGCGGGTATGGTGTTTGCCAATAGCATGAACAGTGTTAGTCTGGCTGCCGAAAGACTAGATTCTGAACTACACAATACACATAGTTATATTGAAGCGCGAAATATTGCTTTTCAGGCAGCCATGATTCCGGTGATTAATTCTTTATTTGCTGTCGGCTTAGTCTCTTTACCGGGGATGATGACCGGCCAAATACTCTCGGGAATCTCACCTTTTATTGCTGCCCGTTATCAAGTTATGGTGATGGCAATGATTTATGGCTCATCGGGCTTATCGACTGCACTGTATCTGAGTTTTGTTAAACCGTCTTATTCCCAGTATTATTCATGAGCTTTAAACCAGCGTCTGCTTTTTCCCATATATCTGCTATTCAGTTACAGTTAATAAAGCATCAGCGGATTCTGCGTATCATTCTAACTGCGAGCCCCAAGCAACTGCAAGCACATATTAAAGATTGTGTTATTAATAATAACAGTTTAATGGTTTATGTCAGCTCGGCTGCCTGGGCATCTCAGCTACGTTTTTGTACCGCGCAAATACTGCAGGCGGTGAATGCTCAAAGCAATGAAAGAATTAACAAGATTCGGATCAGAGTGCTTAGACCTGAGCCATATAAGATACAAGAGGAAGTAACAAAAATTATCCCTTCGGATGAGAATATAAACCTGCTTCGAGATAATGCAAACTCTCTTGCGGAGGGAAAATTAAAGGATGCGTTATTGGGTTTAAGTAAAGCGTTACAAAAACATAATCGCTAAGGAATGAAGATTTAATAAAACCAGTCATCCCTCGCAGTTTTTTAGTGGGGATCTAAAGTATGTAAATATCAAGATTCCTGCTAAAAGATACAGGAATGATGGTTTTTTTAATTATTTAAAAGTACCAATTTATGTGGATATTATTAAAACCTGAATCCAAACGAACAGCATAACCAGCATTCCATCAGAACTGACTTGATGCCGGATTTTCTGTAGTAGAGTAGAGTAGAGTAGAGTAGACTCTACCTGATAAATACTTAATCTACTAAAGAGTACAAAAATTTTACTACTGTTTTTTACTCGCTGGCACGACTTTCAGCTGAACGCATAAATGGAATCGGGGCATCCTCATCATTTTCAAAAGCCACCTTTTCCCAGGCATCAGTATCAGCCAAAAGCGCTCTTAATAGCTTATTGTTTAAACCATGTCCGGATTTATAACCTTGATACTCTCCAATCAAGCTGTGGCCTAATAAATATAAATCGCCAATAGCATCCAGCATTTTGTGTTTTACAAATTCGTCGGCATAACGTAAACCACCTTCATTGAGAATTTTGTCATCATCAATCACGATTGCATTATCCATACTACCGCCTAAGGCCAGATTATTCTCTCTTAAAAACTCTATATCCTTCATAAAGCCAAAGGTGCGAGCACGACTGACTTCCCTGACAAAGGTAGTAGAGGAAAAATCCATAGTTGCGGTTTTGACATTCTCAGCAAATGCAGGGTGTTCAAAATCTATAGTAAAAGTTACTTTAAAGCCGTTCATAGGTAAAAAAGCGGCCCATTTATCACCTTCAAATACCTTTACTTCATGTTTGATCCTGATATATTGCTTTGGAGCATCTTGTTCTTGAACACCTGCTGATTGAATCAAAAACACAAACGGCCCAGCACTTCCATCCATGATGGGTACTTCCGCTGCGGTGACATCAATCAGTGCATTATCGATACCTAGACCTGCCATGGCAGAGAGCAAATGTTCAATAGTCGATATTTTTACATCACCTTTTACCAGCGTTGTAGAAAGCGTTGTCTCACCAACATTATGTGGAATCGCATCAATTGTAACCGGCTCGTCTAGATCAACTCGCCTGAATTTAATCCCTGTATTGATTGCGGCTGGATGCAGGGTCAGATAAATTTTATTCCCTGTATGCAGACCGACACCTGTTGCTCTAATGGTATTTTTTAATGTTCGTTGTTTAATCATTTACTATGCCTAAGTCTAATCTGTCATCAATCAAATCTGGCAGAGTATAGCACATCCGCTTAATCAGAGGCGCAGTCCATTCTCCCTAGCATATTTACACACCTACTTCTAGCAAATATCCTGATTAGAATATAGCTCTTGTATGTGCTTTTAATAAAATAAAGCGCATATACCTGAGGCCAAGGCTATGCACTATATTATTTAGCAAGGCTTAATCAGCCTGACGGCGTAAAAATGCAGGGATGTCTAAATAATCCATATCCGCTGTATTATTTTTTGGCTGTACGCCAAATCGAGTCTCTTTACTATCCTGTTTTTGATTACGTGTTATTGTTGGTGTCTCTAAATTAGCATAATCATTTCCACTAGCTGGCATAGGTGGAACCATATAAATAGGTCCACTCGCTGCTGCTTTATAAGAGCTACCCATGCCCGTCGCTACTACAGTGACTTTAATTTCATCACCTAGACTCTCATCGATAGCGGTACCAATCTTGATAATCGCTTCATCAGAGGCAAAGGCATGCACTATATTACCCACTTCGTCAAATTCGGAAATACCCATATCTGCAGCAGAAATATTCACTAAAATACCGCGCGCGCCCTGAAGATTAATAGCCTCTAACAGCGGACAGGCAATTGCTTTTTCTGCAGCTACACGCGCTCTATTTTCGCCGCTCGCAACTCCCGTCCCCATAATAGCTGCCCCCATATTCGACATGACTGTTTTAACATCTGCAAAATCAACATTAATCATGCCGGGGCTGGTGATTAGCTCGGTAATACCTTGCACTGCATCGAGTAAAACATCGTTCGCAGCAGCGAATGCTTTTTTCATTGATACATTAGCACCTAATACTGGCAATAACTTTTGATTAGGAATAATAATCAACGAGTCTACATATTTCTCTAAATCTGCAATCCCAGCTTCAGCTACCTGCATCTTTTTTTTGCCTTCAAAATCAAATGGCTTGGTAACGACTGCAACCGTTAAAATATTTAATTCTTTTGCTATCTGAGCAATAACAGGAATAGCACCAGTACCCGTTCCACCCCCCATACCTGCTGTTAAAAACAGCATATTCGCGCCTTCAAGAACATCTCGAATCAAGTCCTTGTTTTCTTCTGCAGCTTCTCTACCGACCTCTGGATTAGTACCGGCACCTAAACCTCTGGTCAGCTCAGCACCTAACTGTATCACCGTAGCTACTTGCAAACGACGCAAAGCTTGTGCATCAGTATTCGCACAAACAAACTCTACTCCATCAATATGGCTATTAACCATATGATCAACAGCATTACCGCCACCGCCACCAACACCAATCACTTTAATGACTGCATTTTCTAAGCCTAAATCCATTAATTCATATTTCATTATTCTCGCCTCATGTTTTATTAAAGATATTATTAAAAATTATTTTGAAACCAGGCTTTCATTCTTGCAAAAATCCCTTCGCTGGTTTCTCCCATATGTTCATTACTAGCCAGATGATCCCTGCCATACAATAACAAACCTACTCCTGTCGCATGTATAGGGTTTTGTACAACATCAGTTAAACCTATTACATGCTGAGGTATTCCTAGTCGGACTGGCATATGAAAAATTTCTTCTGCCAGATCAACTAGCCCGGTTACTTTCGAACTCCCCCCCGTTAAAATTATTCCTGCGGTAATCAAACCCTCATAACCACTCCGTCTTAACTCTGCCTGGACTAACAGCATCAGTTCTTCATAACGGGGCTCTATAATTTCCGCCAGATTTTGTTTGGAAATTTTACGTGAGGGTCTATCACCAATACTGGCCACTTCAATCATTTCATTAGCATCCGCTAACTGAGTTAATGCACAGGCATGCTCGCGTTTTATTAGTTCTGCATTTTGCGTTGGTGTGCGCAAAGCAACTGCAACATCATTGGTTACCTGGTCCCCTGCGATAGGAATAACAGCTGTATGTTTTATTGCCCCTTGTGAAAAAATAGCAATATCCGTGGTCCCACCACCGATATCAATTAAACACACCCCTAGCTCTTTCTCATCTTCGGTTAATACCGAAGAACATGACGCCAGTTGCTCCAAAACGATATCATCGACTTCCAAGTCACAACGGCGTATACATTTAATAATATTTTGTGCCGCACTGACACTACCAGTCACCATATGCACTTTTGCTTCCAGACGTATACCCGACATGCCAATTGGCTCTTTGATACCTGCCTGCAAATCAATAATAAATTCTTGCGGTAGAATATGAATAATCCTTTGATCCGCAGGAATGGCAACAGCACGGGCTGAGTCTATCACCCGGTCTATATCATATTGGGACACTTCCTTATCTCGAATCGCGACAATACCATGAGAATTCAGACTTTTAATATGGCTTCCAGCAATCCCTGCATACACGGATGTAATTTCACAGCCCGCCATTAATTCAGCTTCCTCTACAGCACGCTGAATCGAGTTGACAGTGGACTCCAGATTAATTACCACGCCCTTTTTTAAGCCTCGAGATGGTGTAGAGCCAATTCCGATCACTTCAACCTCACCGTTTTCATTGATCTCGCCAACAATAGCGGCAACTTTAGATGTCCCTATATCCAGCCCTACGACTACTTTACGCTCTGTTTGTTTTGCCATTACATTTGCCTTTAACTACTGTATGAGAATAAGCTAAACTCTTTGTATAGCCCCATTCCAGATATTAATTACCAATTAATTTGTTCGTTTTCTCGCCAGCGTACGGCATAGCCATTCGGGTAACGCATATCGACATAAATCATTTTATTCACCAACTCACCTCCCAATACGACAAGCGCCTTCATTAACTGGTTAAATTTTTCTAAGGGTTGCAGTCTACCTAACTGTATCACCAGGCCATCCTCCATACTCAATGACCAGGACTGCCTTTCATTGACTCTAAACTCAGCCAGATACAAGCCTTGATCCATCAAACTGACGCTTAAACCATGCATCACCCCTAATAACTCATGTCGTTGTTCATTCGGGGCATATAATACCGGTAAGGCTTGAAATCTATCTATATTCAAGGGTCTAAACACCTCGCCCTGCTCATTTAATAAACTATGTGCCTGCCAGCGTATAACCGGTTTTTGCTCAAAAATCCTAAGCTTAAGTCGATCAGGCCAGATTCGTTGTACCTGTATACTTTCAGTCCACGGTAAACTCATCACCGCTTGCTGTATCACCTGTAAATCGACTGAAAAATATCCCGCCTGAACCAGCGGACTAATTTTCATTTGTATATCCTGCTTATCAATATATTGAAAAGCACCTTCAACCTGCACATAGCGTATCGGTAGGATTTTAGCTATGGACTGTTGTATAACCGGCCAGCTTAAAACGATACCGAGCATAATAACTAACAACACTGCTAGCTTTAGCTGCATGCGCGTATTTATCATTTCAAGCTGGTCTCCAGAATACGCCAGGCCAAGTCATCAAAACTTAAGCCTGCCTGTTTAGCTGCCATGGGTACCAGGCTATGATCGGTCATTCCCGGTACCGTATTTACCTCAATTAGTTGCGCGATTCCCCGATCATCAATAAACACATCAACCCGTCCCCAGCCCTTAACACCCAGTACATTACAAGCTTTCAATGCTAATTCTGCTAATTCAGTTTCTACTTCATCAGTAAGCCCAGCTGGGCAATGATACGTTGTGGTATCTGCCCGGTACTTGGCATCATAATCATAAAAAACATGTGGGGTTTCTAGCCTGATAATGGGTAATGCCTCATCATTCAGTATTCCCACTGTATATTCTTTACCATACACCCATGCTTCTGCGTATACATCACATTGGTATTGCGCAGCATCTTGCCATGCCTTGATTAATTGCTCCCGGGTCTCTGCCTTGCTCATTCCCAAGCTTGAACCTTCCAGTGCGGGCTTGACAATTACAGGGAAACCTAATTCATCGATACAGCGCTGTATATCAGATTTACTTTGCAGTACAACCCATTTCGGGTTTGCTAAACCTGCTCCTTGCCAACACAACTTTGTACGCAATTTATCCATGCTTAAGGCTGAAGCCAGCACACCACTACCGGTATATGGCAGTCCTAAAGTATCTAGTACCGCTTGTAATACCCCATCTTCCCCACCTCGTCCGTGTATCATATTAACTACGCGATCAAAAGAGGAATCCTTTAAAGCGGCTAAAACCGTATTCTTAACATCAACAGCCGTAACATCTACCTTCATACGTAACAAAGCCTGAAAGACTGCATTGCCACTATTAAGAGAAATTTCTCGTTCTGCTGCAGTGCCTCCCATCAATACTGCGACACGACCAAAGTCTTTTGCTTGTTTTATGACAGTCGGCTTCATGCTAGCTTATCTCCTACAATACAAACTTCAGTGTGTAACTCAACGCCCTGTTTTCTGGCTACTTCACTTTGAATATATGCAATTAGCTGTTCTATATCCTTAGCCGTCGCATCTCCGGTATTGATAATAAAATTTGCATGTTTTTCTGAAACTTCAGCACCTCCTATGGAATACCCTTTTAATCCACTTGCCTCAATCAAACGTGCGGCAAAATCATTGGCAGGGTTTCTAAATACCGAACCACAGCTAGGCAGGTTAGTGGGTTGGGTAGCTGCCCGTTGCGCCAGGAGTTTTTTTATTTTTCCTTGCCCCGCTTGATCAGAATTCCTGGTTAGCTGCAAAACTGCTGATAAAATACAGCTATTAGCTAAACCTTTTACGCTACGGTAACCTACCTCGAATTTACTCCCCTCATATTCAGCAGCCTTGCCTCCCACAGACATCAATTCAACACTTTCCACCAAATTCCATGTTTCTCCCCCGAAAGCACCTGCATTCATTTTCAATGCTCCTCCCATAGTACCTGGGATACCTGCTAAAAATTCAGCACCAGATAAATCGTGTTCGGAGCAAAATCGTGCGACATGCGCACTTGGCACCCCGCATTCAACATATACATGAGTATCATTCACTAAATTCATTTGCTTAACCTTAGCCCGGACATTAATGACCATACCGCGTATGCCACCATCTCTTATTAATAAATTACTTCCTAAGCCCAACCAAAACACAGGTTCATCAACTGCCAGACTGGCAATAAACTGTTGTAAATCTTGTTTATCAGCTGGAATATACATGCGTTCAGCATCCCCCCCTACACGCCAACTGGTATATTTAGCCAGTTTTTCATTGCTTAATAGTTGTCCACGTAAACCGCCGTTAGAGACTTTCATTTTTGTGCTAGCTCAACTAATTGCTGCGGCAGCTGGGTTGCAATATGGCCAACATTTCCTGCTCCCATGGTCAGCAAAACATCTCCAGGCCGAATAATACCAAGTAAAATTTGTGCCAAATCCTCGCTATTTTCGACAAATACAGGATTGACTTGACCACGCACCCGAATCGCACTACTTAACGCTCTTCCATCCGCGCCTCTGATAGGCTCTTCACCTGCCGCGTAAACATCTAATAAAATCAACACATCGACAGTGGACAAGACGTTAACGAAATCTTCAAATAAATCACGAGTTCTGGAATAGCGATGCGGCTGAAATACCACCACAGAGCGTTTATCAGGCCATGCCTGCTTCAAAGCTTCTAAAGTTGCCGCTACTTCTCTGGGGTGATGCCCATAATCATCTACTAATGTTAACGTACCCTGATTTAAAGTAATTTCGCCATTAACCTGAAAGCGTCGTCCGACACCTTTAAACTCTGCCAGACTCTTAATGATTGCGGCATCATCTACATTTAGTTCAGTAGCAATAGTAATAGCAGCCAGGGCATTCTGCATATTGTGTAAACCAGGCATATTCAGCACAACATTCAGGTCTTGATATCCATCCCAGCGAGTCACTGTAAAACGGGTGCACATACCTTGCTGCTGAATATTAACCGCCCTTACATCGGCGTCTTTGTGCGTCCCATATGTTTTTATCGGTTTCGATAACTGCGCTAAAATTTCACGCACGCCTATATCATCAATACACAGAACAGCTAAACCATAAAAAGGCACATGATATAAAAACTCGATAAAAGTATTTTTTAAGCGACTATAGCTACCTTCATAGGTTTCCATATGATCCTGGTCTATATTAGTAACCACGGCTATTATTGGTTGGAGGTGTAAAAATGATGCATCACTTTCATCAGCCTCGGCAACTAAATATTCCCCCTGCCCTAACTGTGCGTTAGTACCTGCACTATTAAGTCGCCCGCCAATGACAAAAGTTGGATCCAGCCCCCCTTCTGCGAGAATACTTGCTACCAGACTGGTCGTTGTTGTCTTGCCGTGAGTACCCGCAACTGCAATACCAAATCGAAAACGCATTAATTCTGCGAGCATTTCTGCTCTTGGAATAACCGGGATTCGGTTCTGGTAAGCATATTTAACTTCTACATTACTTTTATTAACCGCTGTTGAAGTGACTAGCACATCCACGTCGGCTACATTGCTCTGCTCATGGCCAATATAAACAGTGACACCTGCCTTTCTTAATCGCTCTGTCACCGGGCTTTCTTTGATATCCGACCCAGAAACCTGACAGCCAAGATTAGACAAAACCTCGGCAATACCGCTCATGCCTGTACCACCGACACCCACGAAATGAATTTTCTGCATTTTCTTCAGACGTTGGCGAATAATCTGGTTAATTGAATCTTTCATGCCGCTGCCTCCAGCATACACTGCTGAGCAACTCTGTCAGTTGCATCTAATTTTGCGCTGTTTTTTGCTGCTTTTGCCATCGAGTCAAGTTGTTGCATGTGTTGTTTAATCTGTGTAGCTAAAAATGCTGCCGTTAACTGCTGCTGATCAATCATGATGCCAGCCCCTGCAGTCACCAGATATTGAGCATTTGCTGTCTGATGATCATCAATTGCATAGGGGTAGGGAACCAGGATACTGGGTACACCCATTGCAGAGACCTCGCTTACTGTCATCGCTCCAGCACGACAGATAACTAAATCTGCCCATACATAGGCCTCAACCACATCATCTATAAACGGCGTTACTGTTGCCGTTATAGCTTTATCCATATAGGCTTGAGTAACCTGTTGCATCATTGCATTGCCTGTTTGATGCCTTACCTGTATGTTATCCAGTAATCCAAGGGCGTCAGGAACCACTTCATTTAGACGCTGAGCACCTAAACTACCGCCCATAACCAGAATATGTAAGCTATTAGCAGGGCCATGCTGAGCTTTGTTCACCGCTTGCATAAATTCTTTACGCAATGGATTTCCGGTAAAAATAGCCTGTTTATTTGCCGGAAAACTATCCGGAAAAGCCTGCAGGACCTTATTCGCTATGCGAGCCAGTAAGCGATTAGTCGTACCTGGTACTCTGTTTTGCTCATGAATAACCAGAGGAATACCCATCAATTTTGCCATTAAACCAGCAGGGCCTGCTACAAACCCGCCCATACCCAGAACCACATCAGGATTTCTTTGTTTCAATATTTTTCGGGCTTCCAGACAAGCGGTTAGAAGCATCCATGGCATTTTAAATAGTGCCAAGAGGCCTTTACCGCGTAATCCATTAACACTTAACCAATCTATTGCGATATTGTTTTCGGGGATCACTCTGCTTTCCATGCCTTTTCGAGTACCGACCCAGCTTACTTGCCAGTTTTGCTCAATTAGATATTGAGCAACCGCCAGTGCAGGATAGACATGTCCGCCTGTGCCGCCTGCCATAATCACGATGCGTTTATTCATAAGTCCGCACCTCTGATTCTGATCCAGTTTTAGTTTCGGCTCGTTGTAACGCAATCATTTCACTATTTACCCTGTATAGCATGGCCATGGCAGAACACATGATGATCATGCTGCCGCCGCCGTAACTCATAAACGGTAAAGTCAAACCCTTGGTTGGCAACGCCCCCATATTGACACCCATATTGACAAAGGACTGAAATGCAAACCAGATGCCTAAGCCATAAGCAATAAATGCAGAGAATTTTTTATCGAGCTGCTCAGCCATTAAGCCAATAGCAAATGCACGCCAGACAATGATAGAAAATAAGGCAATCACACTTAATACACCTAACAAACCCAGCTCTTCCGCTATCACAGAAAATAAAAAATCAGTATGAGCTTCAGGCAAATAAAACAGTTTTTGTACACCACTACCTAAACCAACGCCTGTCCACTCACCACGACCAAAGGAAATTAACGCCTGCACCAATTGAAAACTGCTACCAAAAGGGTCTTCCCAGGGATGCAAGAAACTAGTTACTCGCGCAGATCGATAGCCAGAAAATACGACGGCTAAAATGCCTGCCCCGATGACAGTTACAATCAATAAACTAAATTGTTGCAGTCTTGCGCCACTCAGAAACATAACGCCCATGGCTATCGTCAGAATAACAACAGCTGAGCCCATATCAGGCTCTAATAGTAATAAACCGCAGGCACTAGCCAATAATAATAAAGGACGCAATAAACCATAAGCTGACTCTTTAACAAAGTCATGATGCCGTGATACAAAGCTTGCCATATAAATAACTACGATCAATTTAACTAGTTCGGAGACTTGTATTCTCACTCCCGCAACTGAAAGCCAGCGCATACTGCCATTCACTTTTATACCCAAACCAGGGATCAAAACTATCACCAGAAAAATCAAACCAACGACAAATAGGGCTGGTCCTGCTTTTTCCCAAAATGCCATTGGCACCATACAAACCAGGAACCCTGTCATGACCCCTAGGGCAATATGAATGAGTTGCCTGACAGGGTAGTAAAATAAATTTCCGGTCAGCTTTTCACCCAGGTGCAAAGAGGCTGAGGAGACCATTAAATACCCCATCACAATAAGCGCCACGCCAGCAAATACGAGTGCTCTATCAAAATAGATATCGACACCTGCCAGCCTGGTTAAATGCTGTCCGATATTCATTGTTCCAGCGCCTTTACTTCAGCCACAAACTGCGCTCCTCTTTCCTTGTAGTTTGCAAATTGATCCAGGCTTGCACACGCTGGCGATAACAATACAGTATCGCCAGCCTGAGCAATTGTGTATGCTTTTTTAACTGCTTTTTTCAAGGTGCCTACATCAAGTACTGGGATACAGTCATTAACTGCGTGCTGAATCAATTGACTATCTTTACCGATAAGCAGTAGAGCTTTAACCTTTGCCTGTAATACCGGAACAAGATCGCTCATATCTGCAGCTTTGGCATCTCCGCCGGCGATTAATATCACACTGGAATCTTTAAAGCCCTGTAGTGCCGCAACACAGGCCCCGACATTAGTCGCCTTGGAATCATTTACCCAGCAAACCTCATTAATATTGGCGACAAATTGCATACGGTGTTTTAATCCCTTAAAACTGCACAATGCAGCACACATAGCCGTTTCTGGTAGACCTATAACTGTACCTAATGCTAAAGCAGCCAATGCGTTTGCCTGATTATGCTTGCCGCTAATTAATAATTTATCGACCGGTAATATTGCTCGCCCGTGAAATGCCAGACTGCGACCTTTAGCAGTTTCTATAACGCTATAATCCGCATTTTCATTAAAACCAAAAGTTAATATATCTCTAGTTGTCGGCTTGATAGAGCTCGCATAAGAACAGTCTAAATTGACAAGCATTACACCATTACCAGCGTATACCTTTTGTTTTTGCTCTATATAGACATCTAAATTTGCATAACGATCCATATGGTCTGCCGAAATATTAAGTACTGTTGCTGCGACGGCATTTAGCTGACTGGTTCGCTCTAACTGGAAACTGGATAACTCCAGAATATAAATTTCAATTTCATCGTTAAGTAAATCCAGAGCAGGAACGCCTAGATTACCGCCTACCGCAACCTTCTTTCCAGCCGCTTTCGTCATATCTCCAAGCAATGTGGTAACGGTACTTTTTCCATTCGAGCCTGTAATGGCAACGACCGGTTTATTCACCGCACAGGCAAATAAGTCTATGTCACTTAAAGAATGCGCTCCCCTGGCTATAGTTTCCTGAATTATTGGCTCTTGCATGGAAACACCCGGGCTAACAATAAGATGTGTAGCCACTTCAAATACTGCCGGATCAAAACCATCGGTAAAAACTGCGACATCCGGCATTTCAGCCAATAATTCGTCATTAAAGGGCGGATTTTTCCTGCTATCTACCATAGCAAACTGCAGTCCGAGGTTACGTAAAAACTTTGCGACTGATAAGCCTGTTAAACCTAAACCAACTACGACAACTTTTGAGCTTTCTTTATTTAGAGAAAACTGAGTATCGAGTGCTTGTAAAATATCGTCATTTTTCATGCGCTATCTCAACTTCAATGTTGCTAAACCAATCAATACCAGAATAAAAGTAATAATCCAGAATCTGACTATGATACGTGGCTCCGGCCAGCCTTTTAACTCAAAGTGATGATGGATCGGTGCCATTCTAAAAATTCGCTTACCCGTTAACTTAAATGAAGCAACCTGCATAATCACAGATACGGTTTCCATCACAAAAACACCGCCCATTATGAGCAGCACAATTTCCTGTCGAACCATAACCGCAACTACACCCAAAGCTGCACCTAATGCCAAAGCACCGACATCGCCCATAAACACCATCGCCGGGTAGGCGTTAAACCATAGAAAACCCAGTCCTGCGCCTACTAAAGCAGCACAAAAAACAATCAACTCCCCTGCCTTGGGTATAAAAGGTATAGCCAGGTAATCTGCGAACATCACATGGCCAGTCAGATAGGCAAAAATTGCTAATGCACCTGCAACCATGACTGTAGGTAAAATCGCCAGGCCATCCAGACCATCTGTTAAATTCACGGCATTACTAGTGCCAACAATGACAAAATAGGTCAACACCACATAAGTCCAACCCATATCAACCACAACTTCTTTAAAAAAGGGCACAATAAACTGTGTTTCTGCAGGCACTTGTGCTGTTTTAAAAAGATAGATAGCAGCAGTCAGGGCAATCACGGATTGCCAAAAATATTTTGCTCGCGCCGATAAGCCATCACTATTACCTAACTTTACTTTTTTATAGTCATCAATAAATCCGATAATGCCGTAAGTCATAGTCACTAATAATGCCACCCAGATATAGCTATTCCCTAAATCCCCCCAAAGCAATGTACTCGTAGCAATACCAACCAAAATCAACGTCCCGCCCATAGTGGGAGTACCTGCTTTTTGATAATGGCTTTTGGGGCCATCATTGCGTACACTTTGGCCAATATTTTTATTGCTTAAGCGCCTGATCATCGCAGGCCCCACTAAAAATGAAATTAACAAGGCAGTTAATGCACTTAAAATTGCGCGTAAAGTCAGGTACTGGAATACTCTAAAACCAGATTCAAATTGTGTTAAATAATCAAAAAAATACAGTAACATGCTTACCTTCCTGTTATGCCTAATAATGCATTAACCACAACTTCCATTTTCTGGGCTCTTGAACCTTTTACTAATAGTGCCTGCTCTGGTGTTATTTGTTTTTTTACCGCCTCTATCAGATCATTTTTTTTGGCATAGTAAACAGCTCCCGCACCAAATGCATGCACAGTGTTTTCTGCCATCTCTCCCGTTGCAAAAAGGCGTTGCACACCTGCTTTTTTAATTTGCTTACCCATCTCGCTATGTAAGCGTGCACTTTCAGCGCCCAATTCGCCAAAAGCCCCTAAAACTAACCATGATTCTCCCGGACATTGTTTTAAAACCTCTAGTGCAACTGCTAAAGAATCGGGGTTAGCATTATAAGTATCATTGATAAGCTTAAATCCTGCTTCGGATTCACACAGTTGCAACCGACCGCTAACTGCTTTAACGTTGGCTAAGCCCGCTTGAATCTGTTCCAGCTTTACGCCTAATGCTATGCAAGCAGCACTTGCAGCCAGCGCATTTTTTACATTATGTTCGCCTGCCAGGGCCAACTCGATTGGCACTTTATTGCCACTAAAGACTAAATCAAAAGTAGTCTTGAATTGCGACTCCTGTAACTCGGTAATAATCTGTTCTGCACCTATATCAGCAGCCTGAGTAAGGCCAAATGATAGAACTTTACGTTGTCCGGCAAGTTCTCTCCACAGGGAATAGAATTGATCATCTGCATTTAATACAGCAATACCATCATCAGTTAATGATTGAATAATTTCAGCCTTGGCTTTCGCCACGCCATCGATGCTGCCAAAGCCTTCAATATGAGCTGCTCCCACATTATTGATAACAGCGACATCCGGTCTTGCATAGTGACTGGTATAGGCTATTTCCCCAGGATGATTGGCGCCCATTTCTATAACCGCATACTGATGCCTTTCATGTAACCGTAATAGCGTTAATGGGACGCCAATATCGTTATTTAAGTTCCCCTGAGTAAATAGCACTTGATAGTTAACTGCCAGAATGGCGGCAATCATCTCTTTTACCGTCGTCTTACCGTTACTGCCAGTAATGGCACAAACTTTTATCTCTAGCTTATCCCTTAATGCACCCGCAAGTTCTGCCAAAGCAAGTCGTGTGTCTTTGACAATAATCTGTGGTAATTTGGTAGTAACTTCTTTTGCCACAACTACCGCAATAGCACCACTTTGTTGCGCTTGTGCAATATAATCATGTCCATCAAACTGCTCGCCGCTTATGGCTATGTATAAATCACCACTGGATAAAGTCCGTGTATCAATGCTGACACCAGAAACCGGTACTGACGCACCGATTTTGTGCCCGTGCAGGATTTTACTTATTTCGTCCAGAGTCATGACTATCATGCTGCCAATATTTCCCGCACGATTTCGCGGTCACTAAAAGGGTATTTAACGCCTTTTAGTTCCTGATAATCTTCGTGCCCTTTACCAGCAACTAAAACTATATCTTGGGCTGAACTCATCAAAATACTTTTTTCTATAGCCGCTTTTCTATTACTAATTACTGTCACTTTATTCATCTTAAGACCTCCGATAATCTGATTAATAATAGTTTCTCCGTCTTCAAAACGCGGGTTATCATCTGTCACTATAATTCGATCGGCCAACTGCACGGCAATATGTCCCATCTCAGCACGCTTACCTTTATCTCGCTCACCACCACAACCAAACACAACACTTAACTGCTTCGTACAATGCAGCCTTAACGTGATTAAAACCTTATTCAGCGCATCAGGTGTATGTGCATAATCCACCACAACCATGGGTTTTCCAGCGCCCCCTGAAAAACATTCCATACGCCCTATCACGGGTTTAATTAATTGTATAGCAGCCAAACACTCGGTTAACGATTGACCTGTTTCTAGCAAAACCGCCAAAACAGCCAAACTATTTTGCAAATTAAAATCCCCTAACAAACTGACTTTGAATATGGCTTGCTGACCCTGCCAAAAGACATCACACTCGATACCCGCTAATGTATATTTAATATTCCTGGCTGTTAAACTTGAGCCAGTACTATGCATTTTATCTTGCAGACTAAATGTCAAAACTCTCACTTCATCTGCAATGGCAGCTATAACGCGCTCAGCATAAGCATCATCCAGGTTAACCACAACAAACCTTAACCCTTTGCATTTAAGTAAGCGTAATTTAGTCAAAAAATAGGCTTCCATACTGCCGTGATAATCCAGGTGATCACGGCTCAAATTATTAAAAACAGCTCCACTAAAGTTAATGGCATTAACTCGACCTTGCTCTAGACCGTGTGACGAAACTTCCATGGCTACATTAACTAAGCCTTGATGAACAAAGTGCGCCAATATTTTTTGCATTGCAAAGGCATCAGGTGTGGTATTACTTGTACTATTTAAATCTGCATAAAGTCCCCAGCCCAATGTGCCAATTACCCCGCAGGCATCCATTGTCTGCGCTAAAAACTGACTACAGGATGTTTTGCCATTGGTTCCTGTAATTCCAATAATATTTAAGTGTTGTGCAGGATTTGCATAAAAATTGGCAGCAATGCCACTTAGTTTTTCAGTTAAATTGTCAATACAAATCAGCGGCAATCCTGATATATTTTCCACCAGTTTTGCACCCTGCTTTGCAGGATCGTAAACAATTGCTACAGCACCTTGTTGCTGGACCTGTGCGGCATATGACAATCCATGCTGCATAGCACCTGCGACGGCAAAGAAGACGCCGCCTATAGTAATTTCACGACTATCTAAAGCAATGTGGGTAATTTCGACATCGCACTTGACGTGCGCAAAGCCTGTTAATAACTGTGATAACTTCATATCTTTATTTCGATAATAATACTGACATACTCTGCTCTTCATCAGGTGCAATTCCCAAAACTCTTAATGCCCCACCCATCACTTTAGAGAAAATGGGTGCCGCTACTAATCCACCGTAATATTGACCAGCATGTGGTGTATCAACCATCACTGCAATAATCAACTTTGGGTCACTTGCAGGCGCCATACCAACAAATACCGATAAGTAATCATTACTATAAGCCCCGTCTTTAACCTTTTTAACTGTTCCCGTTTTACCTGCAACTCGATAGCCTTCTACTCGCGCCTGATAGGCTGTGCCATCTTTTTTTACCACCTGCTCTAGCATAGTTCTCACTTTTATTGCTGTTGCTGCGGATAAAACCTGTTGTGCATAGTTATCATGGTCACGTTTCAGCAAGCTTACCGAATGCAATTGCCCGTCATCTGCTAGTGCCGTATAAGATCGAGCCAACTGTAATATCGACACCGACAGCCCGTAACCAAAAGATAATGTTGCCTGTTCAAATGTACTCCAGCCAGAATAGTCTGGTAAACTTCCACTCGCCTCACCTGGAAAGCCAACGCCAGGCGACATACCAAAACCTACTGAATTATAAAAACGCCAAAAATATTCAGGCGGCATCGATAAAGCAATTTTACTGGCTGCAACATTACTCGATTTTTTTAATACATCAGTCAGATTTAAGGTGCCATAATCATGACCATCTTTAACCCACTTACCTTTTATTCTTAAACTTTTGGTTATAAATAACTGGTTTTCTTTCACATACCCACCTTCTAAAGCAGCAGCAACGACCAAAGGCTTCATCGTAGATCCCGGTTCGAACACATCGGTTATTACCCTGTTCCGGTAATGCGATGTATTCAAATCCTTATGCGAATTTGGGTTAAAGGACGGTTGATTAACAATCGCCAGCACATTCCCTGTTTCAGCCTCTAAAATCACTAATGCCGCTGCTTCTGCCTCATGCTTGATAACGCCTGCTTTTAATTCTCTATACGCCAGATACTGTAAGCGCTCATCTATGCTTAAAGTTAAATCTTGCCCTGCCTCCGGTTCTTTAATACTTTCCACATCGTGCTCTTCAATCACTTGTCTGGCGCCATCACGAATCACCCGCTTACTTCCTGTGACACCTTGCAGAATTGAGTTATGCATTAACTCCAGCCCTTCTTGCCCCTGGTCATCTACATTAGTAAACCCCAATAGATGTGCCGTTACCTCACCCGCAGGATAAAAGCGTTTAAATTCCTTAACAATCGCTACTCCAGGCAAATCTAAGGCCTTAACTTTCTCCGCCAGATACGGTTCAACCCTTCTTTTTAAATAGGCAAACTGCTTATTCGACAATGGGTCAAATGCCCTTTTAACCTTGTCTAAAGGTATGTCCAATAATTTTACCAGCTGCTTCATTTTTGTTTCATTATCTAATTCTGCACAAGCCTGTTTTGCTTTCTTCCCCGTTTCCACCCTGCAATATTGGGGGTTTACCCAGACTGAGCCAACCGGTGCGCTAACAGCAAGGCTCTCACCATTCCGGTCTTTAATTTGTCCTCTATACGCTGCAATTTGTACTGTCCCTACGTGACGACTGCGAGCCTGCTGCTGTAAAAACTGGGTATCCAGCACCTGTAATTGCACTGCTTTAGCTATCAACATTAACATGGCAGCAAACATAAGAATCAGTACCAGTTTCCTTCTGCCAGAAAAGTCATCGGATTGCTTAATATTTTTTTTCTTTTCAGTTTGCAACATTATTAAAGCCGTATATAAATGATAGCTTTGCGATCCAGCTCAATTAAACCCATTTTCTTTCTAGCTATCTTTTCCACGCGATTATGCTCAGCTAGCATACGTTCTTCTAATGTCAGTCTTTCCCAGCGAACTTCCAGACGATCGAGCTCTTGTTCGGTTTTTTGTATTTCTATAAAAACCAACCGTGAATTATATTTACTAAAAATAACTCCTAATCCAGAACCAACCAATACAAACAGTAAAACGACAACTATAACTCGCTGCATAACACTACTTTCGTTGCGCTACGCGCATTACCGCACTACGCGACCTGGGATTTTCTGCCAACTCCTGTTTACCCGCTTTAATGACTTTACCCCGTTTTATTAATCTTATCGCTGCCAGCTCTTCAGGCTGCAATGGTAATTTACTCGGCGTATACCTGCCTCTTGATTCATCTCTGATAAAACGTTTAACAATTCTGTCTTCTAGGGAATGAAAAGAAATAACCACCATTATCCCGCTACTGGCCAAGCCATTTACCGCCTGATCCAGTACTGTGCTTATTTCTTCCAACTCCCGATTGACAGCAATCCTGACTGCTTGAAAACTACGCGTTGCAGGGTGTTTATGTTTTTCTTTAAAAGGTATTGCTTCAACCAGTAAATCAACAAACTGCCTAGTTGTTTCTAATGGCTTTTCTAACCGTTGAGTCACCACTGCGTTAGCAATCCTTCGCGCAAACCGCTCTTCTCCATAATTAAAAAGCACCTGCACTAAGTCTTCTTCAGATACGCAAGCCAGCCACTCTGCTGCTGACTCACCAGAATTACAGTCCATACGCATATCCAGAGGTCCATCGTGCATAAAACTAAACCCACGCTGTGCATTATCTAATTGTGGTGATGAAACGCCAAAGTCCATAAGAATGCCATCCACCTTGCCTTGCCAGCCACGCTTTTCAACTGCTTGCTGTAACTGTGAAAAACAACAATGCTCTAATTGAAAACGAGAATCTTTCACTAATTCCCGTGCAGTTTCCGATTGTATGGCGTCAAGATCCCTATCTAAAGCCAATAATTTCCCTGCAGGACCTAGTTGCTGAAGGATGCCTCTGCTGTGTCCGCCACGCCCAAAAGTACAATCTATATAAATTCCATCAGGTTTTATGGATAACTCATGCAATGCTTCATTAAATAATACCGGTAAATGCATGATCTATTCTCTTATCAAAATGACAAGCTTTCCAGCTCATCCAAACCTTCATCATCATCACCTTCAAGCCATTCATTCTCTTTAGCAATCCAGGCCTCTTCGTTCCATATTTCAAATTTATTTAACTGTCCTACTAAAATCAATTTTTTTTCCATGCCGGCAAATTTTCTAAGTTTTTCAGAAATTAATAACCGCCCCTGTGCATCCATTTCGGCTTCTATAGCGTTACCAATAAGGAAGCGGCGTAATTTTCCAGCCATTTTATTTAAAGTCGGTAATTTACTTACGGTTAATTCGAGCTTTTCCCATTCAGGTAGCGGATAAAGCCATAGACAACCAGACTCACCAACACATTTTTCATTCACCGCGACGGTCACGATTAACTGACGCTCACAACAATCCTGCAATTCTTCTCTATATCGAGTAGGAATTGCAAAACGTCCTTTTGCATCTAAATTAATTGCCGTTACACCACGAAACAAAATTCCCTCCTTGATTACCAATTTTTTCTAAAAAAAACTACTTTTTACCACTTTTTACCACTTTATAACAAACTATAGTTTTCAAACATCACTTAGTCAAGGATGATTAAAAATAATTACCCTTTTTTGACAATGACTTAGATAATTCTGTCTGCATAAGTACATAATCAATAATAATAAATTCAAAACATCAATAACTTTCATATATTTGTTTTTTTTTCTTAATGTAGTTTCTAGATGGGTATTAAATTATTTTTTACTAAATAGTTTGCCCTTTTGCACCCTTCCTTGCCATGAAAAATACAAAACCTTCAGGCAATAAAAAACCCATAAAATGACAAGCACTTTATGGGTCTTGAAAAGTTTTGTTATCCGGGCTAACCCCGGATAAATCTGTCTTTATTTCATATTAGTACGTCATTTTCCCTCGCCGCTTTTCCCTTCCATATCTTTCCCATCAGTCTTTTGGGCTTTCGGCATAGTTTTATTTCCTGCACATTTTCCTTCTGATGTTTTTTCTAAATCAGCTTTAGGCATCATGCCTGCACCACACATTCCTTCTCCACAAGCCCCATCTTTCATTTTCTTGGCAGCTTGTTCATCTTTGTCTGCCTCTGCGACAAACATATAACCGCTAGATAATTCAGTCATTGCGAAAGGATTACTCTCACTACTTTCAATACCCTCTGCTTGTATGCTTGTTGTTGCTAGACCAGAGAATAGGGTAGTACCTATTGCAATTACTAAAGGTGATTTTTTTATACTCATTGTACTTTCCTCAAAATTAATTAATTTACACTAATAGAAAAATTGTCGCCAAACCTAAAAATGACATGAAACCAATCACATCGGTGACAGTAGTCAATAAAACTCCACCTGCCAGCGCAGGGTCAATCCCCTTTTTGTGTAAAAACAAAGGAATTAAAACTCCCGCTATTGCGGCGCAACTTAAATTAATAATCATCGCACCTCCCAGCATCATCCCTAATGGACCATTAGAGAACCAGGCTGCAGCAATCATAGCGACAACAATTGACCAAACAACTCCATTTACCGCACCTATAGACATTTCCTTAAATAGAAAAGACATCGCATTGGATGAAGAAATCTGATGCAATGCCAGGCCACGGATAACCAGAGTTAATGTTTGGCTACCTGCAATCCCCCCCATACTAGCCACCACAGGCATTAATACCGCTAAAGCAACAATTTGATCAATCGTTGCTTCAAATAATCCGATGACCCAGGATGCTAAAAAAGCAGTAAATAAATTCACTCCTAACCAGACAGCTCTTCGTTTGGCACTGACCAACACGGGAGCAAATAAATCGTGCTCTTCATCAAGACCCGCAGAGCTTAGCATGGCATGACCAACCTCTTCTCGGACAACTTCGAGCACATCTTCAATAGTAATTCTACCAACAACCACTTCCTGCTCGTCT
This sequence comes from uncultured Methylomonas sp., assembly GCA_964459125.1. GTDB lineage: Bacteria > Pseudomonadota > Gammaproteobacteria > Methylococcales > Methylomonadaceae > Methyloprofundus. The sequence continues at coordinate 20,304 of CAYWLM010000011.1, read as the reverse complement.
ACTACTGCAGCAGATAATATATTTCTGTGCTCAAAAATAGTTGCAACTTCTGCAATAGGCATGTTGATTGGAATAGCTTCAACACGAGTCATCAACTTTGAAATAGTTGCACTAGAATCACTGGTTAAAATTGTTGCCACCGAGACTTTCCCTAAATAACGATTATTACGGGCAACAACAACCAGGCTATCTAAATTAGCCGGTACATTTTTCTGTTCACGTAAATAGGCCAGCGTTTCATCTACCGTCACATCGCCTCGTACCGGCATAAAATACGAGCTCATTAATCCACCAGCGGTATTCCCTTCATAAGATAAAGCCGCTTCAAGACGGCTATCCCCTGCCTTTCTAAGAACTTTATCTCTAACTTCTGCAGAAAAATCAGCAACCAGATTCGCCATATCTCTAGGCTCTAACTGGCTTGCAGCAGCCACCAAATCAGCTCCTGAGGTATGCTCAATTAAACCAATCCGCACTTCCCCGTGTAATGCAGCGAGCGTCTCTCCCATCGCCTCAGGCGCCATAATACTCCAAAGCTGATACCTATAATCCATAGGTAAAGATCTCAGCACTAAAGCTATTTCGGTAGGATACAAACTATGTAAATGACCTCGTGCATCGTAGAGTGCGCCATTGTCCAGGTCATTAATAATTTGCTGTAAATTTAAATCTGAGTGATCTTGTGGTCTTCTAGGTGGTGGCATATATCTATCTCATTGTGTTGTATCTACCGAAAAAATATAAAATCTGCTTATTATTGCAATTCTCGATGCCTGACAATAACATTAAATGCTTTACTCTGGAAATATCGCGCCAGACTATCTACTAAAAATACCGAACGATGCTGTCCGCCTGTGCAGCCAACAGCGACTGTTAAATAACTACGATTTTCCTGCTCAAAGCGGGGAATCCAACGCTCCAACAATGTCGAAATATCCTCAAAAAACTCTGTCACTATTGTTTCTGATTGTAAAAAATCAATCACCATCTGATCTTTACCGGTATAAGCCCTTAACTCCGGATTCCAATAAGGATTTGGTAAGCAGCGTGCATCAAAGACAAAATCTGCATCCAGAGGAATGCCATGCTTAAAACCGAATGATTGAGTCTGTATAGAAATCTTTTGCGCTTCCCCTTGTTGCACATAATCCCTAATTAATTGCCTTAATTGATGATAATGAGTTCGACTGGTATCGACAATTAAATCTGCTTCTTTCGCAACTGGCTTTAAAATATCTTTTTCAATTTTAATGGCCTCTTTTAAAGACATGTGTAAATTAGTTAAGGGGTGCCGTCTTCTTGTCTCACTATAGCGCTTTAGTAAAACGCTATCTTCTGCCTGCATATAAATAACATCACACTGAATACCTTGATTCCGGATAAAGGCTAATTTATCGACAAAAGCGTATAAGCTTTCATTCTGATTTCTCGCATCAATCCCTATCGCTGTTTTACTATATGTACTCTGGTCTTGTAACATAACGTTACTGACGAAATCTTCCAGCAATTTAATAGGTAGATTATCTATACAATAAAAGCCACAATCTTCCAATGTATCCAGGGCAATACTCTTTCCTGAACCTGAGAGTCCGGTCAAAATCAATAATTTCATAGTGTTAGCGTTTTACACTAAACGTTAGAACAAACAACGAAGAATTTTAAAGCTATTTTCTTCGTTGTTTAGTTGCTGATTATTAGCGATGTGATTGTACTTTTTCTTTATGCTTAATAATTTGACGATCTAATTTGCCTACCATATTATCAATGGCAGCATACATATCTTCCTGAACATCATCGGCAAACAGTGTAGCGCCACTAATTTGCACCGTTGCTTCTGCTTTTTGCTCTAGCTTTTCCACTGTTAAAATAACGTGTATATCAGTAACATGATCAAAATGGCGTTTTAACTTACTGATTTTATCTTCTACATGTTGCTTCATTGCGTCTGTGACTTCAACGTGACGACCTGTTACGTTAACTTGCATATACTTATCTCCTGATTGTATTAAAAAAAATGATAATCATTATACTACTTTCTTACAAAAGTCGCTTTCTTTGACTTGATGGTGGTATAGATATTGCCTCGCGATACTTAGCAATTGTACGCCGTGCAACATTAATTCCTTTTTCTTTTAGTAATTCCGCCATTTTGTTATCACTTAGCGGTTTTACCGGATTTTCATGACTGACTAATTCCTTAATAAACGCCCGTATAGCCGTTGCAGAGCATTCTCCACCCTCTTCGGTCGAAACATGGCTGGAAAAGAAATACTTAAACTCAATCACACCATTGGGTAAATGCATATATTTCTGCGAGGTAACCCGTGAAATCGTGGATTCATGTAACTCTAATTCTTCTGCAATATCTCTTAACACCATGGGCTTCATGGCAATTGCGCCATGCTCAAGAAACTCAGTCTGCCTTTTAATAATACTTCGTCCTACACGTAACAAAGTATCGTTGCGACTGTGTAAGCTTTTAATAAACCAGCGAGCTTCCTGCAAATGCTCTTTCATACTGACATTGTCTTTACTATTGTCGGCCCGCTTTATCATGCTTGAATAAAAAGGGTTCACTCTTAGCTTAGGAGCAATATCAGGATTTAATTCAACCTGCCATTTGCCATTCACTTTGCTGACAAATAAATCTGGAATAACATATTCAGATTCTCCTTCATCAATAGCCCGTCCCGGAATAGGATCCAGGGAGCGAATTAGAGCTATCGTTTCTGTTAGCTTAGGTTCGGAAATGGCTAAACGCTTTAACAATTTAGCAATATCCTGAGCGGCCAACAAATCCAGGTGATGCTTGACTAGTTCCATAGCCTCCGCTCTAAAAGGCGTGTCTTCAGGCAATTGTCGTAATTGTATATATAAACAATCCTTTAATCCTTCAGCTGCCACACCGGGAGGATCAAATTGCTGCACCCTATGCAATACCGCATAAAACTCATCTTCTTCAAGGTCCTCAATTTGCTCGCTTAAGCCTTGATAAATATCAGCACCAGGATTACTTAAATAACCTTCAATATTAACGGCATCGATAACAGCCATAACGATGGCCCGGTCCTTTTCAGTAAAGGGGATCAATTCCATTTGCCACAATAAATGGTCTTGCAAACTGATCGACTTACTACGTTGCACTTCAAAATCAGGCATGTCACCTGCGGGTGCAGATGCCGTACCCATTTGCACAGAATCAAATACATCTTCCCAGGAACTATCGGTAGGCAACTCATCCGGTATGTCTGTTTGCGATCCTTCACTGCTCACTCGATCTGTAGTATCCACTTTATTTTCTACAACATTCTGCTCATTCAAGGATGACTGCTCATCCTCAATGACTTCTAGCATCATATTTGAATCTAATGCTTGCTGGATTTCTTGTTGTAAATCCAAGGTAGACAACTGCAATAACTTGATCGCTTGTTGCAATTGTGGTGTCATTGATAGTTGCTGCCCCATGCGGAGTTGCAAAGACTGCTTCATTTAACTCCTCTCAATAAAAGACAACAACAAAAGAATTTCGGCATAATCAAAGACTAAAATTCTCACCCAGATAAACACGCCTTACTTCTTCATTTTCGACTATGTCAGTGGAAGTACCTTCAGCAATCACTTGGCCAGCATTTAAAATATAAGCTCTATCACAAATTCCTAGTGTCTCTCGCACATTATGCTCGGTAATTAACACACCAATATTTCTATCTTTTAAATGCGCAATAATTTTCTGGATTTCAATCACAGAAATTGGATCTACACCAGCAAAAGGTTCATCCAGTAAAATAAATTCAGGATTGGTTGCCAGAGCCCGAGCTATCTCAACCCTTCGCCGCTCACCACCCGATAAACCCATACCTATATTATTTCGAATATGTGAAATACTAAATTCATCGAGTAATTCATCAATAATCAGGTCAATCTGCCCCTCGTTTAGTCCTTTTCTAAGTTCTAGTACTGCACGTAAATTATCACTAACACTCAGCTTTCTAAACACAGACGCCTCTTGAGGCAAATAGCCTATGCCCAGTCTAGCGCGTATATGCATCGGGTAGTGAGTTATCTCCTGTTGATCATAAAAAATATGTCCGGCGTCAGCCTTGATTAACCCTACCAGCATATAAAAACTGGTCGTTTTTCCTGCACCATTCGGCCCAAGCAAACCAACAATTTCGTTACTCGCCAGGTGAAAAGAAACATCATTTACGACGTTACGCTTAGCGTAGGTTTTACCAATATTTTTTGCTGCTAAAATCGCCACTACTGCTCGCTTGCCCCATTTTTAGGTTGCAAAATCACATGCACACGCTTATCAGCAGAATTTCTATCACCCGCCTTAACTACTTCGCTGATTCGGTCATATTCTATTCTTTCACTCGCTGTACTGTTCCCACCCTGCCATACCACTGCGTCCTTAATCATAATCAATAACTGAGTTTCCGGGTAATATTCAGCCGTTAATGCATTACCATGGACATCTTCTTTGCCTTCTTCTGGTGTTTGCTTAAATTTCACTGGCTCCCCTGTTGCCACTAGTTTCTGTATTTCTCTATTGGTCATATACACTACAACTTTATCCGCATCTATACGCATACTACCCTGGATAACAACAACCTCACCGGTATAGATACTTACACCCTTTTTATCGTCGTAAAAACCAGAATTTGATTCAATGCTAACAGGTTGATGCGCATCACCTTCTAAAGCAATTGCCCAATGACCATATGCCAAACTTAAAGCCAAAAATCCTGCCGATAGCCATTTACTAATATTCATGCAAGCCTTTAATATTTGCCAATAATTTTATATACAGAGGATCCTGATAAAATAACTCCATCCCCACACCAGATATTCTATCCAGGCCACTCACCAATTCAGCCCAATCGTCAGTTTCCGCATAATTCTGATCGGGTAAAACACGCAAATTGGTGGTTTTTATATTCACCTCGCGCACACCTTCAGCCGCCGCGCGATCAATAAAAACCTGACCGTTCATAAATATTTTTTTTCCGTCTGCTGAGATATGCCCGGTTTTAGAACGAATTACCCAGGGAGGCATGTCTTTTTTATATACTATCATCTCTGGGCTGGTAAGTTCAGTTCCTATATCACCACTATAATTAGCCGCAAAATCGGCCGTCAGTTTGCTATCAGTCAGGCCAAATTCATTCATCTGTATCTTACTATAGCTCAGAGCAAAATATTCGGCATTTTGATCCATCGTTATCGGTCTTTTCTCTATCTCTTGATCGGGTGCATAATTAACTGCCCACATTGAGATCAGGAAAATCAATAATAAGAAAAAAAAGTTTTTACATTGCTCGGCAAACATTATATTTTTTTAAATGACTCAACCAGGCCACCCATTTTTCCTTGCGCCTGTAATATAAAATCACAAACTTCTCGTACAGCCCCCTGGCCTCCAGCCAGGCGAGTTTGCCAATCTACATAAGGTAAAATATACTCACTTGCATCCTGCACAGCAATAGCCAGTCCTACCTGAATCAATACCGGTAAATCTATTAAATCATCACCAATATGAGCTGCCTGCTCAGGCTTACATCCTACTTCAGTAATTATCTTTTTAAACGCCCGACCCTTATCAGTTTGGCCTAGATATACCAAACTGATACCCAGCATTTCCATTCTTAAAGCGACGGGTTTGGATGCCCTACCTGAAATTACCGCAACCTGAATACCGGATTGTTGTAATAGCTTAATACCTAGGCCGTCACGCGCATTAAATGCTTTATATTCTCTGCCCTGGTCATCAAAAAACAGCTTTGCATCAGTTAAAACACCATCTACATCCAAAATTAATAGTTTAATATTTTTTGCTTTTTCGATTCTATTTTGCATTCTAGACTATTCCTGCGTGAATTAAATCGTGCATATTCAACGCACCAGTCACTTGCTTGTTAGCATCAACAACGATCAATGCGTTAATTTTATTTTGCTCCATGACGTGCATCGCTTCAGCCGCTAAAATATCCTGACTGATCACCCGACAGTTAACTGTCATTACCTCTAATAATGATGCCTCATTAATATCAATAGCTTTTTCCAGTAGTCGGCGCACATCGCCATCGGTAAATATACCTGCCAGTTGTCCGTGCTGATCAACAACAGCAGTCATACCCAGTTTTTTTGCCGACATCTCAACTAAAGCATCCATAATACTATCATCTTGCTGCACTATGGGTAATTGCTCACCGGTATGCATAATATCCCTTACCAAAACCAGCAAACGTCTGCCCAGGCTCCCCCCGGGGTGTGACAAAGCAAAATCATCACGTGTAAAGCCATGCAGCGTCATCAAAGTAACTGCCAACGCGTCACCCATCACTAAAGCAGCGGTGGTGCTCGCAGTCGGCGCCAGCCCTAAAGAGCAAGCCTCCTGCTCTACCGCATTACACAAATGAGCCGAAGAAAATTTGGCCAAAGTGGATCCAGGTCTCCCGGTTATGGCAATCATCGGCACCGCTAAACGCTTAATAATGGGCAACAGCGTTAAAATCTCGGTTGTTTCTCCCGAATTTGATAAAGCTAGCACCACATCTTGCCGGGTAATCATACCTAAATCACCATGACTCGCCTCCCCCGGGTGCACAAAAAAAGCAGGTGTTCCAGTGCTTGCAAGAGTAGCTGCAATTTTTCCGGCTATATGTCCCGACTTACCCATTCCAGTAACGACCACTCGTCCTTTACAAGCGGCAATAATATGACAGGCCTGCACAAAATTATCATCCAGCTTAGATAACAGACCATGCACTGCTTGCGCCTCCAAGGTAATGACTTCTGTTGCGACTTGTATCAGCTGAGCATCATTCATAAATAATTACTTAAATAACACTTTGATAAATCGTCCACTGGTAAAACAAATACGCAGATAACAAACCACCTCCTTCCCAACGATTAATATTGCCCGCCTTGGAAAAACCTACGCCCAATATAAATAATACCGCAGTAAAGGCTAGCAATACCGGAAAATCACGACTGATAACAGTAGCGTCTACTGGCCCAGGTGCAATCAATGCGGGCAAGGAAAAAACCGCCAATAGATTATACACATTCGAGCCTATGACATTACCCACGGCTAGATCATCCTCGCCCTTAAGCACGCTACCTACCGATGCTGCCAGCTCTGGCAAACTTGTACCCAATGCAACAATAGTCAAGCCTATCACCAGATCACTGACCCCCATCACATACGCTATATTCACTGCCGCCCAAACTAAAATCTTGGAACTGATTAATAAACCCAGCAAACCAACCACAAACAATATCCACGCCTTATGATTTGATATTGCTTCTGGTACGTCCGCTTCCATTTCTTTAGCTAAAATATCCCTTTTGCGCTCAGTCATTGCTGTATGTATCAACCAATATAAAAATACCACTAAACCTAATAGCATTAACACACCATCGAAAACACTTAAGCCATCTAAAGCTAAAACATAACAGGCTATGCTAATTAACATCAAAACAGGCAATTCACGCCTTAATAGTCTCGAATGAAAGGCCAGGGGAGCTATCAATGCGGTAGCACCAAGAATTAAACCCATATTGGCTATATTAGAACCAATGGCGTTACCTACCGCCAAGCCGGAATTTCCCTGAAATGAAGCCAGTGCAGAAACCATAATTTCTGGAGCAGAAGTACCTAAACCGACGATAGTTAAGCCTATCAACAAAGGCGAAACACCGAAGTTTCGGGCTATTGAAGATGCGCCATCGACAAACCAGTCTGCAGCATAGACCAGAACAACTAAACCTAGCGCCAAAGCAAGAACATCAATTAGCATAATTTATTGTTGGTTCAAAAATTGCTTATTGTGCCATAAAAATCAGGACCCATGCCAATAAAACATAAAACCTGTCATTATTTAACTGTGACATAGCCAAGAAAAAATATATTAATGTAAAAACAAATTAGGCAAAATCAAGATCTTTACTATACTTGCTAACTCATACTACTTAATAAGGAGTGTAAAAATGAAAAAGTTATTAATATTGTTAATGTTATTGTCGTTTAGCGTGTTCGCTGAACCAATTGATATAAATAAAGCAAGTGCGCAGGAAATCGCAACCTCGTTAGATGGAATCGGGGATAAAAAAGCTGAAGAGATTGTTAAATACCGCGAGAAACATGGCGATTTTAAAAGTATAGATGAACTCAGTAATGTAAAAGGAATTGGCATGAAAACACTTGAAAAAAACAAGAATAATATCAAATTAAAATCACAAGAAAAGGCTAAACCCAAAGAACAGAAAGCCAAGAAGTAGCTTCAATGCGAAGGCATCCTCTAAAGCACTGAGATAGATAAAGCGGCTCAGAGCCTTAGCGGATGCACTAACTTAAATCCTGCGTAGAAGTTATAAATCAAAATGATAGACATGTGCATAATACACTACATCTTAGGTGGCGAGAAGGCTGCCAGCACAATACCGACGCGACGTCAGCACTCCCAAAAAATAAGCTGTCTATGTTATTTGATGCGCATCCCTTATCCAGACTTCCGCGCAAATGACCGGGGCTTGGTCACTGCATGCTGCTTGCAGATATCTTAGCAATAAAATAATGCGGAAATGACGATACTCGAAAGACTTAATTAATAACTAAAGTTTCGGGCTTCAAACTTCAGCAATAAACACATAACACGTTGAAAAAAATAAAATATTCATCATAAATTTCATAATATTGCTCGCATCAAAAAACAAGATCTGAGTGTAACCGAAGCCTTGGCATTTGTGCAGGAGGAAAATTGTCTGATTCTGTACTTTAGAGTCAAGCATGCACAGTAACTACAATAACGGTAACCATAAATTTGCTCTGGTAAAATTATAGTTTGTCCTATCTGGTAATAACAACTCAAGATAAAAAATAGCTGTAAACATCTGCTTGCACTATAATAAAGAGCTTTCTGGCGCGCTTATAAAACCTCTACCATGATTTCCATCCGCAACTTGACTTTCTCGCGTGGCAACAGAAAAATTTTTGACAACATCTCACTGGAAATTGAGCCGCATAAAATCACTGCGATAATGGGACCTAGTGGTACCGGTAAAACCACCTTATTAAAACTGATTGCCGGGCAGCTTAAACCTGATAGCGGCACGATATTAATTAATCAACAAAACGTACATCAACTTTCGCGCACTGATTTATACAAATTACGCAAAAAAATGGGCATGCTATTTCAAAGTGGAGCCTTATTAACTGATATGTCCGTGTATGATAATATTGCCTTTCCTATCAGAGAGCACACACAACTCCCGGAATCTATGGTTCGTACGCTGGTTTTAATGAAGCTTAATGCCGTTGGCTTGCGCGGAGCTCGACACTTAATGCCCAGTGAACTCTCCGGAGGCATGGCAAGAAGAGTGGCGATGGCAAGGGCACTGGCATTGGATCCTGAAATGATCATGTATGACGAACCCTTTACCGGACAAGATCCTATTTCCCTCGGTGTGCTAGTCAAACTTATTCAAACATTAAATCAAACTTTGCACTTAACCAGTATTGTTGTTTCGCATGATGTTCAGGAAACAGCATCTATTGCGGATTATATTTACCTTATATCAGAAGGCAAGATTGCCGGCCAAGGCACTCCTGAAGAGCTTTATAATACTGACTCAGACTGGGTTGATCAATTTATGCAAGGCAAGGCCGATGGCCCTGTTCCATTTCATTATCCTGCAAACGACTTTACTACTGACCTGCTCGCGTATAAACCTGCACTATGAAGTTATTCCAGACCATCGGTCAATCTAGTTTAAAATTTCTGGCAAAATTAGGTCGGAGTAGTCTATTTCTGATCTCTATTTTAACTGGTTTAGCTTATACATTTAGCAGGCCAAATTTGCTAATTAAACAGCTCTATAGCATCGGTGTACTTACTTTTTGGTTAATTGCTATTTCCGGATTGTTTGTCGGCATGGTACTTGGTTTACAAGGTGTCTATACCTTATCTACCTTTGGTGCCGAATCTTCACTGGGAATTATGGTAGCGGCTTCATTAGTCAGAGAATTAGGCCCTGTGGTCAGCGCCTTGTTATTTGCCGGACGTGCTGGTTCTGCGTTAACCGCTGAGATAGGTTTAATGAAAACAACTGAACAGCTTTCAGCGATGGAAATGATGGCCATAGACCCACTAAAATATATTATTGCACCCCGTTTTTTTGCCGGATTTATATCGCTTCCATTATTAGCCGCTTTATTTAGTGCTGTGGGGGTTTTAGGCGGGTACCTGGCCGGCGTAGAAATATTAAGTGTTGATTCTGGTTCTTATTGGTCGCAAATGCAAAGCGCGATTGATTTTCACGATGATATTATTAATGGCATTATCAAAAGCATTATTTTTGCCTGGCTGGTTTCATGGATTGCCTTATTTGAAGGTTATGACGCCCTCCCTACTTCTGCCGGCATTAGTCGCGCTACTACCCGCACCGTAGTCAACTCGGCTTTTGCCATTCTGCTATTTGACTTTTTATTAACTGCCCTTATGTATGGAGAGTCCTAAACATGCAGTGCAAATCCATAGAAATTTTAGTTGGTCTATTTGTTAGCCTGTGTATTACTGCACTTTTCTTTCTTGCTCTGCAAGTCAGTAATTTTAGTGACTTGCAAGATAATGGCAGTTACACAGTGATTGCACATTTTGAAAATACCGGCGGTCTTAAAAGTAAAGCCGTAGTGTCTATGGCAGGCGTTCCTATAGGTCGTGTTGCCGACATTAGTTTCGACCCTGATAATTATGATGCACTGGTTAAACTGCGTATCGATGCGCGCTATAATAAAATGCCTAGTGACACCTCAGCAAGCATCTTAACTTCAGGCTTGCTCGGCGATAAATACATCGGCTTAACCCCCGGCGGATTAAATGAATTTTTACAAGAAGGTGACACCATAGAGCTCACACAATCAGCACTGGTGCTGGAACGAATGATTAGCCAGTTTTTGTTTAATTCATCGGATAAAGACAAATAAACCGATGCAAAACATAGAAATCCTTTCCTCTTCAAAGGATAATTATATTATTAAGGGTGACTTAACTTTCAGCACCATTAATAAACAAACAATGAAAGTTTTAAACCTTCAGCCAAGCGCTTCGATAATTAACATAGACTTACAGCAGCTTGGTAAAATTGATAGCGCTGGTTTAGCTTTACTTATAGAATGGATAAAGTTTGCCCGCGCATATCAAACAGAACTAAGATTTGAACATATCCCTGCACAGCTATCTGCCTTGGCAAAGCTTAGCGATATATCTGAAATCGACTTATTTACACTCAAGAATAAATAAAACACCATGGATAAATTACTCATTACTGGCGGTAAACAACTGACTGGTACATTGATCGTTTCGGGAGCCAAGAATGCTGCACTCCCGATTTTAGCGGCAACCTTGCTCAGCGATACTCCTGTTTTGATTGGTAACATCCCGCATTTACATGATATTACGACGACCATGGAATTACTAGGCTGTATGGGCGTAGAGTTATCCGTAGATGAAAAACTGAATATTGAAGTAAATAGCAGCACCATTAATAAGCTTGAAGCTCCTTATGAGCTAGTACGCACCATGCGTTCATCAATTTTAGTTCTAGGTCCATTATTAGCGCGTTTTGGTCAGGCCGATGTTTCACTTCCTGGCGGCTGTGCTATTGGCGCTCGCCCAGTTGACATTCACATAAATGGCCTGGAAAAAATGGGGGCTGATATTAAAGTTGAAAATGGTTATATTCATGCCAAAGCAAAGCGCTTAAAAGGCTGCCATCTGGTGTTAGAGCAGGTCACTGTAACCGGCACCGAAAACCTGTTAATGGCCGCCACACTGGCCGAAGGTAAAACCATTATTGAAAATGCTGCTCGCGAACCCGAAGTTAACGACCTAGCGCACTTCCTTAATAAAATGGGCGCAAAAATTACCGGCATAGGTACGGATATTTTAGAAATTGAAGGCGTAGAGCGCTTAGGTGTAGAGGGCTTGCATTACAATGTCTTACCTGATCGCATTGAAGCAGGGACTTATTTAGTTGCCGCCGCTATGACCCGTGGACAAATCAGACTCAACAAAGTTCAGCCAAAATTATTGGATGCAGTGCTCGACAAACTGAGCGAAGCAGGCGCACAGATCACCACAGGTGAAGACTGGATTGAATTGGATATGCAGGGAAAACGCCCTAAAGCGGTATCAATTCGTACCGCTCCCTTCCCTGCTTTTCCAACGGATATGCAGGCGCAATTTACTGCGATGAACGCAATTGCAGAAGGTGTTAGCACCATCACCGAAACAGTTTTCGAAAACCGTTTTATGCATGTACAGGAAATGCAACGTATGGGAGCCAACATTAAACTGGAGTCCAATACAGCAATTTGCACCGGCGTAGATAAGCTAACTGCCGCTCCGGTAATGGCAACAGATTTACGTGCTTCAGCTAGCCTGGTACTTGCAGGCTTAGTTGCTGAAGGTGAAACACTGGTTGATCGTATCTACCATATTGATCGGGGTTATGATCATATTGAAGAAAAACTTTCCCAACTCGGCGCGACCATTCGCCGCATCCCAAGATAACACAGGCTTTTATTCATGTTAACTATCGCCGTTTCAAAAGGCAGAATATACGACGAAGCGCTGCCATTATTGGCAGAAGCCGATATCGTTCCAATTGATGACCCTAAAACAAGTCGCAAACTTATTCTTAAAACCAATCATGCTGATGTACAACTCATTATCATACGCGCTACCGATGTACCGACTTTTGTCGAGTATGGCGCGGCAGATCTAGGGATAGCAGGTAAAGATGTACTGATTGAACATGATTCAGATAATTTGTACGAACCCATAGACTTGAATATTGCCTGCTGCAAGCTGATGACCGCAGCGCCTATCAATGCGCCTGAAATTTCTGGACGGGTACGCGTGGCAACAAAATATGTCAAAACAGCAGAACGTTATTTTGCCAGCAAAGGCATACAAGCTGAAATCATCAAACTTTATGGTGCGATGGAACTTGCGCCTATAGTCGGCCTGGCTGATTGCATTGTCGATGTCGTCGATACCGGCAATACCTTAAGAGCCAATGGACTGGAACCGCGTGAACTGATTATGCATATCAGCTCACGCCTAGTGGTTAATAAAGCTTCTATGAAAATGAAGCACCAAATTATCCAGCCCTTACTGGATCAATTCGAAAAAACACTTGCAGCACGATAAATCACTATGACTCAAACTATCTCACGCCTAAATAGTACTGATGCAAATTTTCAGACTCAACTGCAACAGTTACTCGCTTTTGAAGAAAGTTCAGATCACGAAATTCATCAGCGCGTTTTAGATATTATTACCAATGTACGCAACAAGGGAGATCAGGCTGTACTTGATTACACCAACCAATTTGACCAATGCTCCTTTACTAGGTCATCCGAGATGGAAATCTCTCAAACGCAATTAAAAGCCGCATGGGATAACCTGCCTGAAGATAAAGCCGAAGCATTAAAAACCGCAGCAAAACGTGTCCGCGCCTATGCCGAAAAACAAAAAATGGAATCCTGGCAATACACCGAAGCCGATGGCACAATACTTGGGCAAAAAGTGACACCAATAGATCGCGCGGGCTTATATGTGCCAGGTGGTAAAGCTGCCTACCCTTCTTCTGTTTTAATGAATGCTATCCCTGCGAAAGTAGCAGGGGTGCGGGAATTGATTATGGTTGTGCCTACTCCTCACGGTCACACCAATGAGCTGGTTTTAGCGGCAGCTTATTTAGCTGGTGTAGACCGCACATTTGCTATTGGTGGCGCACAAGCCGTTGCAGCGTTGGCCTACGGAACAGAAACCATTCCTGCGGTAGAAAAAATTGTCGGCCCTGGAAATATTTATGTTGCCACTGCTAAAAAGCTGGTGTTTGGTCAGGTCGGTATTGATATGATTGCCGGTCCGTCAGAAATACTGATTATTTGTGATGGTAAAACAAATCCGGACTGGATTGCCATGGACTTATTCTCTCAGGCAGAACATGATGAAGATGCACAGGCAATCTTATTATCTGATGATGCTGATTTTCTCGAAGCAGTAGCTAAAAGCATAACTAAACTACTACCAGAAATGGAACGCGCCGAGATTATTAAAGCCTCATTATCTGCACGCGGTGCACTAATCAAAGTCCCCTCATTAGAAGAGGCTGCAGCAGTTGCCAATACCATTGCGCCTGAACATCTTGAATTATCAGTGGAAGACCCAGAAACACTATGTACACATATCCGTAATGCGGGCGCCATTTTTATGGGCCGCTATACAGCAGAAGCTTTAGGTGATTACTGTGCAGGACCGAATCATGTTCTGCCTACATCAGGAACAGCACGCTTCTCTTCACCCTTGGGTGTTTATGATTTCCAGAAACGCTCCAGCCTGATATTCTGCTCTGCTGAAGGAGCCAATACACTGGGTAAAACAGCCTCAGTATTAGCTCGAGGAGAAAGCTTGACCGCACATGCCCGTTCTGCCGAATACAGATTAAAATAAATATTTTATCTGCTTTCCATGCTCCAGCGCGGGAATGCAGTTTATGGTGCTCTGCGTCATGGTACACAGAGTGTTGCTGAAGGAATTCCCACTGAAACGGTGAGAACTAAAGCTAATAACAAGAGAAAACAAAATGACCGACCTACCTGAAAAAACCTGTGGCATAGAACGCCTGGTTACCCACGCTAAATTAGTCGAAGCCGCTCTGAGCGGTAGAAAAACCCAGCAACGTCGTGATGGAGTTTACGCCTATCCAAATGAAACCTTTACACTGGAAGGTCAGCAATTTATTGTTACTGATTTAACCAGAGAAACCATTGGTGATATGACCGATGCTGAAGCGCAGGCTGAAGGCTATCCTAATCTGGAAATGTATAAAAATCTGATTCTAAAGATGCATGCAGGTATGGAATGGGATGAGTCCGCACCAGTATGGGTACATCATTTCAAACGTGTTGATTAAATAAAGCGCGCGAAAACATGACCGGACAAGATCTTATCTCTACAGTAATTCGCCCTGAAATCCGGGCATTAACTGCTTACAAAGTAGCCGATGCAACGGGATATATTAAACTTGATGCGATGGAAAATCCTTATACCTGGCCAGAAGAGATTAAAAAACAATGGCTAAAAGTCATGCATGCGGCAGAAATCAATCGCTACCCCGACTCAGAAGCCAGCTCGCTTTGCCGCAGCCTAAAAGAATACAACCAGATTCCGGCTGAAAGTGACATTCTATTAGGTAACGGTTCCGACGAAATCATTCAGCTATTGCTAATGGCCTTACCAGCCAATGCGACGGTCATGGCCCCAGAGCCAAGTTTTGTCATGTACAAACAGATTGCTCAGTGCTTAGGCCTGAATTATCAGGGCATACCTTTACAGGCTGATACTTTTGAACTGGATCTAAGCCTGACCCTGGCAAGCATAAAAAGCCAGCAACCGGAAATTATCTTTCTTGCCTACCCTAATAACCCGACAGGTAATTTATTTGATAGCAACGCTATTGAACAGATTATCCAGCAGTCTAAGGGTCTAGTGATTATTGATGAAGCCTATGCCCCGTTTACCGATTTCAGCTTTATTGATCAACTGACAAGATATAAAAATTTATTAGTTATGCGCACGGTTTCGAAACTGGGCCTTGCAGGTTTGCGTTTAGGGTTTATTGTCGGAGATAGTACAATTATTAATCAGCTTAATAAGGCCAGATTACCTTACAATATCAATACCCTTACTCAATGCAGTGTAGAGTTTGCTTTGACTCATCCTGAAATGTTTGCCGAACAAACCGAGATACTGTGTAATGAACGTGCACGTATGTTTCTGCAATTAACTACCATGAAAGATATCCAGCCCTGCCCGAGTGCGGCAAACTTTATTCTTTTCCGCACAGCTAAAGACAAGGCAACAGATATTTTTAACGCCTTAAAAAATCAAGGCATTTTAATAAAAAATCTGTCTCCGCAAAAAGGCTTACTTAATGATTGTCTAAGGGTAACAATAGGCAAGCCAGAAGAAAACAATGCTTTTATTAAGGCATTAAAAAGCGCAATATAAAAGATTATTAAAACAAGCTTCAAAATACTGTGGCTCTGATGTAACATTGAGCCGATAATAAAGAAAAAGCTAAAAAACACAACGAGGAGCGTTATACATGAGCGAACAAGGCGTCGACAATTCAAAACGCCAATTTCTAACCACGGCTTTAACGGTCGTTGGTGCTGTGGGTACAGGCTATATTGCCGTCCCATTTCTGGCGCAAATGCAGCCTAGCACCAAGGCTAAAGCAGCAGGAGCACCGGTAGAAATTGATATTAGTAAAATAGAAACAGGTCAACTCATCCGCGCTGCTTGGCGCGGAAAACCCGTCTGGGTTCTTAACCGCACCCCGGACGTGCTGGAAATCCTGGCAACAGATACCACCAAACTAGCTGATCCAAACTCATTAGAATCTAACCAGCCGGAATCAAGTCAAAATCAATTTCGTTCTATTAATCCAGAAATTTTTATTGCCGTCGGTTTATGTACGCACCTTGGTTGTTCGCCGACTTTCCGCCCCGAAATTGCTCCTAATGATTTAGGGCCTGAATGGAAGGGAGGATTTTTCTGTCCTTGTCATGGCTCAGGGTTTGACCTGGCAGGACGCGTATTCAGAGGCGTTCCAGCTCCAACTAATTTAGATGTACCGCCTCACCGCTATATTACAGACACGCGCATTATTATCGGTGAAGATACTTCGGAGGCTAGCGCATGAAAAATAGACACTTAGAAAATTGTGGCGCCTGGTTTCTAGAACGCTTTCCAATGGCAAAATTGTGGAATGAGCATATGGCGCAATATTACGCGCCGAAAAACTTCAACTTCTGGTATTTTTTTGGTTCGCTGGCATTACTGGTTCTAGTTAACCAGTTTGTCACAGGCATATTACTGACCATGAACTATAAACCAGACGCAAGTTTGGCATTCGACTCGGTCGAATATATCATGCGCGAAGTACCCTGGGGCTGGTTAGTGCGTTATATGCATTCTACCGGTGCTTCAGCCTTTTTTATCGTCGTTTACCTGCACATGTTCCGTGGGCTAATATACGGCTCCTACAAACAGCCCAGAGAGCTTATCTGGATGTTTGGTATGCTGATCTTTCTAGCGTTAATGGCGGAAGCCTTTATGGGTTATTTACTTCCATGGGGACAAATGTCTTATTGGGGCGCACAGGTCATTATCTCTTTATTCAGTGCTATTCCGGTCATTGGTGACGATTTATCACTATGGGTACGAGGTGACTATGTCATCTCTGATGCGACCTTAAACCGCTTCTTTGCTTTCCATGTTATTGCCATTCCACTCATTTTAATCATGCTGGTATTTCTGCATATTATTGCCTTGCATGAAGTCGGCTCAAATAACCCTGACGGCATAGAAATCAAAGAATCCAAAGACCCCTGGGGACACCCTGTTGATGGTATTCCTTTCCACCCATATTACACAGTAAAAGACATCGTCGGTGTTGCCGTCTTTTTATTCTTCTTTGCTACGGTACTATTCTATATGCCGGAAATGGGCGGTTACTTTCTGGAACATGCCAACTTTATACCAGCAGACCCGCTAGCCACGCCTGAACACATCGCTCCTGTCTGGTATTTCACTCCGTTCTATGCAATTTTAAGAGCGATACCTGATAAATTTGCCGGTGTCATCGCGATGGGTGGTGCAATTGTCGTATTATTCCTGCTGCCCTGGTTAGATCGCAGTCCAGTAAGGTCTATACGCTATCGAGGTGGTATTTACAAAAAAGCAATATTACTCTTCGTAATCAGCTTTATCGGTCTAGGTTATTTAGGTATGCAGGCTCCTACAGCTGGTGCGACCATGATGGCTCGGGTTTTTACTGCAATCTATTTTGGTTTCTTCTTATTAATGCCAATTTATACTCGCTGGGAAAAAACCAAACCTTTACCCAAACGAGTAAACGAGCAGCCTAGTATTGAAGATCGTATTCCTGGTATAAAAAATACTTTTTCTGCAATGACTCACGATGTAGTAGAAAATAAAAATGGACATACAGTGACACATAAACGACCTGATGCTTCTGGTATTGCACATGTATTGATCAATCTTGTTAAAAAATTCAAAGGGAGCCTAGACTAATATGAAAAAATTATTACAAACTTGTCTATTACTTTTGATGCCACTAGGCGTATTTGCTTCCGGCGGGATGGAACTGGACTCAGCAGATATTGATTTAACGGATAAAGCTTCATTAGAAAATGGCGCTCATCTCTATGTTCAATATTGTTTAGGCTGTCATTCAATTAAATACATTCGTTACCTGAACCTGGCTGATGATTTTGAAGTAGATCAACAAGAGATTCTAGATAAAGTAGCCCCTAAAGGCGCTGGCATTTATAATAAAATGCTCACCGCCATGAATGGACATGATGCTAAAAAATGGTTTAGTATACAACCCCCTGATTTATCATTGATTGCCCGCTCCAGAGGCGCTGACTGGTTATATAGCTATCTCAAAGGCTTTTATATAGACCCCAAAAGACCTCTAGGTGTTAACAATGCCATATTTCCTGATGTGGGTATGCCTAACCCTCTCTGGAAGCTTCAAGGCAGGCAAAAAGCAGTCTACAAAAAAATTGATGGTCAAGAAGTTATCACTGAACTGGTACTCGAAGAACCAGGCACGATGAGTGCCGAAGAATTCGATAAATCAGTCAATGACATTGTCAACTTCCTGGTCTATGCTGGCGAACCTACGCAATTAGAGCGCCGAAGCATGGGCAAATACGTATTATTCTTTATCTTAATATTTGGTGTGCTCGCCTACTTACTAAAAAAGGAATACTGGAAAGACGTGCACTAAGCTGATGTAGGGCACGGCTTCAACCTGCTGATTATACAGGTTAGTTAAGGTCATCAGCCCTACTTACAGCATAACATTATAGGCATCCACTTACAGGCACAAAAAAGCGCTACTTCTCTTGAGCTAGCGCTTTTTTTATCTTACCCAATATGATCATGAAAAAATATCTACTACTTAGCCTGTTCTGCTGCTGCTTCTTTACCCAGCAGCTACAAGCCAAAGAAAATTCTGCAAAAAAGACTACTGAGGCCTCTGATTACAACCCTCTTTTTGTACCCTTCGACCTGCTAATATTCCGTCCTATAGGTCTAGCGACAACTGTTGCAGGTACGGCATTATTTATCGCCATGTCACCGATCACTGCATTAAGCTCAATCGCGCCACCACATGATGCCTTTGCGCGGGTGGCCGATGTTTTTATTGTCGTCCCCGCCACCTACACCTTTCTACGCCCAATGGGTAAAGTTCTCTGTCCAGGTGATTGCCGCCCAGAAGATATCAAATAACTAAATAATGCGCAGGTTGTGGCTTCAACCCAACTTAATAACATAAGCGGACAAAAGCCACGACCCGCACTAATTAAGATTTCCACTTAATATTACAACCTATGCTAGGGACTTGATCCTCAATAGCAGGTTTTCCCGCTAACAAGGCATCTAAGGCATTACGCAGATCTTCTCCCGTTAAGGGAGCATTATTCTTTGGTGTTGCCGCATCCAGTCGCCCATGATAGACACAGGCTAAATTCTTATCAAATAAATAAAGATCTGGCGTACAGGCGGCTAAATACGCTTTTGCCACCGCTTGTGTCTGATCAAATAAATAAGCCGCAAACGGGTTTCCCCATTCTGCCATTAATACCTGCATCTTATCGGGGGCATCCATCGGATAATTCACTATATCATTGGCGCTAATCGCAATAGTACTAATCCCCTGCTGTGCATATTGCTGCGCAATAGCACACAACTGATCTTTAATATGCAGCACATAAGGACAATGGTTGCAGATAAACATCACCAAGGTTCCTTTGCTTCCCTTTAAACTGGAAAGACTTAGCTCTTTCCCAGACATCGTATCAAGTAAACTAAACTCAGGTGCTATTGTGCCTAAAGGCATCATATTTGAAGGTGTTGCTGCCATATTAAATCTCCCGAAATGTAAGTAATTATAAATAACCCAGTAAAAAAATAAACTTATGTGACATAGTCACTGATAACCATTTCATAATACTCTAATATAAAGTCCAGGCTGTTGCTATCAAAACAGCAATCCGCGCATTGGGCGCTTGCACAAAAAGGGTGATTTATGATTGATTTTTTCCTGAATATTTTTTCTACCATGTTTCAAACGCTAAATGTCAACCAACCTGTCGCATATTCATGATATCAAACTTGCTATGCA
>CAYWLM010000010.1:0-43976 GCA_964459125.1 uncultured Methylomonas sp. | reverse complement strand
AGAAGCTGGAGGCGGTCTAAATTCGTGGGGATACCTCAGGCTCTGACCCCTTTTTCTACATTTTTCTATAAAGGTGTAAAATCGTTTCTGACGGATATCGAGTCCAAACAAAGAAACCAAACTACACCATAAATTTGAGCTCATGGATGACGTAAAGGGTACCATCACCGCTAGTAACGTATAGATGAATAACGTAGCCCGTTCTTTGCCAAGCTGGGTGTCTGAAAAATGAGTTTTGAGTGGTGAGAGAAGATCGCGTAGAATGAACATGAACAAGGCTTTTTTGCATCCATAATCAATGGGTTAGCACTGTTTACCATACTACAAAATATAGCCTTATTTACTATTAAGTCATTGTTTCTAAAGAAATATTAAATACAATATTAGTATATGTCAATATTTTAGAAAATTAGATCTTGTTAATGTTTCTCGGCTTTAAAAACGGGGAAACTTCAACTAACCTATCACTCAATCCTTATATATCAGGTAAGGCTTGCTCTACGAAACAGCTTATTAATGATTTAAGGAAATATCATGAACAACAAACTATATATTATCAATGTCTTGGTACTAGCAGCCCTTATAACTATACTCAGCGGCTGTAGCACGAAAAGAGATTCAGCTCTTGCAACTGAAATAACGAACCTGAAGTTAAAGATTGCCCGGGCGGAACTTGCCCAGGTGGAACTTGCCCAAGCAAAACTTGCAGATATCGCTGAACCTTCAGACACTCCTGAACCTACAGATACTCCTGATCTTGCAGATATCAAAGATATTGCTGAGGAGGGTTTTATCTACGGTCTGCCAATCGTGATGAACTATGCTGTTATGAGTGAATTTACCCTTGACAAGGATTCAGGGCAGTACCAGGAGTCGTATAACAAAATTTACAGCGATTCTCAGGTCTTTACCTACGAAAACACTACCATAGCCACCCCCAATAGTGACACGCCATATTCGATGCTTTGGCTGGACTTGCGCGCGGAACCCATGGTGATTTCAGTACCTGCAGTGCCAAAAGAGCACTACTACTCGGTACAATTTGTAGACGGTAACACTTACAACTATGGCTATATCGGTAGCCGCACAACTGGAGTAGATTCGGGCGATTATCTCGTTGCTGGTCCCAACTGGAAAGGTGAGACACCAGCAGGAATCAAAAAGGTTTTCCAATCATCGACACCCTTCTCGCTGACCGTATTTCGCACCCAGCTTGTCAATGCTGAGGACATGCCAAATGTAGTAAAAATACAGGCTGGATACAAAGCACAGCCGCTGTCTACATTCATGAAACAGCCTCCACCGCCCGAAGCAGCAAAAATTAATTTCCTTCCGGCCACGACCAAGGGCATCAAAGAAAACTTCTACACATACCTGGATGCTGCTCTCCAGTTTGTGCCATTGACGCCAGAAAACAAAGCAATCCGTGCCAGGCTCTCCAAAATAGGAGTCGGCCAGGGCAAAACTTTCGAATTCAATGATCTTTCGCTGGAACATAAAGCAGACGTCATACAGGCTATGAAAAATGGCGACCAAAAAATAAATAATTTTCTAGCGATCGGAATGAAAAATATAAACGGTTGGACGCTCGGTTCACTCTTTGGTGATCGAGCTTTCTATAACGGCAATTGGCTGAAGCGAGCCGCTGCTGTCAGAGCAGACATATTCGGGATCGATGCACTGGAAGCCACGTATCCTATGACACGAGTAGATGCAAGCGGTAAAACTCTTGATGGCAGCAAGCACAACTATACGCTGACATTCCCTGCAAACCAGCAACCGCCCGTAAATGCCTTCTGGTCGGTGACAATGTACAACGGCAAGACACAATTCCTGATCAAGAATCCTATCAATCGTTACCTTATCAATTCATCCATGTTGCCGAATATGAAAAAAAACGCAGATGGTTCATTGACGCTCTATATTCAGAAAGACTCACCTGGAAAGGCCAAGGAGGCCAACTGGCTCCCAGCACCGGACGGACCGATCTATTTGGCTATGCGTCTTTACTGGCCCAAAGTGGAAGCACCCTCCATCCTTCCTGTCGGCAAAGGCAGCTGGACACCACCTGCTATCATTCAGGTTCAGTAACCGGTGCAAAGAATTCTTTTTAAATAGGTATATACCAAGGGGTCAGCCAGTAATGCCGCTACCAGTGGTGCTTTTAATGTTCTTTGGTGATATTGTCTATGCCTGACGCGGCTTTTCCTTTGAGCTGCGTGAAGCATTCCAGCAAGAGTTCTTTATTCATCAGGTGATACAGGCTGGTGAATTGGCTACCCTTGTATGCGCTAGCCTTCTTGACTATGCGTTGCAATTTTGTTGGCACGTTTTCTTCATTTCTGTGCATGACATCTGTGTCCTTGCGCCGCTGTTGTTGTCGTGATGGCCTTTCCTCCAGTAACATTACATTCTTTCATAGGTAATATGCCACCATCCGACTTCCTGAGTCGCTTCGGTTGTTCTTGTTTTATTATCACTTGTTCAACCTACTCTCTTCTGTGAAAGACAATTCAGGATCTCCCGAGTTGCCGATTATTCCCCATGTCCAGCATGCCATGCTTTACAACCCCGAAGCAGCTCTATGACACTTGTCATGCGCGTCATAGAATGGGGACTTCCAAAAGAGGTACTTTGTCACCCTGCTTAGGTAAAATAATTTCGAGGCTAAGTCACGTCAACTTGCGTTTATAAACCATAGGAACCCCCTTTGCTTTTGAAGATTTTCGTGTCTCTTAACCTCAAAAACCCGGTCTCTTGATTAGTCATTAGTCACTGAATGGGAGCCACCCTTTGCAAGAATCGACGGATATCGCCCATGACTGGTCTACTGTTACGCAATGGCCGTGACAGCGCGGCGATAATGCCCGTGTGATCGATGCCATCGTAACGATGTGGTTCCACATCCGCACCAGCCTGCAACGCGACGCGGGTCAGTCCTTCGATGTTCGCCGGTTTTACCCGGGTATCATCATTTCCATAAAGTAATAACAGCGGCGGTTCGTTACCATCAACGTAGTTGACGGGTTGAGATTTCGGATAGTCTGATTCGGGGCCGAACAAAACGGGTTGATATTCCTCGGTAAATGGCAAAAAGTCATATGGCCCAGCGAAGCCGATAAAGCCCTTGATCATTTTTCGGGTGTTGGCAGGCAGCCGACTTTCGTCCAGCGTGAGCATCACAGCCATATGTGCTCCTGCGGAATGTCCAGCGAGCACAATGCGCGTGCTATCACCTCCGTATTCGGCACTATGCTGTTGCACCCAGGAGATGGCACAGGCAGCATCGTGCATGATGTCCCCATACAGTGCTTGGGGATAGTGGCGGTAATCCGCTATGACGACGATATAACCCAGGGTCGTAAATGCCTGCGCGACAAAAGCGTAATCAGCTTTGAAATGCGATAGACATGCCCCCCAACAACCGCCGTAAAAAAATACAACGACTGGCGGTGATTTCACTTTATAAGAGTTGTTTGCCGGTATATAAAGATCGAGTCGTTGCTCGGGTAAATTGCCATAGGTAATATCCGTGTGCAGACGATAATCATCGAGCTCTGCCAACGTGTTGGCAATGAACAATGACGGGCTACTGCAGCTTTGCAACAGTAGCAACAATGCAGCAGAGAGCAAAACACTGACAAAACTCCGAAGTCTAAACAATCCTACCGCCTCTTCATGATTGATCGGCTGAAATGGCCAAAAGCAGGCGTAGGAGGGTTCACGAACCGCACCAATCGCGAACGATGCGCTTCACGCTGTTCAGCACATCCTACGGCCCTTAATGCGCCTTGTTAGTCGCTCTTTCTTCGAGTCGCTCGACCAGCCAAAGTTTAATTATAGACTGACGTGTTACACCAATACGACCTGCTTCTTTATCCAGTGAGTCAATTACCCAAGCAGGAAAATCTACATTGATTCTTTTTTGTTTTTGATTTGGACGACTGATAGTAGATAAATCAAGATCATCAATAATGTCTTGTTTGTTATCATCAAATTTTTTATCAAAGTTCTTAGCTTTCATAAAGTTTTACGTCTTTTTTACGGCAGCGCCTGACCGAAATTATTCTTATACTTCTACCAGGATAAGTTATCACAGCTGACCAATGCTTATTAGCAATGAGACCAATTACTAAAAAACGTGGCTCATCTTCTGACTTTACCTGTAGCTCAATAAGTTCAGAGTCAACCCATAACTCTTTAGCTGCAACAAAATCAATACCATGCTTTTTTAGATTTGAAGCCCTTTTAATATTGTCGTACTCAAAATCATGCATGAGTAAAACATATACCTAAATTACTCATATGACAAGTTTTTGATTATTGGCTACTAACGCCCGACTCATGCACCACCGAAGGTGGTCGCTTAGAGTCACTTGTTAAGCTCTGTTGTTATTTGAGGGCGAAACGCAAAACGGGGTCCGGTCTTTGATTTATGATAAATACTTCACTATTGACGCGAGAGGAAGATATAAAAAATCATAAATCAAAGACCGGACCCCGTAAATTGAAATCGGACCCCGTAAATTGAAATTGTAGAGTGCGGATTTTAGACAAAAAAATACCCGCACAGATGCGGGTATTTAATAGGGTTGTTTATTTATACCTTAATTAAGATATTTTATCTAAAATGCTAAACTGAAAGTTATGGGCCTGATTGTCTATGACTAGACTCACTTCATACTTTCCTAGTCCTTGTATAGTGAAAGGTTTTAACTGTACTATGAAATTATGGCTTTTCCCTTTTTCGAAAACCTTTTGCCCTAAATCGAATTTAATCACATTCTGATCACCATTTGGGGGGGTTATTATTCCTTTAATGGTATGTTTGTGTTCACTGATAGGAATGTCACTAGCGGTGATTAGAATAGCAAGGCGTTCAATCTGCTGGGGAGTGCGACCTGCTGCATTCCCATTTTCTTGAGGCGGAACAATAATTATTGAGTCAGGGAAAAGCCCTAGTATTGTGAATTTACCAGTCGCTTCGGGTCTTATTTCTTCTGCTATCAGGAAATTAAATTTCATATATGATTAATTTAAATAATTATTATTGTTAGATAACAAGTTAGTTTTTGTGTCTAAATTAGTCGTTTGATAGATAAAATGTATGTCTGGGTCGCCACTTCCAGTGGTTTCAATGGTTAAACCAGGGATAGATGTGCTTTTGATCGATATAAGTGATCCAGAATCATTTATATCTTTTAGGGTTATAATGTAAACTGGTGATTCGGTGAGGTTTTTTAAAAAGTTTACAGCAGGTATTCCAACAGCGGCTGTAAGTCTTAACAAGCGATCCATTGCTAAGCTTTGTAATACCTCTCCAGATTCATATTTATTAAAAGCGTTGTACCCACCGCCAAAGACCACTGCGGCCTCTCTTTGATTAAGTCTAAGTTTTCGGCGTGTATCAGCAATCTCTGGCCCAAGGAGAAGCCCATGATCCTTGCGTAATTTGTCTCGAACTTGAGAATAAGTACTCCGAATCATTGACTCATTATGGTTATGTTGCTTTTTTGATGTCCATTTAAAATTACAGTTATTACATTTTGACTCTTCAAGACCCTCTACATCTAATTCTATATTTCTAAAATCAACTGTATCGCTAAATACAATGACCGTAGGGTGTGTATCGCCACATTTTGGGCAGGTTTTTTTTGTCGTTAGTGTTGAATTTTTCATTTTCAGTTGGGTGATCCAGATAGATGAAATGTAACAAGTCCAGCTTGTTCACCATCATCTAAAATAATAATTGCAATTTTTAGCGATAGCGAGACAGTCGACCTTGCAAAGTCGTTGCGGTCACGCCTAATACAGGCATCTTCATCCCAATGAACTTCATATTGATCTGCGTCAATATAATCCGCACTACGACAGTCATTGATTTTGCAATTTTTAACAGTTTTTTGAAAATCAGCGGAACTCATTCCGCAAAGCATTTTCTTTAATTTATTATTATCCCAATCAAGCTTGTCTAAATTGGTAGTTGTTCTTCGAACATTTAGAAACTCCATCTTTGATGACAAAACTAATGTTTGAAATTCTTCCAAATTGTATCTTGCCATAAAATTTCCATAATGTCACCATAATGGTGATTTAGTCAAAGTATAGTACAGCTTTTTGTTCTTATTATTTTTAATAATCGGTCTTTTATGCGTCCGCACATTTAGCCCAATCAGAACAGCGGTATATATTGCGAGCTAACAGCCTAACGGGGTCACAAAGCCCAACGGGATATTCAGGTCCCGAATTACGAATTACTTGCACGTCTTACAATAACATCCACTGTGCTAGAGTGTAAATTAAAAAACTCGCCAATTTCACGTTGGCTATAGACGCCTGTCGCATAAGCTGTCTGTATCGCTGAATTTCTATCCACAGCATTCTGTTCAATCTCTGGTAATGATTTGGCAACAGCGCGCTTCTGCTTTTTAGGGATATTCCCATTATTTTGTTTTTTTCCAATCTTACCCTGCATATCCGATACGACCAACACCTTCGAGCACGAATTGCTGATATCTACGCATAGCTTGCTCTCTGCCTCCTCCAAATTGAGATAAAATCCAATCGGTTGTCAACCAGTCGAATGTATTCCCTTTGTCAATCATGGATAGGCAATTACTCCAGGACCAATCCTCAATATTATGTACCATGCCTTTTACCCGAAGTGGATTAAGCACAGCGTAACGAGCGAGTTCAAGAAGATAACTTTCCTTATCAACGAGAATGGCTTTGTATAAAACCCCTAGTGTCAGGTTCCGGGAACCAAGGGGTCGCAGTTCTTGATATTACCTATCAGTCAGGTTAGGATACAGTTTTCCTTCTATAAAATAGTATTTTATGGCTAGATTACCCAGAATTGTTATTCCAGACGAACCTATACATATCATGCATCGGGGCAATAATCGTCAAGCTATCTTTCAACGTGAAGAAGATTATTTCCGTTTTTTGAGTGATTTAAAGGCATCGCTGAAACAGTATGATTGTAATCTGCATGCTTATGTACTGATGCCCAATCACTTTCATCTTTTACTTACACCGCATAGCGTCAAAGCGTTATCAGGCTTGATGCAATCAATTGGGCGGCGTTATGTTGGCTATGTGAATGAAGAGTATGGTCGCTCTGGAACATTATGGGAAGGTCGGTTTAAGTCTTCGCTTATTGATAGTGAACATTATTTGTTGACATGTTATCGGTATATTGAAGAAAATCCGGTCAGAGCCGGGATCGTTGAGTCGCTAGAGGATTACCATTGGTCAAGCTATTCTCATAATGCCTTCGGAATAGTCGATGAGCTAGTCACTCCGCACGCGCAATATAATGCATTGGCTCAAATAAAAGAGGCACGCCTATTGGCTTATAAGCAACTATTTAAAGGTCGACTGCATGAGAATGTGATTAAGAGATTTTATGATAGCGCAGAAAAGGGTAATGTAGTGGGTGATGAGCAGTTTTGTGATCGTATTGAACGCTTGATAGGCCGGACTCCTATTAAAGGGCATCATGGCGGAGATAGGAAGAGTGAAAGTTTTAGAAATCAACAGCTTTGACTCTTTGACTTGGGTAAAAGAGTGATGGGACGGTGAAAGTGATCAGCGGATTAAGCCGGAGAATTTGTAAATTAGTTTAAATTGGAAGTGTATCATGAAGCATAATCGCGTACAGCATTCTCGACTCGGCAGAGTTATGGGTATTTTCTTAATGGCTTCAGCGACTAGCGTAGTTGCGGAAACACGACAGGAGATGAATTCCTGGACTTTCCATCATGAATGGGACAAGTTGAATAACGTTAAATATACGCTGGCGCGTTCGCCTTTACCACAGCGTGGTTTGTATGACAGGCTCAGGATAGCGATTGAGTGTAAAGAGAATAAGTTGCTGTTTACACTGGATGCCATCAGCTTGCTGGCTTCGAAGGACAGGGCTTTTGAATTTGAATATCAAATCGATAAAAGGACACCCGTCACTATTACGCTGCAAGGGGATACTGATAAGCGGCACGGCTATACTGATGAGAATGTCGATAAAATCGTTCAGGACATGCTGAATGGCCAGTCAATTTTTATCCGCGTCCATACTATGATTAGAACGGTATTGACCAGCCTGATATCTTTAGAGGGTGCCGAGCAACCTATTCAACAGGTGCTGGATGACTGTGGTGTTACTTTATCGGGTAAAGACGCTAATCAGTCGACCTATAGTTTGGCCGATTTTGAAAACGATTTTAAATCGCTTTCATCGGAACAACAGCGCCAGCTATTGGAACAAATCAAAGCGATTATCGATGATATGCGCTGATGATTAGGCTAGTTCCCGTCTAAAAAAAAGAAGGATAGGGTCTAGATTAGTTGCTATATGCGACTGAAAAAAAACAAGAAAATCATGCAGTTCGCTATCGCGCCAGCGCCACATATTTAGGCGTTTGCATCCTCTTAAGTTTTCACAATAAAGTCAATATGAGCTAACGCGATTACAAGGGTTAGCCCACTTTAATTCCCACTGGCGCGATGTCAATCAATGCTCCCCATCATTATCAGCTTATAACTTGACGCCTGCGCGACTGTTTGTGTAATCTATGTCCCATGACAATTAATGCTAGTAGATAATCAGTTTGTCTGCTCCCGCTCTTAGCACGCTGGATCTCGCTGTCATCGGGGTTTATTTTATCCTGGTGTTATACATCGGCCTGCGCATGGCGAAGCGCACACATAGTGGTGAAGAGCTATTTCTTGCGGGGCGCAGGCTGGGCTGGATGCCTATCGGGTTTTCACTGTTTGCCTCCAATATCTCCAGCACAACACTGGTGGGCCTCTCCGGTGCAGCCTATACCTGGGGTATTGCTGTCTCTAACTACGAATGGATGGCGGCATTCATACTGGTGTTCTTTGCGATTTTCATTATTCCATCTTATCTCAACGCCAGGATCACCACGGTACCTGAGTTTCTCGAACGGCGTTTTGACAGACGTTCGCGACTCTATTTTTCAGCGTTGACCCTGTTCTCGAATATCGTGGTCGATAGTGCCGGAACACTGTTTGCCGGAGCCATAGTGCTGAAAGTGTTTTACCCCGAGCTGGATTTGTTTACTACCTGTCTCTGCCTCGCGCTTGTCTCCGGTCTGTACACGGCCGCGGGCGGGCTTGCCGCTGTAGTCTATACCGATGTGATACAGGCCGCAGTTCTGCTGATTGGTGCGTGCACGGTGAGTTACCTGAGTTTTGCACAAGTGGATTTTTCCTGGGCCAGTGTGGTAGCCTCGACACCGCCGCAGAAACTGTCGCTGATATTACCGCTTGATGATCCCAATCTGCCGTGGCTGGGCACACTTGTCGGTGTGCCGATACTGGGCTTCTATTTCTGGTGCACTAACCAGTTCATTGTACAACGCGTGCTGGGCGCACGCAGTATTGCACACGCACGGTGGGGCGCACTGTTCGCTGGTTTTCTGAAGCTGACCGTGCTCTATATTATGGTTTTGCCGGGGGTGATGGCAGGCATGTTTCTGCCTGCGCTGGATAACGCTGATGCGGTGTTTCCTATGCTGGTAACGAAACTATTGCCTGCCGGGCTGGTGGGCCTGGTCATGGCCGGTTTGCTGGCTGCCATCATGTCCAGTATTGATTCAACGCTCAACAGTGCATCGACCTTGATAACCATGGATTTTGTGCAGCCTGAAAAACGTGGCTGGTCAGCACAGAAAACTGTTTGGGTCGGACGAAGCTTTATTGTGTTGTTTATGTTGCTAGCGGCAACGATATCACCCTTCATCAATCATTTCCCCTGGCTTTTTCATTACCTGCAGTCCGCGTTGGCTTACCTGGTTTCTCCTGTCGTGGCAGTATTCATTCTCGGGCTATTCTGGCGACGCGCGAGTGCGACCGGCGCTATTGTTACCCTGGCGGGCGGGCATGCAGTTTCGGCAGTGTTTTTTGTGCTTTCATTGCTGGATATCCTGACACTACATTTTACGATTATCGCTGGCGTGCTGGCGCTGATCTCTGGAATTATCTTTGTTGCTGTCAGCTTTTTGTCGGCACCTCCGCACGAGCAGCAGGTGAAGGAGTTCACCTTCCATCATGACTCTACAGGACCGCAGGCAGACCTTGGCGGGTGGCAAGATTATCGTTTGTATAGCATGATATTGATACTTCTGGCGACAACGCTGGTGATCGCCCATTGGTAAACATGTATCAGTGGGTAGACCAATAAACGGGATAATAATTGGGGTCACCCCTTAGCCTGCTGTTCAAGCTGTAGAAAAACCTAACAAAATCCCGTAATTTGGTAAAATAAGCCATCAAAGGGAGGAGTTGCCGATGGCCAAATAAAATAATTAGGTTCAGATACGAATGCCACTTACTTATACTTCGCATGGCCATGGTTGCGGTTTTCTGGCGGCCGATTTTTGCCGATAGCTGCGTTGCTGAAACAGTTACTTAGCTTGCTATGCGCCTGTTTCAGCGCCTTGCTCTCGACCAAAATCAACTCGCTATAAAATCCGCAACCGTCACCGCGCGAAGTATAACAAGAATAATAATCAAAAATAAATAGTTAGGATGGTCTAGTTATTTGGGATATTAAGTTTTTGAGGTTCTCATGTAGTAATTAGATGGCGATGTCCTTTAATTAACTTAGAAAAATATTTAAGAAAATTCTCTATCTGACTGTTTTATATTGAAAATGTATTTAAGTAAGTGCTATTCGGGTCAGATACTAATTTTTTCTTTGCTGGCAGCCTTTTTTGTAAAATACGCAGATACACGTCTTGTTGAGCTATAGAGTGCTGGATTGCGGGATGATTCCTTGCTATCTTATGTCTTAAGGGGAACACTCATGAGCCTCTGAGAGTTATTTGTAATCAGCTAGCTAAATGACGGCCAAAATAGTAACGTTAAACCAGTAATTTTAATTGATCCTTTCGGCGTACTTGCCGGACATACAGGTAAACACATGAATATAGAAAACGAGACTTTGCCATCCAGCGCAGCTAAGAGTAATCAACCTTCTACAGAGGTTGACACTGCCATAACCGCTATTAAAAACAGCATAGCCGCAGACACTGAAATTCGAGATAAGCAACTCAGAGCACGTATTAAATTACTAGGCATTATTCTGGGTAATGTAATTAAATCACAAGTTGGCGAGCCCGCTTTTGATGCTGTAGAAAAGCTACGTACTGGTTACTTGCAACTTCAGCAAGCAGAAAATCCAGTATTACAAGCTGAACTCACCGAATTTATCGAATCTCAATCGGCAAAAGAACTTGCACCGATTATTCGCGCGTTCAACTTATATTTTAGTTTAGTCAATCTGGCAGAAGAAGAACATCAGTATCACGAAAGACAAAGCCAGCTTAAGTCAGAAGGACCTTTCTGGACGGGTTCTGTGCTCAACACCGTAGGTGAACTCAAAGCACAAGGCCTGGATGCTGGACAGGTGCAGACGCTATTAAACAAATTACACTATATTCCTGTCTTCACTGCCCACCCAACAGAATCAAAACGACGCGCAGTGATGGATAACTTAAGAAGAATATTCCTCGACATAGGCGCCTTAAATGAAGCGGATACTTACAATAATAAATATGTAAAAGATTCCATTTATCAAATGCTTGAGATGCAAATTCAAGTGCTTTGGCAGACCGATGAAGTGCGTCGCCAAAAACCAACTGTGGAAGATGAAATTCGTAACGGAATATACTACTTTCGTCAGTCGTTATTTGATGCCGTTCCAGAGGTTTATCGCTACATGGAACGTGCAATTGCTAAACACTACCCTGACGATAGCATTGAAACACCCAACTTCCTGACCTTTGGTTCATGGATAGGCGGAGATAGAGACGGTAATCCATTTGTAACGCATAACACAACAGTTCAGGCCCTACTGTTACAGTCTCGGGCCGTAATCTATGAATATCAGCAACGGGTTCTTGATCTGGGTTCCAAACTCACGCACTCGCGCTTTATCAGTCGTATTTCACCAGACGTGATTAAGCGCTCAGATAGCGCAGATATTAATTTAATTGCCGCTGTTTTTAAAAAACGTCCTGAGCGATTTAAAGATGAGCCATACCGTCGATTACTGGCCCTGATACACGGCAAACTACAGCAGAATATCGAATATCTTGAAGCACGTATTGACGATGCCCCAATCGATAAAAGCCTCTTTGCCTATCACACTGAATCTGACTTCCTGGATGACCTGAAATTGATTCATCACTCCCTATGCAGTCATGGCGATGAAAATGTAGCAAATGCAGAATTAAAGGATTTGATTCGCCTGGTTAAGACCTTTGGCTTCTATCTGATGCGTTTAGATATTCGCCAGGAATCTACTGTACATACCGAAGCGGTCGCTGACCTTTTTTCGCATCTAGGTGTCGCTTACAAAAGCCTGAGCGAAAAAGAAAAACTGGTTATTCTTGCCCAACATGTTGCATCTGCAACCATCATCGACATTCAACACCTCGCTCTTGATGATATGACCAAAGAAGTTTTAGAGGTATTTAACGTTGTTCGTGAGATGCGTAAAGACATCAGTGATAAGGCCTTTAATAACTACGTTATTTCAATGACACATGAAGCTAGCCATATTATGGAAGTGTTGTTTTTAGCACATCAGGTAGGCCTGGCAGGTTATAACGCGGGAAAACCTTATTGCGATATTCAAATTGCGCCGCTATTTGAAACCATCGTCGATTTAGAGCATATTGTGCCGGTAACACAGGCATTATTTGAGAACAGCACCTACAAGGCTCTGCTTGAAGCATCGGGTAACCAGCAGGAAATCATGCTCGGCTACTCTGATTCGGCAAAAGATGGTGGTAACTTATCCTCTGCCTGGGGACTCTACGTGGCGCAGCAGCAAATCATGGTATTAGCTGATGAGCACGGAGTAGATTGTCGTTTATTTCACGGGCGTGGTGGAACCGTTGGCCGTGGTGGCGGGCCAACACACTTTGCCATCCTGTCGCAACCGACAGGAACTGTGCGCGGCTCCATTAAATTCACCGAACAGGGTGAAGTACTGTCCAACAAATATAGTAATACTGAAACAGCAATGTATGAACTCTCACTGGGTGTAACTGGCCTTATGAAAGCCAGTAGAGGAGTTGTACAGAGTCAAGTGCAGGATAACCCTGAGTACTTTGAGATCATGCAAAAACTGGCGAAAGATGGCGAAGCCTGTTTTAGAAAACTGACCGACGATACAGAAGGGTTCTTTAACTTCTTCTATGAAGCAACGCCGGTGACCGAGATTGGATTATTGAACATTGGTTCTCGCCCGTCACACCGTAAAAAGGGGAATTTATCTAAATCCTCAATCCGAGCCATTCCATGGATCTTTGGCTGGGCTCAAGCGCGACTAACATTCCCAGCCTGGCAAGGCACGGGGTATGCTTTAGATAACTGGATTAAACAGCACGGTGATGCACAACTCAAAGAGATGTATCAGAACTGGCCATTCTTTAGAGCTTTGGTCAGCAATATCCAGATGGCGCTAACCAAAACTGATCTCGATATCGGCGCGCAATACAGTCTGCTTGGACAGAACCAGCAAGTTGCACAAACGGTTTATACCCTGATTGCTGATGAATACAAGCGTGCAGAACAACGCATTCTTGAAATCAGTTGTAACCAGGCTTTAATGGCAGACACACCTAGCATTGCACTTTCACTTAGCCGACGAAATCCCTATCTTGTGCCTCTAAATAATATACAAATTGCTCTGTTAAGACGCTACAAGTCAGAACAAAGTTCCGAAGAAGAAAAAGCGCTCTGGTTGCCTGAGCTTCTTAACAGCATCAATGCCATTGCGGCTGGTTTGCGTAACACGGGCTAATCAAGTAACTGAGGTTGTATATAAAAACCCTCGGTTTTGTTTTTTTATGGGTCCAAATAATCAGGGTCAAATACAAATTACATTTCTGATAAATGCTATTTTTTACTTATGCATAACTTGGCCCTTGAAAACGCTAAAATCCTGGTTCAATCAAGGCAGCTTAGCGCATAGGGCCGGAACAAGAGTTGACAGTTCGTGTTATTAAACCATTACGCAAGGTCTGGATTTACCAGAACAAGCTGGAAATTAAAGGTCAACAGACATGTTTATATAAATTCTGTCGTTAACCCTTTGGGACAGCATATTATTCCATCTGTCCATACTTCCGGACTCAATGCTTAAAACGATGCTATTAAACGAAAAAAGGGCTGGCTTGCATATTTTATAATACAACCCAGCCCCCTTTCTTATCTAGAGTATTCTACATATTGGTAGAAAGATAAATCTTGATATTACATAGTCTCTACACCAGACTCTTTTGCAATCAGCACTACATCAGCCGGTCTTAAGCCGAAAATACCGACTGAAACAACACCTGCAAGATTATTGATTAATCTTTCCATGGCTAATGGCTCGGCAATCTCCATATTATGTACATCAATAATTTCACAACCGTTATCAGTAATATAATTTTCACGCCAGATAGGTTGTCCACCTAATTTAACCACTTCGCGCGCTACATAACTACGTGCCATTGGGATGACTTCGATAGGAAGTGGGAAATGACCTAAAACTTTAACCACTTTGCTTGCGTCAACGATACAAACAAACTGCTTGCTTGCTCCAGCAATGATCTTTTCACGAGTTAAAGCGCCACCGCCACCCTTAATAAGTTGTTTTAGTGGATTTACTTCATCTGCACCATCTACATAGACATCCAGATTACCTGACTCGCTTAATTCCATCACTGGAATACCAATTTTTTTCAATCTTTCTGTGGTAGCAATTGAGCTTGAAACGGCACCTTGAATATCTTTTGTTAAGTTAAAGTCCGCCAGGCAATCAATAAAATGATTTACAGTAGAACCTGTTCCTACGCCTAATATAGAAACGTCTTTAATATAGGGTAAAGCCGCTTCTGCAGCTTTACGTTTGCTTTCATCTTGTGTCATGCGTCTATTTTCCTAACCGTTTACGTAACATTTAAAACAGGAAGAAGCTGGGTACGCTACGCTTTACCCAGCCTGCCTATCTAATTTATCTCAAGCTTAAGCTTTTGCTAATTCAGCACGCATTTCGTCAATAACCGTTTTATAATTCGGTTGACTAAAAATAGCAGATCCGGCAACAAACATATCTGCTCCCGCTGCTTTAATTTCACGGATATTATCAACTTTTACGCCACCGTCAATTTCCAGACGAATATCATAGCCGCTATCATCAATTCTCTTTCTTGCTTCACGCAGTTTGTCCAGTGTTGCAGGAATAAAGGATTGTCCACCAAAGCCAGGGTTAACTGACATTAATAAAATAATATCGACTTTATCCATTACGTAATCAAGATAATGTAATGGCGTAGCCGGATTAAATGTTAGGCCTGATTTACAACCTAGATCACGAACCATTTGTAAAGTTCTATCGATATGCGTTGAAGCTTCAGGATGAAAAGTAATCATGCTCGCCCCTGCTTTTGCAAAATCAGGAATAATGCGGTCAACAGGTTGTACCATTAGATGAACATCAATAGGTGCAGTGACTCCATGCTTTCTGAGAGCCTCACAAACCAATGGCCCAATAGTTAAATTAGGTACAAAGTGATTATCCATTACATCAAAATGCACAACATCTGCGCCTGATGCTAATACATTATCTACTTCTTCACCTAGTCTTGCGAAATCCGCAGAAAGAATAGAGGGTGCAATCCAGTTATCAGTCATATCATTTCTCCAATTTAATTATTGTTTTATTGTACTCTGTACCATAGCGCTAAGCAGTCCCTTTTATGCATCTTATCTAAACTTAGCGAACTAATTGCGTTCTAGTTTTTTTATTATTCCTGACTTAGCGCTTCAGCTAAATCTTTGGCCGGCATATACCCTGGATAAACATGCCCTTTTGGGCTAATCATCATGGGTGTACCACGCACGCCTAATTCATCACCTAAAGCCATCTGTTTCTCTACCGGATTTTTACAAGTCTTCTCAGGTGGAGGATTTGAGCCCGATTTAGCTGCTGTTAATGCAGCATTTTTATCATCTGCACACCAGACTGAAACTGCCTTTTTATATGATTCCGAATCTTTCCCTGCGCGTGGAAAAAATAAATACCTTATTGTGATACCTTCCGCCATATATTGATCAATTTCTGAATGTAATTTACGACAATAACCACAATCGATATCAGTAAAAATATTGATCACATACTTCTGCATAGGAGCTTTGAAAATGATCATTTCTTCTAATGGAACTGCATTAATCATAACTGCTTTAGCAACTGCTAACTTTTCTTCAGTTAGATCTTTTTTGTCCACTAAATCAAACATGCGCCCTTGAATAAGATACCTGCCATCTTCTGAAACATAGAAGATATTTGCACCTGCCATAACCTCATACAAACCTTTTATTTCAGAAGGCTTTATATCCTCGACAGTCAGTGAGGGCATAGTTTCCTTCAGCTTTTTTTTCAGTGCTTCTTTATCCACATCCGCTTGTGCAAATGCAGATAAGCATAAGCTAGCCGCTAATAAAGTCTGTATAATTTTTTTCATAATTAATCCATAGAATTAAGAACATGACCTGAGAGTCAGTTCGTTATTGAAATAAACGCTCTATATCTAAAAACATTGCCAGAGCCATCAATGCTAACAATGCTGTCATACCAATTTGCTGAAAAACTATTTGCACATTATCTGACACGGGACTGCCTTTAATTGCTTCAATAGCAAACATTAATAGATGTCCCCCATCTAAAACCGGAATAGGTAATAAATTGAGTACACCTAAGCTAATACTGACTATCGCTAAAAATTTCAAAAAGGGTACCAGCCCCATTTCTGCTGATTTTCCTGCATATTTTGCAATACTAACCGGTCCACTTAAATTTTCAACCGATGCCTTGCCAACAAACATATAGCCCATCATTTTCAAGGTGACGCCGGAATAATACCAGGTGCGTTCGACGGCTGCTTGCAGTGCCTGTAAAGGGGGCAACGAGTATTCGACCATTAAAGATTCTTGCAAACCTTCTGGAACTTGTACACCGACACCAATTTTTCCTGTTATCTTGTCTTTCTCAATAACGCTTGCAGGAGTCAGTGCAATAGTCAGTGTTTGTCCATCACGTTCAATTAATAAGTCCATAACTTGCCCTGCATGGGCTTGAACATATTTCACCCAGTCCATCCAGTCTGTAAATTCAATGCCATCCGCGCTAACAATCAAGTCTCCCGGTTGCAGACCAGCTTGTGCAGCAACACTATCCTCAATTATTTTGCCTATTACTGGTGGTAAAGAAGGTTGCCAGGCTTTCAGGCCCAGCTCTTTAAATAATCGCTCGGGGTCCTGACTCACCTCTAAAGGTATAATTAATGTATGGGTAAGCAGCACACCGTCTTCAGTTTTCACTTCGACAGGCAAGCCCTGCTCAGCGCCCATTGCTGATGATAGAATCGTTTCTATAGTCTCTCGCCAGGTGACTGTCTTTATATTATTTACATTAACAATTTCTTCCCCTTCAACAAAGCCTGCTTGCGCTACGAGTGTACCAGGTTCAACGGCACCTACCAGAGGACGCATGCCGATCTCTCCAAGCATAAAGACGGCCCAATAAATAATCACCGCCAGCAATAAGTTAAATACAGGCCCTGCTGCAACAATTGCTGTGCGTGCCCATAAAGACTTCCGGGTAAAAGCATAAGGTAAATCTGCTGCAGAGACTTCCCCCTCACGCTCATCGACCATTTTGACATAGCCACCCAGAGGAATAGCTGATAATACATACTCGGTCGATGCACTATCTTTCTGGTATTTCCAGATTACCTTGCCAAAGCCGATTGAAAAACGTAACACTTTTACCCCGGTTTTTCTGGCCACCCAAAAGTGCCCAAACTCATGAATCGCAACCAGCAAGCCAACTGCGACAGCAAAATAAAACAGGGAATTTAAAGTTTCCATTATGCGACTAATTGTTTAATGATTAAATATGCTTGCTCACGGGCTTGCTGGTCTGCCTCAAGAATATACTCTAATGAGTCCGCTTGAGTTGCACTGAATTTCTCCATGCTACGTTCAATAACGATAGGAATATCCGTAAAGCGTATTTGTTCATTCAAAAAGGATTCAACGGCACACTCATTGGCGGCATTTAAAACAGTTGGCATAATACCACCCGCTGAAATTGCCTCCATGGCAAGACGTAAACATGGAAAGCGCTGTAAATCCGCAGGTTCAAAATCCATATGTTTAACCGCAAAAATGTCCAGAGGAGCGACACCGGAATCAAAACGTTCTGGCCATGCCATTGCATGAGCAATAGGAATACGCATATCAGGATTGCCCATTTGCGCAAGAACGCTACCGTCTACATAGTCCACCATCGAGTGAATTATACTTTGCGGATGAATCACAACCTGAATTTGCTCAGGCCGCATATTAAATAGTAAACAGGCTTCAATAAGTTCCAGGCCTTTATTCATCATGGTAGCTGAGTCAACAGAAATCTTTCTGCCCATATCCCATTTAGGATGCGCAACTGCTTGAGCCACTGTTACAGCCGCCAGCTCCTCTAGTGGTGTTGTTCTAAAAGGCCCCCCTGAAGCCGTTAATAGAATACGTCTTGCAGTCGGGGCATCATGTCCGGCCGTATAGTTAGCTGGCATACATTGAAAAATTGCATTATGCTCGCTATCAATGGGCAATAACACAGCCCCCGAGTCTTTAATTGCTTGCATAAAAATATCGCCTGACATAACCAGCGATTCTTTATTGGCAAGTAATACAGTTTTACCTGCCTGGGCAGCAGCCAAAGCTGATAATAATCCGGCAGCACCTACAATAGCAGCCATCACTGAATGAACAGATTCCAGAGTAGCCACAGTAACCAGGGCTTCAGGGCCACATAGCACAGTCATATCTGCAATGGCAGTACCTGCTATTTTAGCTTTAAATTCTGCACCCTTTACTGTATTAACCACTACCGCATATTCAGGCTTAAACTCTAAACATTGTTCAAATAAAGCATCAATATTAGTATTTGCCGTTAATGCAATCACTCTATATTGATCAGCATGGCGCTTTATCACATCTAAAGTACTAACACCTATAGAGCCAGTCGCGCCCAATATACATATGCCTTTCATGAATACATCCAGCGGATAAACCATATACCCGAATAAAATATGGGAACCGCTGCAATAATACTATCCAGGCGGTCTAGAATACCACCATGACCCGGCAAAATAGAGCCAGTATCTTTAACGCCTCGGATACGTTTTGCCGCGCTAAAAAACAAATCACCATAAATAGAAACCAGTACGGTAATCGCTGAAAGTAACATAAAGTCTATAATGCTTAATACAGAAAAGCCGAAATAAAGCGTAAAACACAAACCTATAACTATTGCAGCAGCTAACGCACCATACATACCTTCTACTGTTTTCCCCGGGCTAATTTCAATCGCCAACTTGGTTATACCAAATTTTTTACCTGCAAAATAAGCTGCAATATCAGCTGCCCAGATAAGAAGGAATAAATACATGGTCATCGGCGGCGCTTCTAATACCATTAGACGCGATAAAAAGAACTGCGCTAAAACCAATACAAAACCACCAATAAATAATTTTTTACCTAGACTTAACTTGAGTTCCAATAATTCAGCTCCAGACTTGCGTATTTTAAGCATTACCCAAAACCAAAATAAAACAGCGGGAATCATCAGCCATTCTATATAACCTGAATAGTTTCTAATTTCTGGCCAATTAGTTAACTGCGCCAGCATTTCCAATATTTGTGTCCAGAAATGTAGAACTAACATAGTTATCAGCAAAGTAAACAGAAATAAAACTTTACCAAATACTGTTTTAACTTCAGCCAGATTTGCCCATTCCCAGGCGGCAATCAATAAAACAATTCCCCAGATAAGAGAAAAATAAACGTGGGGTAACATAAAGATAGCCAACACCACCAAAGGTGCTAATACTGAGGCCGTAATAACGCGTTGAAGTAACATATTTTTATTTTTTTCTACAAAAGGTTATAAAAAAGACGGTAAACAATTAAAGTCTAGTTAGAAATACTTTGAACTTGCTCACTGGTACGACCAAAGCGACGTTCGCGGGTAAGAAAATCATCTATCGCCGCCTGCATGGTTTCTGCTTTAAAGTCCGGCCAAAGTTCTGGGGTAAAATAAAATTCCGTATAGGCAAGTTGCCATAACAGAAAATTACTAATTCGCTTTTCACCACCAGATCGAATAAATAAATCAGGATCAGGTAAGTCTGAAATAGATAAAGCACCAGCAATCATAGTCTCGTCGATCTCGTCAGGCGTAATGATTCCGTCTTTAACCTGTTGAGCGATACTTTTTAAAGCCAGGGTTATATCCCTATGCCCACCATGATTTGCCGCAACCACCAGTGTCAGTCCGGTATTATTTTCCGTTAGTTGTTCACTTTTAGCCATTTTTTGCTGAATTTTCTCAGAAAAATCAGCGCGCTCACCAATAAATCGCAGACGAATATTATTTTTATTCAGGTTTTTAACTTCGTTTTGCATGGTCAACATAAAAAGCCCCATTAGCTTAGAAACTTCTTCTTTAGGACGACGCCAGTTTTCACTACTGAAAGCAAATAAAGTTAAAACCTGTATTTCTTGCTCAGCACAAAATCTCACCACACGTTTAACAGCTTTCACTCCGGCCGGGTGGCCCATAATCCGAGGTAAATGGCGCTGTTGCGCCCAGCGTCCATTACCGTCCATGATAATGGCTATATGCCTGGGGTAATAATGCGATTTCTCCTTTTCGCCTGGTTCAACTTGCATAATGATGTGCCTTATATCGACAGTAAATCAGCCTCTTTTTCCTCTAAAAGCTTTTCTACCTGCTTGATGTATTCATCGGTAATTTTCTGAATTTTCTCTTCGCCTGCATGTGCTTCATCCTTGGAGATCATTTTTTCTTTTAATGCTTCTTTAATTTCTGAATTTGCATCGCGGCGAATACTACGAATAGAGACACGTGCATTTTCGGCTTCTGCTTTAACAATTTTAACTAAATCACGGCGACGCTCTTCCGTTAGCATAGGCAATGGAACACGAATGACATTACCATTGGTCACAGGATTCAATCCTAAATCCGAAGACATGATCGCCTTTTCAATCGCTTGCATCATGCTTTTTTCCCACGGCGTCACTGATAAAGTACGGGCATCATCAACCGCAACGTTCGCTACCTGAGACAAGGGGGTATCAGATCCATAATAAGACACCACAACCTGATCCAGCAAACTTGGGTGAGCACGGCCCGTTCTTATTTTTTTAAAACCTTTTTTAAGTGCATCAATACTCTTATCCATCTTAGCTGATGCGTCTTGTTGAATATCACTAATCATTATTATTATCCTCGCTCTATAAGTGAGCCTATGTCTTCACCTTGCATCAAGCGCATAATAGCACCTGGTTCAAAAATATTCATAACCCGCATGGGTAAATCATTGTCTCGACAAAGCACTAATGCTGTCGTATCCATGACATTCAAGCGCTGATCGAGCGCTTCATCATAAGTTAATACCGGATAAAAAACAGCATCCGCAACTTTTTCAGGATCTGCTGAATATATGCCTCTTACCTTGGTCGCCTTAATCATCAGGTGCGCATCAATTTCGATCGCCCTTAAGCTTGCCGCAGAATCTGTAGTAAAAAAGGGGTTTCCTGTACCTGCTGCAAAAATCACAACCCGCCCTTTCTCTAGGTGCCTAACGGCTTTACGCCGAATATAATCCTCACAAACCTGATTAATTTTTAAAGCACTCATAACCCGAACAGGCTGACCTAAAAATTCTAATGAATCCTGCATAGCCAAGGCATTCATTACCGTAGCTAGCATACCCATCTGATCTGCTGTCACGCGGTTCAAGCCTTCCGCCGCCTGCTCCGCTCCACGTAAAATATTTCCACCACCCATGACTAAACCAACTTGTACACCTGCGTCACAGAGACCTTTTACTTCTGTCGCCAAGCGTTTTACGATAGCAGGATCTATATTCCCACCTGTTTCACTCATTAACGCTTCGCCACTTAATTTAAGCATAATTCTTTGGCAAATGAGTTTAGTCATAACTACTTTCCTATTCTGGCTAATGTTTATTTTATAATGTCTTGCGTGTGCCTTAATAAATAGCGATCCATTAATTTATTATTAAATGTCTGCTCCTTTCTACATTCCTAGGCTTGAAAAGCCTTCGGAGTATATATACTCCGAAGGTCTAAAAACGCAACTTAGCTGCCGCGAACTTGCGCCATAACTTCAGCGGCAAAATCGCCTTCTTCTTTCTCTATACCTTCACCCACTTGAAAGTGGATAAAGCTTAGCACCTTATTGTCTTTACCACTAACAAGCTGAGCAACAGTAACTTTATCATCTTTAATAAACGCCTGGCCTTCCAAAGTAACTTCAGCAAGAAATTTCTTAATACGACCACCAATCATTTTTTCAATAATTGCTGCAGGCTTACCACTTTCTTCAGCCTGTGCGACAAAGATCGCTTTTTCTTTTTCAACTATTTCAGCAGGCACATCAGCTTCAGCAACGCACATAGGCTTACTTGCTGCGATGTGCATTGCAACATCTTTAGCTAATTCTGCATCCGCTTTTGCTAACTCGACTAATACACCAATTTTTTCGCCGTGTAGGTAAAAACCCGTACCACCGTCAGTTGCTACTTTCTGGAAACGTCTTAAAGTGATGTTTTCACCTAACGTAGAAATCAAGCCGCGACGAGTTTCATCGATGGTTTTACCATTTGCTAACTTAAGCTCGTATGCTTCTTCTACCGTGCTAACATCTGCTGCTAAAATTGTTTCCGCAATTGCATTGGCAAATTCTTTAAAAGTATCACCTTTTGCAACAAAATCAGTCTCACAATTAACATCGATAATAACGGCATTTTTGGTATTTGCGCTTTGCGCCACTGTGATACGTCCTTCAGCAGCGATACGATTTGATTTTTTATCCGCTTTTGCCAAACCTGCTTTACGCATGTTCTCGATTGCAAGCTCCATATCAGCATTAGCTTCAACCAACGCTCTTCTACATTCCATCATTCCAGAACCCGTTCTTTCACGCAGCTCTTTAACCATTGCAGCAGTTACACTCATGCTATATATACCTTAAATTTCTTCAACCTGAATCATTGACTTTATTTCACCAAAAATTCAGGTCTAATTCTATAAAAACGCCCCCAAATGGGGGCGTCCAAAAAACCAACACAACAAGCGATAGCCTGTTGTCTGCCATCTAGTTTATTCAGCGCCAGCTACTTGCTCAACAAATTCATCAGCTTTAGCTGAAACGTCTAGTCTTGCTGCTTTTGCTTCTAAAATAGCAGTAGCAATACTTTCTGTATACAACTTAACGGCACGAATTGAATCATCATTACCAGGAATAATGTAATCAACACCTTTAGGTGAGTTGTTTGTATCCACAATACCAATAACCGGGATGCCTAATTTTTTCGCTTCACTCAGTGCATTTTTTTCGTAGCCTACATCTAGTACGAAAATAGCGTCTGGCGTTCCGCGCATATCTTTGATACCACCTAAGCTACGCTCAAGCTTTTCCATTTCTCGCTCCATGCCTAGCGCTTCCTTTTTGCTGAAACGTTGCTGCATAGAACCATCTGCTGTCATTGCTTCCAGCTCTTTTAAACGACCGATCGATTTTTTAATCGTTTTAAAGTTAGTCAGCATACCACCTAACCAACGGTGATTAACATAAGGCATTCCACAGCGAATAGCTTGCTCAGCAACCGCTTTACGTGCAGATTTTTTGGTACCAACAAACAAAATATTACCTTTGTTTGCAGTCATTTGTCCTACATAGTTCATCGCATCATTAAATAGCGGAAGTGTTTTTTCCAGATTAATGATATGAATTTTGCTACGTGCACCAAAAATATAAGGTGCCATTTGCGGGTTCCAGTAACGAGTTTGGTGTCCAAAGTGTACACCTGCTTCTAGCATTTGACGCATTGATACTGCGGCCATTATTTTCTCCAATAATTTTTCGGAAATCATTCCGAAAGGGTTACGCCTCCACCTATCCCAGTTGGAAACCAGTTTTATAAAAAACCAGCACCCTACCAACCG
Source organism: uncultured Methylomonas sp. (assembly GCA_964459125.1). Taxonomy (GTDB): domain Bacteria; phylum Pseudomonadota; class Gammaproteobacteria; order Methylococcales; family Methylomonadaceae; genus Methyloprofundus. The sequence continues at coordinate 19,835 of CAYWLM010000010.1, read as the reverse complement.
TGACGATAGATGTGAGTTTTAATCATACCTCACGCGACTACATTTATTAGCCGCGCCAAAGTACTAATGAACTTATCTTTATACCATATTTATCTTTTTACAACAACGAATATCCTGTTAAAATTCATCTATTCTCAAAGTCTGATACCATAACCTTTCATTTACTTTCTTTAAGCTTTCAATCATGACCATCACCATTAAAACAGATACTGAAATCGAAAAGATGCGTATCGCCGGTAAACTTGCTGCAGAAGTGCTTGAGTTCATTGAACCATTCATAGTTCCTGACATTACTACCAATGAAATTGACCAGCTTTGTCATGATTACATCATTAATGAGCAGGATGCGATTCCTGCACCACTAAATTATCGTGGTTTTCCAAAATCAATATGTACATCAGTAAATTATACAATTTGTCACGGCATCCCCAACGATAAAAAACTAAAAAAAGGTGATATTGTTAATGTTGATATCACAGTTATTAAAGACGAATATCATGGGGATACCAGCAAAATGTTTTACGTAGGCGAGGTCGCGCCCCACGCCAAACGCTTATGCAGCATTACTCAGGAATGTTTAATGTTAGCGATAGAGCAAGTTAAACCTGGTTGTACTTTGGGTGATATAGGCCATGTCATACAAAAACATGCTGAGTCCAATCGCTATTCAGTTGTGCGCGAGTTCTGTGGTCATGGCATCGGGAAAAAATTTCATGAAGAACCACAAGTTTTACATTACGGCAAACCAGGCACAGGCATTGCCCTACAGGAAAATATGATCCTTACCATAGAACCAATGATTAATATTGGCAAGCGCCATATTAAGGTATTGAAAGATGGCTGGACCGCGATTACCAAAGACCGTTCTCTATCGGCTCAATGGGAACATACTATTCTTGTAACCCCTACAGGACATGAAATCCTGACTTTACGCAAAGAAGAACGGTGAGCACCATCAACACTCAAGACCTGAACAGTGCTAAACAGATTAAACAGGCTGTAAAACTGCATAATACCTACCTAAAAAACACGTTCTCACCCCAAAAACCTATTCAGGATTTTTTGCTCGCCAAATCGAAGTTTATCGATAAATTACTGTTCGTCATCTGGGCCCGTGTTATTAAGCATAATATCGAAAATTTTGCCTTAATTGCAGTTGGCGGCTACGGCCGGCAAGAAATGTTTCCCTACTCGGATATCGATATTCTGGTGCTATTTCATGACAGCACCACTGAGCAAGACAAACAGCAACTCAGCGCGTTCTGCACTTTTCTCTGGGATACCGGCTTAAAACTGGGATTAAGCGTGCGTAGTAACTCTGAATGTATAAAAGCCTGCACCGATGATCAAACCATCTTTACCAACCTAATGGAGTCCCGGCTTGTGACCGGAAATGACGAGCTCCTCGTCAGCCTCCGTACACAGATAGCAGAGAACCGCCCCTGGCCTTCCGAGGCCTTTTATCAAGCTAAAATTGAAGAGCAACAGTTACGTTACGCAAAATTTCATAATACGGCCTACAATCTGGAACCCAATATAAAAGAAGGTCCAGGCGGTTTAAGAGACTTGCAAATTTTAGCCTGGGTGTTTAAACATCATTACCAGAGTATGACCTTACGTGAATTAACTCGATACGACTTTCTTCCACAATCCGAATATGAGGAATTATTTTCCGCACAGGAGTTATTATGGAAAATTCGCTTCGCGCTACATTTACTGACAGGTCGCTGTGAAGATCGTTTATTGTTTGATTACCAGCGCGACCTGGCGATCTGCTTCGGCTTTACCGAACAACAAAATAACGAAGGTGTAGAGCAATTTATGCAACACTATTTTAAAACAGTGATGCAATTAGAGCGCCTCAATGAAACGCTACTACAATTTTTCAACGAACACTGCTTAACACATGATGACAACACCTATCAAGCACAAGTCATAAACGACAAGTTTGATAGCATAGCGGGATATATTGCGGCACGCAGTGTGACTGTTTTTCAAACTCACCCGCGCGCATTATTAGAAATTTTCTTATTACTGCAAAAAACTCCAGCACTCAAAGGCATTAGAGCGACAACGATTCGACTTATTCGAAGCAACCTGCATTTAATTGACGATAATTTCCGTCAAGACCCCCAGGCTCGCGCACTATTTATCAATATATTACGCCAGCCACGAGGGATCACCCACGTATTACGCTATATGAATCGTTACGGTGTACTAGCTGCGTACCTACCTAACTTTGGTAATATTGTTGCGCGCATGCAGTATGACCTGTTTCATATCTATACTGTTGATGAACATACACTATTTGTCATCCGCAATCTACGCCGCTTTGCCCTGGCAAAACACAATAATGAACTGCCTTTTTGTAATGATATATTTCTGTTAATCCCAAAACCCCATATTTTATATATAGCCGGATTATTTCATGATATTGCGAAAGGTAAAAAAGGCGACCATTCCGAATTAGGTCAAGTCATCGCACAAAAGTTTTGTGCCGATCACAACATATCGGAATACGATACCAGGTTGATTTGCTGGCTAGTCAAAAATCACCTGATCATGTCTACCACAGCACAACGTAAAGACATCAGTGACCCAGATGTGATCCATGAATTTTCAGCAAAAGTTGGCAAAGCAGAATACCTTAATTACCTGTATCTACTCACCGTTGCAGATATTCGAGCAACCAATCCCTCACTTTGGACTTCATGGAAAGACTCTTTACTTAAAGAACTTTATATTGCGACTCATAATGCCTTGAGGCGCGGACTGGAAAATCCAGTTAATCAGCAAGAGACTATACAGACAACAAAAGCTGAAGCGCGCAATGAGCTGAGAAAAAAAGGGCTTTCCGACTCCAGAATAGAAAAAGCATGGCAACATATCAACTCCGATTATTTTCTGCGCTATTATCCTGATGAAATTATCTGGCATACCATTGCCATCAGTAACTGCTCAAAACAAGACCTACCTTTAGTGCTTTTGCGTCCTCAAACCCAACGAGGCAGCGCCGAAGTGTTTATCTATGCACATCAGCAGCAGGAAGACTTTATATTTTCACACATCACTGATGCGCTAGATAAACTTGGTTTGACTATTCTCGATGCAAGAATCATTACCTCGCATAACCAATACGCGCTAAATAGTTTTCAGGTATTAGAACAGTCTGGCGATCCAATTAATGACTTATGCAGAGAACTCCATATCTGCTCTACTGTTAAGCAACAACTGCAAAATCAGCCCAGTAAACTCGAACAAAATCTACATCCACAATCACGCCAGGCAGAACACTTCCCCATCACTACCAAAGCGTATTTTCATCCGGATCCACAAAATCGTTATCATACTTTACAGTTAATAACCACCGATCACCCAGGCCTGCTATCAAAATTAGGCCGACTTTTCCGGAAGCATAACTTTAATCTTCTAAATGCAAAAATCACTACTATTGGTAGTCGCGCAGAAGATATGTTCATCCTCACCACACAGGATAAACAGCTGATCAATCCTGAACAGCAACAGATATTTATTGATGAGTTAAAGCAACAACTGGAAAAATAGTATATTAACGGTATCTGTAGCGAATTGCTGTAGACTTGCGCCGCTCACTTCGAATCGACTTAAGCGGTAAAGTTAAACAGGATCTTATTCACCATTTTCGACGCTAACCGATTAATCCTAAAAAAATCGCTTAAAAATTCTACAATGGCTCTTCACGATTTTATCAGTGTAGTTATACTTCGCGCGGCCACATATGCGGTTTTCTAGCGGCCGAGTTTATCCGATAGCCGCGTTGCTGAAACAGTTGCGTAGCTTGCTATGCGCCTATTTCAGCGCCTTGCTCTCGACTAAAATCAGCGCTCTATAAATTCCGCACCAGTGACCGCGCGAAGTATATTTAAACCAAAATTTCCAGGAAATTAAGAATAGGGCAACACAAACTGGAGAGTATTATTGATCAAATAAATTCAAGGTGAGAAAATACGGTAGCTCAGAAAAGTAAAACTACCGCATAAACTTCAGTTGTACTGGATTGAGTTTATAATAAATCTAAAATTAGAAACAAGATAACTGTTAAACCCAGTCCACAATAGATCACGCCATTGACGCTGGTATACAGCTTCATATTACCGCCTTCAGGCAGCTTTTTAAATACATCAATATGTTTAATAGCTGGATATGCGCCATTGAACTCAAGAGCGACTATAGCAACAACGGCAACAATAAACGCCACTACGCTAAAACTATGAGGGTAGTGAGCAGATGCTCCCATGAAAAATAACATGGGAATAGAAAATAAAGTATTGGTTCGTGATGCCAACCCAGCTGCTGCTAATGCACCCGCAGCTTCTGGTAAGGCTGCTCCACCTTCCGCCACTTGAGTAGCTGATGCTATAACAATTTGCTGCTTAGGCCAAATGATTAACCAGACGTTTAAAAACATAAACACCCCAAGTAATGCGCCTACATAAATATCCATAGACATTCCACCACCGCGAACTGCAAAGATACCTAGGCCCGTTAATAAAGTAAACATCGCTCCCCAGCGAAACCACCATAAGGCCTTGGGTACTAATTTTTGTATAGCATCTGATTTTGATGCAGCATCTGCTTCTTTAAAATACTCAGTCTGAACAAAGTTAAAATAATAAAGCAAACCTATCCAGGTAATACCTGCCATAAAGTGCCCCCAGCGCAAAAGCATTTCCACACCGAGACTTGTTGTAATTAAATCCATACTAATTCCTCATTTATTATAATTATTGTAAAACCACACAATCCTAAGAAGTGTGATGCTAAGTATAAGCACGACTAAGGCTTTTTCGTCAAACTATAATGTTAAATCAAAATAACATGTTCTTTAACAATGTTATTAGACCTGTTGCCAGTAAAGGCTTTACTAACCAAGAGAAAAAGAGAAATTAATTTAATTGCTGCATCATGGTCAGCATTGACTAATAACTATTTCTATATGTCGTTAAGGTTTCTTTATTACAGAACTGTCATTCTGCATATCAGATGGTTCACTTTATTTATATATATTGTTCTTCGCCAAGATTAAATATTGCACGTAATTTCCCTGTTATAGTTAAGGCTTACAGAAGTTTTTTTACGTGAACACTCCGGTCTTTATGCCGCAACTTGCATACGCTTAAGTAACTTGTATAATCTAGGCTATCCGGTGTAAATTATGCGCGTTTATGAACATAGTGGAGTGTGAGTTCGCTCTTCCAGGTACTTAATTATGCTTTTAAACGTTTATATTCGAAAGCGTTCCATTCTAAGGGTGAGGAGGCAACATACCGCACCTTAGTAAAATATACTCTAACGTTCGCGTACAAGTTGATTAACAATGAAGCTCTGGAAATCAAGATATAACCCTCTATGCAAACTTTCTCAACAAGTCCTGCTAGATATTAGCGAGAAAGTCACTCAATCATACGCACTTCATGATACTCGCCATCTGCCAGAACTAGTGCTGATGCCAGTTGATCCAGTTAATCTTTACGTTTACTGGAACCTGAAACAAAACGAAACTGAAAATGTAATTAAACATGTAGATAAACAATTGGCCTTGAGAATTTACACTTTGCCTGAACTCAGCGCAGATTCCAGCAATATCAAATTAAGCTTCGATATCGAGGTGCAGGGCTTTCAGAACCGGCAAAAAGTGCACTTGCCAATTGCCGCATCAGCCTATTCAGCTGTTATCGGCGAGATAAACGCAGACCATAGTTTCAGCACTTTGGCTACTGCCGACACCATTCATGTTCCGCGCCAAAACCCAGTACCTGAGAACAATTCCAATAACACTGCAAATGCCATGCAATTCAGTAAACCCCAGGAAGATATGTTAACAACAGATCATCAAGCACCAGAAAGCCAGGTCGCTGAAGACCACTTTATTGAAAATAAAAATACCCTGCAAACCGGACAGTCATCGGAAGATAATTCTATTGCTGAGGCAATGATTTTAAAAAATTTTCAGGGCTATGGTTACGATTTAAAAATCTATGAGCAAAACAGTGATTCTGAAGCTATAACTATTTTGTCTCAACCATTGTTAGCAAAACAAATCACAGAAACGCATACCATCGCTAAAAAAACCAAGACTAATATTAACCATACTTCCGGTCTAGGCCGTTTATCATAGTGCCGATGAAAAATGGATTTCTTAGTATCGTTCTCCATGCTCACCTGCCTTTTGTACGCCATCCGGAATACGATAGTTTTTTTGAAGAAATTTGGTTATTTGAAGCGATTACGGAATGTTATGTGCCGTTAATTCGCTCTCTAGAGCGATTGCATCAGGATCGCGTTAATTATAGATTGACCCTTTCGCTGTCACCGCCACTTATTTTAATGTTAAGTGATCCGTTATTGCAGACCCGCTACCTAAAGTATATAAATAACCGGTTAGAACTGGCAGAAAAGGAAATTATCAGAACCAGGAGTATGCCCGAGTATCAAAAACTTGCCAGGCTCTACAGGCGCTTATATCTGGATACGCTGGATATATTTGCGCATCAATATGACTGTAACTTACTCACCGCCTTTAAACATTTTAATGCCATTGGCAACCTGGAGTTAATTACCTGCGCTGCTACTCACGGTTTTTTACCATTACTGAATAGGAGTGAAGCGGCCGTACGCAATCAAATAAACATTGGCGTTGAAACCTTTATAGCACATTTTGGTTTTCCCCCTGTTGGCTTCTGGCTGCCAGAATGTGGTTATTATCCAAGACTGGAAAAACATCTAAAAAATGCTGGCATTAAATATTTCTTTGTCGATTCGCACGGTATCGAAAATGCTAGTGAATCACCTCGAAATAGCGTCTATGCACCGCTGAATTGTGGCAATGATGTTATGGCATTTGCTCGTGACCCCGAATCATCGCGTCAAGTCTGGAGCTCACATGAAGGCTATCCGGGAGATTACGACTACCGTGAATATTACAGTGATATTGGTTTCGATCTGGATATGGACTATATTGCACCCTATATTCTGGACGGACATATTCGCATTAATACCGGCATTAAATATCACCGGGTAACCGGCGGCGATCTCCCTAAAGAGGTATATGAGCCTAGACAGGCATTATATAAAGCACAGTTACATGCGCAGGATTTTATCAACAAACGGCAACTACAAATCAATAGACTGAGTACCGATATGGATCGTCCAGCGGTCATTGTATCACCCTATGATGCCGAGCTATTCGGGCACTGGTGGTTTGAAGGACCACAATGGCTGGAATGGGTGCTACGCTTTGCGGATAAGAATACTAACGGGATAAAAACAATTAGTTGCTCTGATTATTTAAAACAAGTCTCAGCACATCAGATAGCGACGCCATCCGCATCAACCTGGGGTGATCAGGGCTATTCCAACTTCTGGATTAATGAAACCAATGACTGGATTTACCCCTTATTACACACAGCGGGAGCAGATATGGAAAAACTAGCCATCACTTTTCAGGGGGTTAAAGCCAGCCCATTGCAGGAAAGAACCCTGAATCAGGCCGCACGTTCATTACTATTGGCCCAGGCATCGGATTGGCCTTTTATCATGCAAACAGGTACCACTGTTGAATACGCGACAAAACGTATTACCGATCATTTAGCGAGATTTAATTATTTACGTGATAGTATCCGTAATAATGCTATTAATGAACGCTATTTAAGTGCATTAGAAATTTTAGATGATGTCTTTCCAGATATTGATTTTCGAAATTTCAATGTAGCAAAACAAAATCTTGAGTAATTGCTGATAACAAAAGCATGTAGATTCTTGATACGATTAAAATTTGACTTGACCCTTTGCTAAAAACTCTGCCAATAATATATAGCCTACAAAGGAGTACTATTAAGCATGAATGAAATTAAACTGCTCTATGTAGAGAATGTCATCATTCGTAAGGCAAAACATGTTCAACAGAAACTCACGTTTTTTTTGGCGCTAGAAAATATCGGCTATGATAAACAAGTTGACATTTTTTGGGCTGGAGAAGATAAAGCCTGGCAAGAACTACCTGCGCAATATCACAGCATGCGGGGCAATGGCCAGGAATATTGGTCTGCAAGTGTTACAATAGACTTAACTGAAGAACAATCACTCCCTGGAAATATTGAATTTAACATCCGTTATCGGGTTGCTGATAATGAATATTCGCTCAATAATGACAATCACAATTATCGGAGCGAAGCTGATTCTGGCATTCAACTGACAAATCAGCAGCTTTTACAAAATGTTGCTTTTGAAAACCAGTTACAAGGTGATAAACAAACGATTGTTCTGACTGCTGCCGTCGATCAATCTTTTGCCGCTAAAAATGTCACCATCCACTGGACCACCGATGACTGGAAAACCGCCAAAGAAACAGCTTGTGAATTTCATCGCTGTCACTGGAATAAAACAGTTCATAGTAATGCACGCAACTCGAATCAATATGGGACTCAACTCTGGATAGCTAAAATCCATCATACTGAGTTGTTTAACTTAAAATATGTCATCAGTTGTGAAAATAGTAAGCAAACAGTCTGGGATAATAATGAAGGACATAATTATTCCTTTCAACGAGAGCAACTCAAGGTATTGATATTAAACCTACATTGCTATCAGGAAGAAAATCAGGATAAAAAATTCACCACCATAGCGAACACCATTCACGAACTGGATGTAGATATTGTTTGCTTGCAAGAAGTCGCAGAATACTGGAATGACGGTCAGGGAGATTGGCAATCTAATTCCGCCAGAATTATTAATGACCGTCTGCCCGAGCCTTTTTATATACATCATGATTGGTCTCATTTAGGCTTTGACAAATATAGAGAGGGGGTTGCAATGCTAAGCCGTTACCCTTTATCAAATCATGAATCCCGATATGTATCTGATAGTCATGATATGTACGATATCAATTCAAGAAAAGTAGTCACGGCAAGCGCTTATGTGCCTTATATTGGTTTTATTAATATATTTTCAGCACATTTAAGTTGGCTGGAAGGTGGTTTTCAGGAGCAATTTCATAGATTACGTGAATGGGCCGCAAACAATAAAACCGATGATGTTAAAGCAACTTTATTATGTGGTGACTTTAATATAACAGCGGGAGCAAATGGTTATCAGATGGTGGTTGATTCCGGTGAATACGAGGATCAATATCTAGCCGTGAATAAACAAGGCGTGTTTAATAAAATATTCAAGGTAAATGACGCGCACTGGCAAGACCTGCTCGCCGATGATTACCGGATTGATTATATCTTTATGAATAAAAAAGCTCAGTTACGAGCCACTTCCGCAAGGACTATTTTTACAGATGAGGATTATGGGCGTGTCTCTGATCATTGCGGTTATTTAATGACATTTGAATCCCTATAACAAAAAAACAATAAAAAGGTAATGGTATGCAACAAATAGCTGAGCATTTTGCCAAACCAGTGCATGGTGAACTAGGAGGGTCATTTGCGCGAGTAAATGATTTTAATCATCAATTTTTTCTTCGCTGGGGAAAAATTGAATTTGAAATGTTTCATGGCGCTCAGGTTAATCTGAAAATCGTACTTAAAGTCTATCGTCAACACAATATCTGCGAAACTTACATCGTCGATACAGATGCCTATGATATTAAATGGGACCATCATAAACGTCGCACCCGGGATTTTTTTATACACCCTTACTCCAATTCTTTTGGTGTCATTAATTGTGTCAAATTTTCCTTTATTATTCACCAGGGCGAACACTCCATTCCATCAGAAAAAGAATATATTTTTATGGATTGGAACCAATTGCATGCTGATTCTGATACACCGCAATATAGAGACATAAACAGTCTGCATTCCACTCAGAACCATTACCGCACGTATGAGCTACAAGCGCATGAATTACAAGCGGATGTGGACTGGATAAATCATCATTTTGACTCTTTACACCTGGTACCTAAATTCACTAAAGGCCAGCCCAATCATCCTTTTCACCCTAAGCGTTATATCCACGATTTAATAGATAAGGTAATACATTGCAAGCATGAAAACCATGAGCGCTTCTGTACCATTAAAGTCAGTGTGGATTGTATTGATGATGCCGATTTTGCCAGCCATTTGATACATGCCAGTGAACAAGGAGTATTTGTCCAGTGCCTGGTAGATTGGCGCAAAATGACCATGACCAACAGCCATAATTATGCGCGTTTAAAAAGTGCGGGTGTAGAATTGATTGGCGTCGTCTGCAGCCCTGATCATCATTTGATAGAAGTCGAGCCCGATATGCATACCAAATTCATTATTTTTAATGATGAAGATTGTATTTTGGGGTCGTTTAATATTACTTTTGATCGCTGGTGGGCCAACTGGGAATCCGGCATGACCTTTCATTCCAAAGGCATGTGTCGATTGCTGGATAATATCTTTCAAAGTCAGCGCGGCGGCGTAATCCAACGCTATGGCATAGATCCTTTAAGCCAATTTAATTTACTCTACACCTTTGGCAGACATTTCATGGCGAATGGAGAAAATTATCTTCCGCATCATGCTATTCTGGCGGAAATCAATCGTGCGAAACACTCTATTAAAATTAGTTTATTTTTAATTGGTGAGTTATTAGGTAATTATAATGACAGTGTTATTTGCGCCTTAATCAACGCTAAGAATAGAGGCGTGTATGTACATATTCTGTTTAATGGACATTTGGCCAGACAAGGGAAAATTGGCGTTGAAAGGAGCATGGAAGAAGAGTTAAATCGCCCCTTATTACCGGTTATAGAGCGTTTAAGGAATTCTGGAGTTCATGTGGGGCTAGTTTATGGTCAAGACGACCATCCAGTGCCGTATTCTCCCATTCATTCTAAATACTGCATTATTGATGATTATATTGTTATCGATGGCAGTTTTAACTGGTATAACACCTCGGTTTTCTCGCATGATTTGGTGGTTATTGCAGCTAATCACGAAGTAGCAAAACCCTATCTACATGAATTTGAACAAATACAGCAATCGTTCAGGATTTATTAGCGTTAATTATTAAACCTAAAAAGATCAGTACTCAAGCGGGGGACCTAACTGGATCGCTTACAAGTAGGCTAAAGCCACTCACCAATACGTTCCCTGCTCAGTTTTCTTAATCCTGGCTAATTTTTTGCATAAGGCTTTACGCTCTTCATCAGTAATGTCTGCTTTAATAAATCCAGAATCTTTACGCAGTAAATATCGTGTCACTAAATCTAAAAAATCATGGTCAATTGCATCTGGCTGCCATGATTCTATATAAATAGAAAAATTTGCATAATTATTAATAATGACCTTAATAAGTGATTTTTCATAATCCACTTCAAAGCGTAAACGTACCGGTATTTTACGTAATACCACAAACTTAAGAGCCTCTTCGTCCTTATGGCCTGAGACCCTTTGCGTCTTATTACTTAAACGCTTGGAGTGCAAAAAAGCAATTTCATTTTCAATATCTGCTTTGCTGCGCACGACATACTCAAATATTCCCTCACCTTCACAGTAAAAAGTAATATTAATATGCTTTAGTTTATCTATATCTGCTAAACCACCAAAACCATCGGTACTAATTCTGTAATCCTTTTGCATTAAGGAGCCCAGTTGCGGATAACGAGAACTATAATCTATTACTTGCACAGGCACTTCAAGGTAATTTAAATATTTCACCAATTCCTGCATATATTTAAATATTTCCTGCATTTTAGGCAAAATTTCGATTTTATAACGTTGCGCCTGCACTTGCTTCAGATCAAGTTTTTGTTGCTCAAAAGTCTTTTTCTCGTCTGCCTCCTTTCTTAACTGATCAAGAATGCTCAATGGCTATCCTCCTCCTATCCTAACCTTTGTCTAAAAATCTCATAAATCAATACTCCGGCTGCAACCGAAACATTCAAACTTTCAACGCTACCTTGCATTGGAATTTTCACCAAAAAATCACATTGTTCACGGGTTAATCGGCGCATGCCTTTTTCTTCAGCACCCATCACCAAAGCAATTGGCATATTAACATCTGTAGCATAGATGGTCTTCTCGGCTTCTCCTGCTGCACCTGCGATCCAGATTCCTTGTTCTTTTAACCAACTAATAGTGCGACTTAAATTAGTCACCTGGTAAACAGGTACTGTTTCCGCTGCACCACTGGCTACCTTACATACTGTTGGCGTAATACCTACCGCCTGATCTTTGGTAACAATAACACCTTGCAATCCCGCCGCATCTGCGGTTCTTAAGCAAGCACCTAAATTTTGCGGATCTTGTACATGATCTAAAATCAACCAGAATGGTATTTGCCTGGCACTTTCAACCACGGCTTTTAAATCGCTCTCAGAGCGCATCGCGGGCATTTCAACCTCTAAAATAATACCTTGATGATTACTGCCTTTGGACAAGTTATCCAGCTTTTTACGATCAGCTTTTTCAGCTCTGATATTATGTTTTTGTAAACCTTGAACGATGGACAAGACGCGTTCATCCTGTCGCTTCTGATCTACCCAGGCTTGCTTGATCTTTTTAGGGGCATAATCCAGAGCAGCTTGTGCAGCATGTACGCCAAATATTTTAGCTAGATTCATTTACACACCTTTTTTACCCGGTTTACTTTTACTTCTCCTCTTTTTATACTTGGATTTTTTCTTATCATCATGTTTAGCAGGCTTTTTTGAACTATTGTCTACGGGCTTAGACGCACCTCTACGCGGGATGCCGACTAAATCAAAATCAATTTTTTTATCATCCAGATTTACACTAATGACAGTCACATTTACAATATCACCCAACCGATAGTGTACTCCAGTTCGCTCACCTTTTAACTGGTGACTGGTTGGATCAAATTTAAAGAAATCTTGCCCCAGAGAAGTCACATGCACTAAACCTTCAACATATAAATCAGATAGCTCGACAAAAAATCCAAAACTGGTGACTGCAGAAATAACACCGGCAAAAGATTCGCCTATTTTGTCCTGCATATATTCACATTTTAGCCAGCTGACTACATCACGCGTTGCTTCATCTGCACGCCGCTCATTAGATGAACAATGCTCACCCAGAGTCGTTATGTCAGGAAAACCACAATAAAAACTTTCTGGCGCTTTACCCTGTAAACAATGCCGAATTGCTCGGTGAACCATTAAATCAGGATAACGCCGTATAGGAGAAGTAAAGTGAGTATAAGCCTCTAATGCCAGACCGAAATGCCCTTTTTTCTCAGGACTATAGACAGCCTGAGACATAGAGCGTAATAACACGGTCTGAATTAAATGCGCATCGGGTCTATCCTTTATGCTATTGGTCAAATGCATATAATCAACAGGCGTCGGTTTATCCCCCCCGCCCATATGCAAGCCGACCTCACCTAGAAAGGTTTTTAATGTGCGAATTTTTTCTTCTGAAGGCCCTTCATGTATACGTAATAAGCGCGGCATTTTTTTACGATTTAAATAACGCGCTGCCGCACTATTTGCAGCAATCATAAACTCTTCTATCAGCTTATGCGCATCATTTCGCTGTACCGGAATAATTTTCTCAATCTTGCGGTCTGCAGCAAAAACAATCTGCGTTTCCTGTGTATCAAAATCCATTGCGCCACGTATTTCACGTTGCCCACGCATGGCTTTATATAAAGCATACATGTCCTCTAAATGAGGCAAGACAGCATGGTATTGTTTCTTTAATTTACTATCATTATGCTCCAGCATCGCGGATACCTTATCATAGGTTAACCGCGCATGGGAGCGCATCACTGCATCAAAAAATTTCGCACGCGTCACTTGTCCCTGAGCATTAATAATCATCTCACAGACCATGCACAAGCGATCTTCATCAGGATTAATTGAGCACAAACCATTGGATAATATCTCGGGCAGCATCGGAATAACCTGCTCAGGAAAATAAACCGAGGTGCTCCGGTTTCTAGCTTCAAGGTCTAAAGCGGTCCCCGGCTGCACATAATGCGATACATCCGCAATCGCTACCAATAGCTTCCAGCCATTTGGGGTTTTACTACAAAAAACGGCATCATCAAAATCACGTGCATCTGCGCCATCAATTGTAACTAATGGCACATCGCGTAAATCTACCCGGCCTTGCTTAGACTCCTCGGCAACCACTTTTTTAAATGGCTTAACTTGTTCAATGACCTCATCAGGCCAGACATTAGGTAAATCATAAGTGCGAATAGCAACATCTATTTCCATGCCTGGTGCCATGTGCGCACCTAGCACTTCAGTAATTTTTCCTATAGGCTGGCTTGTTAAAGTAGGCTGCTCGATGATAGTCGCGACAACCATCTCACCTTTTTTAGCGCCATTTCCTTTGCCACCAGGAATTAAAATATTTTGCGTAATTTTTTTATTATCAGGCTGCACAAATTGCACGCCATGTTCTTTTATAAAGCGCCCGACAACTTGCTTGGTATTACGCTCTAATACTTCTACGATTTTGCCTTCCCTACGCCCTTTTCTATCCGTTCCTGAAACACGCACCAGAACACGATCATTATGTAAGACGCGATTCATTTCCCGTGGAGATAAAAACAAATCTTCGCCACCATCATCCGGCTTTAAAAAACCAAAACCGTCAGGGTAGCTTAAGATTCGTCCCGGGATTAAATCGTGATTATCAACCAGGCAATATTGCTGACGGCGGTTAAACAATAACTGCCCATCACGTTCCATAGCCCTTAGGCGTCGACGTAAAGCTTCTAATTGATCATCTGATTCCAGTGCAAATGCTTCGGCAATCTGCTTTCGCCCTATAGGTCGCCCACCTTTCTCGATCAGCTGTAAAATCAACTCCCGACTAGGTATCGGCTGTTCATATTTCTCAGCCTCACGCTGAGCATAAGGGTCAGTTATGGCACTAAAGTCCAAACCTTTTTCTGAGTCTTTGCTCATAAATTTATTAATATTTTTTTATTCAAAGTTTTTTTGCATATCTAAATGTACATAGCTGCCATCATAACGCAAGATACCTAGTACCGTGCAAATGTTTTCCTCTTGGGTAGTTACAAATTAATTTTGACCAGCACGCAATTTAAATCCATGATTGAACAATCAAATATCATACTAAGTTGATCATCCATCTCCAGTAACATCAATCAATTCTCCTGAGGTCCCGTTATAAAATCAGAATGGACTTAGCATTACACGATTTATTCCTCAGTCTGCTTGCTCTGGAATTGCATTAACTGGCTCGCAGCAATCGCCAATAAACAGTAAGTAGCGAACAAATAAAAACCTGAGCCTAACTTGGCGCTCATTTGTATAGTATTGATCGTTTGTGCATTGGCATTAACCGTAAAAAAGGTCACCAGAATAGCCATTAAAAACACATCGGACATGGACCATTTACTTATCATGCTGTTGATTATTAACAAATCATTTCTGGTTTTTCCTGATGTTAAAAATAATGCAATCAAGCTAAGAATAATCTTTATAAATGGAATGACTATACCAAATATAGCAATCAGCAAACCAACAAAAACCTGGTCATGAGAAATCAGCTCACACATCGTTCCCGATAGGCTCCGGGTATATTCAAAGGCTGTAATGGAGCCTTCAAAATTTACTTCCCGTAATACCGATTGCAACATTTGTTGTATAAAATCATTACCCTGCTGAGTAGGCGGCAAAAACTCTTTCGCTGCAATATCAAATAATTCTTGCTTATTGATGTCTGCCTTAATAGTCATAAAAGGCTGAATAATACCTGGGATTAAAAAGCCTATAGATAGAATAAACAGGAAAGCTGGAAGGTATTTTTTCATAAGTGATTTTTCATATTTTGCAGCAAATTAATCTGTATTCTACTTTTTAAAAACATCTGATAAAAGCATATTGGTGACATATTGCATAAGAAGAGTAATAAGATACGTGTATCGCTAAAGAGTTTCATAGGCTACACTAATTAATCGGTCATGATCATATGCACTCCTCGCACTTCAGCGCAACACCTTAATGCCCCGCATTAAGTAAGTAGAAAAACAGGAATTCAAGATAAATAATAGCGTAACTGGATTTGATATCGCAAAAAAATATTTTATTTTTCAGCATCATAGCCCATAACAAAGAGCTCAAAAAGAAATTAAAGCACACTGAAATGTTGCTGTTTTTCGGGCTTCTTTCATTGGTCAGTTTACACTTTCATTCCAATCATTAACTTCGTCATTCCCGAGTGTTACCCAGTCAAGCTGGGCACAAGCTTTATCGGGAATCTCTTTGTATACACAAGATTCCTGCTAGAAGCATGCAGAAATGAAGATAACTCACCCTAAGAAGGGTAAACTACTTTTAGCTCCAAATGAAGGATGCCGTTTTTCGCTAACTGTAATAGTGTAATTAGGGACCAGTTTGCTCGCAGCACCAGGATAGAGCCGATGTGCCTTTGACGCAAACGGCCTAAAGCCCAGCAGGTCAATCAATTTGAAAAGCTCCGTTTTCCGGTCAGCTAAAAAATAAGTCACTTGCTCATAAAAACGAGGCATAATATAAAATATTATTATTCGTTTAAATACACAAAACAGCAATGGAAGAACTGATACAACTTATTCACGCTAATATCCACCATGCGCATTATATTATTTTTAGCGCGTTGCTATTAGCTGGATTAAATATTCCAGTCTCTGAAGATGCCATGATTTTTATTTCCGCTCTTTTGGCCAGCAAGCACCCTGATTTTTTGCCTCATTTGTTCATAGCTGTTTATCTGGGGGCATATTTCTCCGATTTAATCTCATACAGTTTAGGCAGATTTATCGGGCCAAAGATATTTGAGATCCGCTTTTTTGCCAATATGGTGTCTCCCGAAAGAATCTCAAAGATTTCTACTTACTATCAAAAATACGGTGTAATTACTTTAATATTAGGCCGGTTCATCCCATTTGGCGTTAGAAATGCCCTGTTTTTAACTGCAGGCCTAGGGAAAATGAATTTTATCAAATTTGCCTTATCCGACTTGCTAGCCTGTACAATCTCGACTATCAGCTTCTTTACGCTGTATTTTCACTATGGAGAAAGCGTTATTAACTATATACAACAGGCTAATAGCATAATTTTTGTGCTGCTGATTATTGCGCTCAGTACATTCTGGTATCGAAACAAACAGGCGAATTAAAACCCACTTGAATACCAGCAGAAAACAAGGTGGCAAATCATTGCCGCCAAAAGAGTGGAGTTTTTTTGCCATTCAAGTGCATTAGATCGCTTATGTGCTGATTAATTAACAGCACTGGATCTCTTTTTCTTATTACAATTTAAACATTATTTTGATTAATGTGGATAACCCAGTAAATCCCATTTTCTTTGTTCACATCACCTATAAAGTAATAACTGGATTGAGTACATTGCAAAATTACCAGTCACAGTCCAGTCGTCCAGACTGTAAGTGGCGATGGACCAGAAGGCACCTTTTTTATAATCAAATTTTGGCGCATTAAAGGTAATTTTCAAACAGACTTCGCTACGATCTTTCATAGGCAGATCGGGTATATACATGGCCTCTTTTGCAGGAAGTCCTGCCCAACTTGCTGCGGCTGCGGACCAAGTTGACATCGGGATCAACATGTATTATAAACAAGATAAAACAAATCTGGATAAGTCGCTACACCTGAAATCACTGCATTCAACAAAAAAAATATGCCTCAAGCAGAGCGAAAATTTAATTCAGAAGACGGCAACTGTTAGCCTAGAGAAAATAACTTAAACTAAATCAGTTTTTTTTAAGGTATGCTCTGAATTGCTGCATTTTATTGCTCACCACAAAAAAAATTTTCTGCTATTATTAATCTATGAATTCAAGAATCGGCTCGCTTAAGATGACCAGGTAATGAACATTCATCCAGTTTTAGTGAAGGCATTATTTTGTTTGGTGCTAATAACCACTAATGTTGCTGGACAGGTAGTTGCGGGAACGCGCCCTATCATTACCTCAAAAGGCGAGGCAATTTTCCCGGTACAGGTTCAGGGAAGGCTGGTGATTTTGCTTAAAGCATTGGGAGAGCCGAGCTGGTCACCTCAAGAAATCGAGCGTATGATGGATCCGGTTTTTTCCTATCTGCGTGCCTTTACCGGGCATCAATATGAGCGCACCCTAGCGGCACTGCAACGCGGCGACAAATACCGCCCGATGATCCGAAAACAATTAAAAAAACATAAGTTACCACGAGCTTTAGAGGCTTTACCTATGGCAGAAAGTGCATTTCGTTATGATGCCCGCAGCAATCAGGGGGCTTATGGCTTGTGGCAATTTATGCCAGCAAGTGCCAAACGTTATAAACTGCAAGTAAATTCCCACCTGGATGAACGTGCTGATCCATTAAGGGCTACCGAAGCAGCATTGCAATACCTGACCGATATCCAGAAAAAATTCGGTCACATTTCGATACTGTTATCCATTGCCGCCTATAACGCTGGCGAAGGCCGGATGCAAAAGATTATTGGTAAAAGTGGCATCAGTCATAAAGCCAGAGCCTATAGCCGTGTGGTACGTTTTCTACCCAAAGAAACCCGCGGTTATGTGCCCGAATTTCTGGCTGCGGCGTTAATCCTAAAAAACCCGGATTTTTTTGGTTTCCCGCTAAGCAACAAGCAGAAACACCGTTATGTCCAGATTGCACAAGCCCAATCCCTGAATAAATTAATCAACCTGTCTTCTGTTTCGCTTAACACCTTACAACAATTGAATCCTGAACTGGGCAAGCGCAGCAACACGCCGACGAATAACTTTATTCTGCGGCTACCTCATAAAGCGGCTCTTCAGCTTAATAAACGCTTGCCTGCCAGCCTTGTCTGGCAACCCGCAACACATCCCATTGACTTAACACCGCAGATAAAAGCCAAAACATCGCTGGTATATACTGTCCGCACAGGCAATCATCTAGGCGGCATTGCGGATATCTTCAATGTTGGTATTAAAGAGTTACGCAACTGGAATAGGATTGAAGCCAATCAGATCAAAGCCGGACAGCGCCTGGTCATTCATATTCAAAATCCGTTAATGCGCAAATTTTATCGCATCCAGTCTGGCGATATTCTGGGGTTAATTGCCCAGAAACTGGGGATTTCGATTGAGCATTTAATGTTTATCAACGGGCTGGATAACCCGCGTCGGCTCAAAGTAGGCAGTCGATTATTTTACTATGCACAGCAGGCTTGATTAAAATTGGTTTAATGGCGAAATCCCTAAATAACGGGATAACTGCGCCAAGAATAAGGCGATTACAACCTCCATGGAGTAACGACATAATGACTGAACAACCCGACAAATATTCTCATCTAGAAACGAATGTGGATAATCAACAGTTAAAAAATATAATCAGCTGGGTTGTAGTTATTATTCTGACTCTTTTTGGCGGATTCTGCTTATATAATTTGACCAATATTGAAGATGACTTTTGGAAAAACCTTATCAGTAAGCAATTTCCGGTTATCGTTGCCCTGCCCTTGGCGGGACTAGGTGCACTTTTCATCAGTTTAATTTTAAGAATTTCAGCGGGACCTATAGAGTTTGAGTTAGCGGGTCTCAAATTTAAAGGCGGTGCTGCACCTATTGTATTCTGGATAATTTGTTTTTTGAGTATCGTCTTATCTATTCAATTACTTTGGCAAACCTAAAACTCTATTTAATATCCGATGCTCATTTAATCGTTCACTTCTGTCTAGGTTTAACCTATGCCAATGCAGAAGAATGGCTAGCGGATAAACAGACTCGCGTTAGCAAAAAAAATCAAGGCGTTGCCGTGATTTATAAAGAGATTATTGGCATCCTTCATTTGGAGCTAAAAGTAAGTAATAACCAAAAAATATTCTAACAAAATCTATGCAAAATTAATGCGGT
>CAYWLM010000009.1:0-44435 GCA_964459125.1 uncultured Methylomonas sp. | reverse complement strand
TACTAGAGCATGCAGAGTCAGGCATGATGAGTACCATTATGGTTAAGGAATGAGCTTAGTTACATCTGAATGAATTGCAATGCGGGATGTTAAGGCCGAGAAAATCAGAGTAATCAGTTAGTTTGAATAAAAACAGCAAAAAATTCGCACTCGGTTTCGAAACAGGGAAATATATGTTGGTCTAGTAGTAACTGGCTTTAAGTCGTTGATTATTTTATATAAACGACTTAAAGCCATGTTCTATTAACTCGGATTATATGATTTTCTGAATCCCCACGGCTTTGCGTAATTCGAGTAAAAATGGAGCACTAATAGCTCGTGCTTTTTCAGCGCCTTCCTGGAGTTGTTGTTCAATATGTGCTGGCTCTTGCATCAGTGCATCGTAGCGTTCTCGCGCAGGAGTTATTTCTGTATTAATCTTTTCAAACAAGACTTTCTTCATTTCTCCCCAGCCGATACCTTCAGCATATTGTTGACGAATATCAGCAACTTCCTGCTCAGAGGCGAATGCCTGGTAGGTAGTAAATAGAGTGCAATCTGAAGGATCTTTCGCTTCGCCTGGTTCTAAAGAGTTGGTTTTAATTTTGTTAATCAGTTTTTTTAATTTCTTTTCCGGGACAAATAGGGGAATGGTGTTGTTATAACTTTTGCTCATTTTGCGTCCATCTAATCCAGATAAAATAGAGGCATTCTCATCTGTAATAGCTTCTGGTAAGACAAAGTGTTCACCGTAAATGTGATTAAAGCGTGAGGCGATATCGCGTGCCATTTCAATATGTTGAATTTGATCTTTACCGACTGGAACTTTATGGGCATTAAAAATAAGAATATCGGCAGCCATCAGAATAGGGTAACTGAATAAACCCATAGTAATGCCTTTATCAGGGTCGGTATTGGCTGTAGCTTCATTTTCAGCAACCACGCCTTTGTAGGCGTGAGCACGGTTCATTAAGCCTTTTGCTGTAACACAGCTTAGCATCCAGGTAAGTTCCATTATTTCAGGAACATCGGATTGACGATAAAATGTCGCGTTTTTAGTATCCAGACCTAAAGCCAGCCATGTTGCCGCTATTTCCAGACTGGATTGGCGTACTTTTTCTGGCTCGGAACATTTAATTAAGGCATGGTAGTCGGCCAAAAAATAAAATGGACTGGCATTGGCATCTTTACTTGCCTTAATCGCAGGGCGAATTGCACCGACATAGTTACCTAAGTGGGGAGTACCTGTCGTGGTGATGCCGGTCAGTATTGTCGATTTATTCATGCTGATTTATTCTCGTGTTAATTAATTATGTGAAGTGCAGTTATCTTTCGCAATACAACTCTGATGAAATTAAGGCAAATACTGCTTATTTTTTATTACTCGCTATTTTACGATATTCTTGCCACTAAGAAACCTAGTAATGTATATAATGATGGTTTAATTCGCTGTAGGCTGAACATAAGTATTTCTATTTCGAATATTGGCAATACTTGTATGAAAATTTCGGAGTTACCATGTTAAATCAGGCACAATCCAGGCAAGTTAATCGTATGGATATGTCATGCGATATAAGTTATAAGTTTCTTGACTCAGCTAATTCTTATGACGGTGAATGTTTAAATATTAGCGGAGCCGGAATTTTATTTATGGGAAAGCATTTAATGGAAAGTGGCATGGCAATAGAATTGACGGTTGCAACTAAAAATGATCTAACCACACCATTAAGGGCTTATGTTGAAGTGATTCGCAGCAAGCAAGTAGGACCAGAGCAATATGAAGTTGCAACGGAAATAAAGGGCATCAGAGAATATTAATTTAGATTATGGCTAAAGTTTCTCTGCTCAATAAGTCATTTTGTTTGCAAAATATTTGTGAAACTAATTATCATAAACTGTTTTCTTTGATCCCTAATTTAAAGGGTATTGACACATCAGCACAGGGGTTTTCTGATGGCAAACCGATATTGCATATGCAAATTCTTGAGCAATCGCCATATACAAAAACTATTCAACTAAGTTATTTTTTTGAAAATAATGCAGAAGCCTTATTAGAACCAGCTGTCAAAATTCGGCTGTATTTTGATGTCTGTACTGCCGAAGTATTACGTGACTATAAGCGCGTAGAAGTAAGCAATGCTATCGGTGATATCAGTCTTAGTACTGATATTATGGATTATAAATGGCGTCTGAATTACTTTTTAGAAAAATGGTTGGACCATTGCCTTAAAGCTGATTATACCTTTGTTAGTGATGATATCGTGGCATAGTAAGTATTTCCTGAATATAACTTATAGAGTAAAGCACTGCTTTCTCTAGTGCTTAATAATCATAAAGCCTGCGTGCTCTACTGAATTGGTGAATGGCTCGACAATTACCTCAGTGACTTTTGCTGCTAGTGGTCCTTTGTGACACCACTTGATAAATTTTTGCATCGCTTGATTTTCCCCCGTGGCAATAATTTCTACATCACCAGTAGGCGTATTTTTCACTGCCCCTTTTATGGCTAACTGGCTAGCCTTTTTCTGGGTGGAGGCTCTGAAGAAAACGCCTTGCACACGACCTTTTACAGTGATTTTGTAGTGCTCTATTGGCATTTAATTTCCCAGCAATAATGAATTTTAGGTGTTCTGGAAAAGTCTTCGGGTATGCTTTGTGCGCTAATATCTTGTATTTGTAGATGTGTTAGTGATTGTGTCTCCAGTTTAAAGCGACGAAAATTTGTCGAAAAATAAAGTATTCCCTCAGCACTTAATAATTTTGCTGCATGGTTTATTAATTCAACATGATCTTCCTGAATACTTAAATTATCTTCCATGCGTTTGGAATTGGAAAAAGTGGGTGGATCAAGAAAGATTAAATCATAAGTTTGTTCCAATTCAGGCTTATTCGCCTCGGTTTTAAGCCATTCCATACAATCAGCACGAATAAATCGATTCTTACTTTGATTGGTATTTAATGCCATATTACGTTGTGCCCAATCTAAATATGTTTTAGACATATCGACTGTTGTTGTTGATATGGCACCGCCGATAGCGGCATCTACGGATGCGGTACCGGTGTATGCAAAAAGATTTAAGAAATGTTTATTTTTTGCCTGTTGCTGGATTTTTAGGCGTATAGGGCGGTGATCAAGAAAAAGCCCGGTATCTAGATAATCTTCGAAGTTGACATAAAAAATAGCGCCATGCTCTTCAATAGTTTGAAAAGCGCCGAGATTAGCCAGTTTTTCATATTGGTCTATGCCTTTTTGCTTGCTGCGGGTTTTTAAATAAATTTGTTCTTTGGGTATTGCAAATATTCTGGCGATTTCATTCACAGCAGTACTTAAGCGGAGCATGGCTTTTTCCTGTGATATTGTTTTAGGTGCCTGATATTCCTGAACATTAAGCCATGTTTTATCACCCTGATAAACATCAATGGCGATTGCATATTCAGGTAAGTCAGCATCATAAACGCGATAGCAGTTAATATCTTCACGCTTAATCCATCTGGATATTTTTTTAATGTTTTTTTGCAATCGGTTGGCAAACATTTCAGCATTTGGGTCGGCTATTGTATCCTCTGCCTTAATTTGTTCTATACGTTCTTGCTGAGATTTTGCCTTAGGTGTGAAAAAGTTTTGTTCCTCAATTGCAAAACGTAGTAATTTACATTCTAAAGGGCCATTAAACAGGGTGATTGGCTTTTGTGAGCGTATCCCTAGACGAAATCCAAGTTCAGGATCACTAATGATCATGGCAGCTTGCCAGTGGGTAAATTGTTTTTTTAATACTTCACCAAAAGTGCGATACAGTTGAGCGGTTTCTTCTGTATTGCCTAAACGTTCACCATAAGGGGGGTTACACACAACTAATCCTTGTTGCCAGCTTTCGGCTGTGTCTGCTTCACTTATGTCACGCCGCTCTACATGAATTTTGTTTTGTAATCCTGCATTTTCTATATGTAATAAAGCAGCATTGATTGCACGTCGACTCTGATCAAATCCGACGATTGTAGGTATGTTCTGTAAGCCCGCTAGTTTTCGCTGATGCGCTTCATCTACCAGTGATTGCCATAGCACGGCATCATGTTTTTTCCAGTGTAAAAATCCAAATTGTTTATGTTGTAGTCCCGGTGCATAATCGCCCGCAATCATCGCTGCTTCAATCAGTAAAGTCCCTGAACCACACATAGGGTCAATTAAACTGCCACCTTGTTGGGCAATATCCAGCCATTTACTACGGTAGAGAATGGCGGCAGCAAGGTTTTCTTTTATGGGGGCAGTTATACTGATATCGCGATAGCCGCGACGGTGCAAGCTTTCCCCTGAGAGGTCTAAGCTTAATGTTGCCTGTTCATTTTGTAGATAGACATTAATACGAATATTAGGCTGTGTAGTATTGATGTCCGGGCGTTTATTAAATTTCTTACGCATCTGATCGACCACAGCATCTTTTACTTTAATAGCACCAAAGTGGGTGTTATTGATTGCTTTCGAGCCTTTGGCATTAAATGAAACGGCAAAGCTATCATCGGGAGTCATATGCTCAAACCAGTTTATTTTATAGATACCATCATATAAATCTTCCTGGCTAGTGACCGTAAAAGTACTCAGAGTCAACAACACTCGATTAGCAATTCTAGACCACAGACAAACACGATATGCTATTTCCAGTGGGCCTTCAAAATAAGCACCCGCTAGCGCAGCTTTAACATTTTTAGCACCTAGTTGTTTTAATTCGGTAACCAGGATGTCTTCCATGGCTTTAGGTGTGGTAGCAAAAAAATTAAAATCAGTCATGTGCCTTTAGTATTTAGAAGGTTGGGGTTGCTGGGAAAGGGGGTCAACACAGTTCGACAAATGCTGGATGGGCAAAAAAAGCACGCCTATCAATAAGTGAGCATTTGAAGGGGGCGCCTTTAGCCACATATAATTAGATAATATTCGCGGCTAAAGGCTACTCCTGCGAGTTTTATGCTCTTTGCTATTGAATGCTTAACAACTCGACATCAAAAATCAGTGTTTCATTGGGACCAATAGCTGCACCAGCGCCTTTTGCACCATAGCCTAAATCAGGGTGAATAAAAAAACGGTATTTAGCGCCAATGGGCATTAATTGCACGCCTTCAGTCCAGCCGGCAATAACACGATTTAAAGGAAAGGTCGCTGGTGTATTACGACTATATGAGCTGTCAAATTCTTTGCCGTCCAGTGTGGATCCTTGATAATGGACGGTTACATTTGAGCTGGCTGTTGGTTTATCACCTTCGCCTGCTGTCAGTATTATATATTGCAAGCCACTTGTAGTGGTGATGACTCCTTCTTTGCCAGCATTTTCGGCTAAAAATGCTTCGCCTGTCTGTTTGTTCTTGCCTGCAAGTTCAGGGTCTGGTTTGGTAAACATAAAATAACCTATAAATAAAATAATGGATATAACGAGAATAACGAGTTGGGTTTTACCCATGAGTAACTCCTTAATAAAATATAACCTGAGTATTTTACCAAAAAAACCAGCCAGAACTTTCTAATTCTGCTTTACAGGCGTTTAATTGTTGATTATAAATTTTTGCTTGCTTTTCTACTTTTTTAGAAACCCTCAGTAACCAGGGCTTTTCTAAGTAGGATTTGCGCATATAACCAGTATGTCCTTCATGGTATGCCAGGTATTGCTTAGCTGTATCCCATTTTGAAATGCCTAATGTCTTATAGCTAACAGTACAATACCAACCGACAAAATCACTGGCATCTTCAAACTCATCACGATCAGCAGACCAGCTTCCTGCATCATCAAGGTACCAGTCCCAAGTAGCATCCTGAGCTTGAGGATAGCCATAAGCTGAACTGCTCCTAAACCATGGGATAAAACCAAGAATCCAGGGTCTGGGTGGCTGTGCATCAGCAACAAAACGGGATTCCTGATAAATAATGGCCATTTGTACATGAATAGGTACGCCCCATTTGTCATAGGTACTTTGTGTATAATCAAACCAGTTATCTTTTTCGCGGAAAATTTCACATATGTTTTGCGTATTTCTGGGTTGCGAGGCGGTGCACGCATTTAAGATTAACAACGGTATTAATAAGGCAGTTCTATTAGTATAGTGTCTGGATGTCTTGTTGAAATTTAGCATGGATTGACGTATGACTTATCTACAAAAAAAGGAATTGGCATACTAGATTGTTTTTAGTTTAATATAGGTTATCTTTTTAGGCTAAATTACGGTTATTTATATCTGCGTGAATGATAATAAATCATAGATTAATATGATTGTATACAGTGGCCAACTAAAATTATTAATATGATTAATTTAATTAATTCCAGACAATATTTTCGGAAAAATATTTCGCTTTCAGGTTTGCTGTTTATTGGTAATGTTGAGCATGAAATGCAGGTACAAAACCTGTCAATTTCAGGGGGGCTGGTAGCAATAGATACGGCAGCAAACTTAGTCGATGAGAAAGATGTTTTTTTATTACTTAAACAATCCAGCATTGTGGATTTTTACATAGAAAATTTAAATTTAGTGGGTGAAGCCGAGATTGTCCGTGTCGATATGGATGGTGATAGGCTATTAATTGGTCTGGAATTTAAGAAAATCACTTATGATACACAAAATAAATTGTATAAAAGAAAAGCTTATCGCAAGAGTTTGATAGCTCCAGGACAAGTACTAGTAGCGGAGAAATTTTACGATTTTAAGACCCGAAATGTATCCGTTGATGGAATTATGATTTATATTGATGAGCATGTAGATCTACAGGTGGATATGATCGTTGAATTTAAATTTGATAAATTACATTTATATGGTGAAGCTTCTGTTGTCTGGTTCCAAAATGATGAAAAGGGGGGCGTTTTAATAGGCATGGAATATCAATATATGGTCAAGGCCGGTATAAAAAGTATTCCAAGATTTTATCATCCTTAGAGTATAAGAAAAACATCTCTTAATACCGGTTTTTATCTCTTTTGTGCCAATATTCAGTTGCCATGTGTTGTGCAATCTCTTGTGAATCAGCTTTGGTCATTAACTTTAAAGCGATAGCTGTTGTACCTATAATACTTGCTTCAGCAAATTCGTCATTAATTTCACCGCGCCATAACTGAATAAGTTGCTTAGGTTCAAGAGCTTCGGGTTTAACATGGCGTCTGGGAAATAAAGCAGGCCATATCTCTTCGGATAATACTCCGTTATGCACACTTTGAGCTAAACATTGCATATCGGGGTTACGTTCAGTTTCACCGCCTTCACCTTTGATTACCGTCATATGTGTTTGTTGTAATAGTAATGCTGCTTCTTGATGCACAGGACGATAGCCCGGATGAAAAATACCCTGGATGCTGTAAGGGGCATGCAAAGGGTTTATGAGACGGACTAAGGTGTGGACTGGCGAGCGTAAACCCATTAATGAACGTAAATGGATCATCCTGTTGAGGGTAGGGCATAGTTGCTCTAAGGATAGATACGCAAAGTTTCGAGTTTGTAACTGTTGTTCAGCGACTTTGACTGAGTCTGCTTTGGCTAAGGAAAATTGTGATAGCATGTCCTGCGCAAAAAGACGGTTCCCTGAATGTGATGCTGAACCATGCATAAGTACTTTGATATCATTTTCCGCTAATAAGAGGCTTGATAGCATAAACCAGGGTAAATGGCGTCGCTTTCCGGCATAGGCTGACCAATCTAGCTCTGCAGTGTTTTTGGAAATGCCAGGCAATGTTTCACGCACAGCTAGCACAAATCCAGCGAGTTCTTCAGGTGTTTCTTCCTTGACCCGCATTAACATTAAGAATGCACCTAGCTGTATTTCTTCAACTTCGCCCGCCAATATCATGCGCATAGCTTGGTAAGCTTCTTCTTGGGTCAAGGGGCGAGAGCCTTTTTTTCCTTTACCTAAGATACGAATAAATTCGGCAAAAGGGTGTTCTGTATTATTATTTGTCATCTGCGTTATTCTTTTACCGGGCGTTTATCTAATTTTCTTTGTAAGGTTCGACGATGCATATTCAGGGCCCTTGCGGCCGCAGAAATATTACCATCGTGCTCCATTAACACTTTTTGTAAATGTTCCCATTCTAGACGTTTTACCGAAAGTGGGTTTGCATTGATTGCCACTGAACTGTCTGCTGTATTGTTATGCAGTGCATTCATGATTTCATTAGGGTTAGCTGGCTTGGTTAAATAATGTTTTGCGCCTAATTTAATAGATTCAACTGCAGTGGCAATGCTGGCAAAACCAGTTAGCATAACAATTTGGGTATTGCCGTCCAGTGAAATTAATTTTTGTACTAACTCTAGCCCTGATTCATGTCCTATGCGCAAATCAATCACAGCATATTCCGGTTCGATTTGTTCAGCCAAGGCGAGGCCATTTTTAACATCATGGGCCACCGAGACCGAAAATCCTCTTTTTTCTAATGCAGATTTGAGGACTGAACAATAGGTTAAATCATCATCTACTAACAATAATTGCACTTGGTTTTGTTCGGTCATATTTCTTGGACGAGTTCATTGAGGGCCACAAGCGGTAATATAATATCAACACATGCGCCTCCCGTGGGTGAGTTGCTGATTTCTATTGTACCGCCTAATCGCTTAATTGTAGAATAGGTAAGAAATAATCCAACCCCTAATCCTTGATTACTATCATTAATCGGATCCTTGCCTATTTTATCAATAAGTTTATTTGGGATGCCCGGCCCATAGTCGCGTATGCGTATGCCAACAAAATTTTCCACCGTACAAGGATTAACGCTAAAGTCGACACCCTTTTCAAGCGAACTTACGTCAGCTGCATTATTTAAGATATTGATCAAAGAGTGGGTCAGGGTAAGCTCTGCTAGAATAGACTGATCTAAAGGTGCCTTTGGGTTTATCAGTAAATTTAATTTTACCCCGGGTTTCTGACTGCGCCACTGAACGAGTACTTCATCCAGATAATTGCTGAGCATTATAACATGTCCGGATTCTGCTCTTAGTTCACCCGCTGAAGCCGACATGACAGATAGTGCTTGTTTACATCTATCTATCTGATCTTGCATGATTTGCATTTTTTCATGCAATTCGGAATGCACTTCTGGACTATATTCGTCTTTTAGCTCATGTGCAATAATGGCCATTGTTCCCAAGGGGGTGCCCATATCATGTGCTGCACTTGCAGCCAGTGTTGCTAAAGCGATAATGCGTTCATCTTGCAGGGCTTTTTCGCGAGCTTCTGCCAATCTTCTTTCCCCTACTTTAATGGTATTAGAAAGCTCTACTGAGAAAAAAGCAACTAATCCCGCACTACACACAAAGCCAAACCACATACCAAAAATATGAAAATTTAAGAATTCCGCATCCTGCATTTCATGCATACTTGCTGACATATTAGCGAGATTAGCCATATCCACATGCATTAAGTGAGGTTCAACTGTTGTCAAGGTAGCATGATAGGGAATCAAAAAAGTATACAGGCTTGTTGTTAGTATCACCATATACCAAGTATAAGCATGTGGCAACACGATAGCAGTTAGAATGACCGGGAGTAAAAAAATCCAGGTAAACGGGTTTGTTGCTCCTCCGGTTAGATAGAGTAGTGAAGCAATTGCCAGTACGTCGATGACTAATTGTGAGAAAATTTCCATTTCTGTCACAAGGGTGTCTGTTTTTAAACGTAACCATGTGTATAAATTGACAGTACCAATCGCTAAAATAGTTAGCCATAACGCTTCTTGATGCAGAGGTATTTTTAATATATCAATAGAAATTAACAATAGCAGCGATTCACCGCCTATCATTAGATTTCTTAGGATAAACAGCCACTGCAAGTTTTCTCTAGCTGAAATTTCTTTTTGCGGGATAAAGTTGACTAACATGTCATTTATTGGAAGAAAATAGCTGCACTTATTATTGTTGCGCTGGCTAATAATGTATAAATCGTGCTTTTATGATTATTTTGCATTTGCACACGCATTCTTTCCAATTGTTGATTATGTGCTTTAGCGCGTTGACTTGTATGTGCAGCGTCATCAAGTACTTGAAAAAGCAATGAAGGAATCTCGGGGAATTTTTCTGCTATTTCAGGAAACTTCTGCATGGCTTGTTGAATTTTTGCTTTAGGGCCCAAGCGTTCCTTAAACCATGATTCTAGAAAAGGTTTTGCAGTTTGCCATAAGTCCAGTTCAGGATATAACTGGCGTCCCAGACCTTCGATATTCAGCAATGTTTTTTGCAATAAAACCAATTGTGGTTGGACTTCCATATCAAAGCGGCGTGCTGTTTGAAATAAGCGCAGTAATAACAGCCCAAAGGAAATATCTTTTAGTGGCTTATCAAAAATGGGTTCACAGACACTACGAATAGCCGACTCAAATTCTTCAACTCTTGTCTCAGGGGGAACCCAGCCTGAAGCTAAATGCATCTCAGCTACACGACGATAATCACGATTGAAAAATGCAAGAAAATTTTCCGCTAAATAGCGTTGGTCGGACTCAGATAAAGTGCCGACGATGCCAAAATCTACAGCAATATATTTACCAGGAGGATCTACAAATATATTACCCGGATGCATATCGGCATGAAAAAAATTATCTCTAAAGACCTGAGTAAAAAATATTTCAACCCCACGCTCAGCAAGTAATTTAAAGTCAGCATTCACTGCGCGTAATTCCTTAATATTACCCACTGGGATGCCATAAATACGTTCCATGACTAATACTTTTTTGCGGGTAAATTCCCAGTAAATTTCAGGGATGTAAATAGCCTCTGAGTTGGCAAAATTACGCCGTAATTTTGCAGCATTCCCAGCTTCTCTGACTAAATCTAATTCATCGAGTAGTGTTTTTTCAAATTCAGCGACAATTTCTTTAGCATGCAGACGCTTTGCATCTTCCCAGAATTTTTCAGCAAAATAAGCAAGCTCATACAATAAACCTATATCAGAATGTATCCACTTTTCTACGTCAGGTCGCAATACTTTGACAACCACCTGTTCACCGCTGTGTAAAACAGCGGCATGCACCTGGGCAACAGAAGCCGACGCTAAGGGACTGGATGAAAATTCAGCAAAGGCTTTGTCGATAGACATACCCAGTTGTTGCTCAATAACTTCCCGGGCTTGCTGGTCTGAAAAAGGAGGGACTTTATCTTGTAGTTTAACCAGTTCATCGGCAATATCATCGGGCAATATATCTTTACGAGTGGAGAGTGCCTGACCAAATTTAACGTAAATAGGCCCTAAATCTTCCAGAGTTCGACGGATACGTACGCCGCGTTCTTCAAAATCATTTTTACGCCAGAAATTAGGTGAAAAAATAGCCAGAAAACGTAAGGGCCTGAATAAATGTGTTTTGAGAATAAGATCATCAAGTCCGTGAGTAACCAGTATCCAGTTGATGTGTAAAAGTCGTAATATGAGTTTGGGGTGCTTCACGTTATATTCCTAAGACTGCTTTGCTTTTAATTGAGTGTCTAAACGCTTAATCCGGGCTTCAAGTCGGTCAAAATCTTCTTTCAACTGATCGACTTGCTGGGCAAATATATTAATTTCAGGTGCAGGGGGGAGGTCTCGCGTTTCATCCTGCAAAAATTCGCTAATATTAAGTTGCAGCGTTTTAAGGTTTTCCTGGTGCCAGTCTGTTGCATTACGAAAAAAATGGCCAATTTTATGAGCCAGCACATCACCTGTGAAATGGGAAAGTTGTTCTTCTAAATCAATGTCCAGTTGTTCGAACACGCGCTGAAACTGGTGGCCAACGCTTAAATCGCCTGTTATTGCTACTTCACCTGAAAAAAAGGAACGAGCCGGAGTAGAGCTCAGGCCCATTAAACCCAGAGCAGGTAATGAACCAGTTAGAGTGGTATCTATAGTTCCTTGATAATAATCCATAATTTGGATATTTTCACTATTCGGGCAAAGGTAAAGTGTTTCATTAAAAGGCAGAATAGTAACAGCAATGACCTTACCTATAAGTGGCTTTAAAAAAATAGCAATATCTTCATCCAGACTAATGTATTTATTCAGAGCGGTTTCAAAGGTGCTCATAAGCAGAGGTCTTATCATCATTGTTTTTTGCTGATTAGGGAGGAGTAGGGTGGGCAAAGCATTGCTGTTCACCCTGTAAGGCACACTACAAAAGGGATAAGTAAAGCGCTACTCAACCGAGATAAAATTATTTAAAACTTATAACCTCTATGCACGGCAACGATACCTTGCGACATATTGAAGTATTCGCAGCGTTCCAGGCCGGCTTCCTGCATCATTTCTTTTAATTTATCCTGCTTCGGATGCATGCGAATTGATTCAGCTAAATAGCGGTAGCTGTCTTCATCTTTGGCAACGAATTTGCCAATTTTTGGTAATAACTTAAATGAATAAAAATCATAGACTTTTTCAGTGATTTTATCGGTCGGGTGAGAGAACTCCAGGACTATTACACGACCGCCAGGTTTTAATACACGATACATAGAGCGTAATGCCGCATCTTTATCAGTTACGTTACGTAAACCAAAGGCGATGCACACACAATCAAAGCTATTATCTTCAAAGGGAAGGCATTCTGCATTGACCTGAGCATAAGTGATATTTTCAATCAGTCCCCGGTCAATTAGACGATCACGACCCGTGCGCAACATTTCAGAATTAATGTCTGCTAAAACGATTTTGCCATTTTTACCAACGCGTTTGGAAAAAAGTGTCGTCAAGTCACCAGTTCCACCGGCTAAATCCAGTACTTGTTCGCCTTCGCGTACATTGCTTAATTGCACGGCTACACGCTTCCAGATCCGGTGTATGCCGAGCGACATTAAGTCATTCATTATGTCGTATTGACTGGCAACAGAGTCAAAAACTCCGCGTACCAGCTTTACTTTATCTTTTGTTTCGACTTGTTTAAAACCAAAGTGAGTCGTGTTATCAGCTGTCATGTTGTGTCTTTAGTTAAAGGGCAGACTTGTTTCCTGCCTGTGATCTCTGAAAAGGAGGGGAGAGGCTTAAGCCTCTTCCCTAATTACATATAAATAAAACTGAGGCAATCCGTTTAATTTTGTTTTGCTTCTGTACGTTGGTGTCCTGCAGCCGCTAATTCATTTAAATAACCAGTCCAAAGCTCATCATATTCATTACCCAGTTTATACAGCAACTCCCAGGTATAAATACCGGTACTATGCCCATCACTAAAGTCAGGTGCAATTCCATAATTACCAATCGGTCTTATTGCATCAATCGCGACAGATTCTTTATTGATTTGTAATATTTCTTGTCCTGGCGCATGTCCTAATGCTTCAGCAGATGGGGTGAAAACCCGCAGGTACTCGCAAGGCAAGTGAAAAGTTTTGCCATTTGCGAAACTTACTTCAAGAATACGTGATATTTTGTGTAATTTGATTTCCGTTGGGTTGGTATCAATCGGTTCTGCTTGAATACGCATAATTATAATATATAACGACTTAAATCTTCATCCTGAACAAATTCAGAAAGATACTGGTTTACATAGGCGGCATCGATAACAATATTTTTTTCGATTAAATCAGGTGCATCAAAGGAAACAGATTCTAATAAGCGTTCTAGAATAGTATGTAAACGTCTCGCACCAATATTCTCAGTTTTCTCATTTACTTCCCAACCCAGTTCAGCAATACGTTGAATACCATCATCAGTAAAGCTAAGGTTTACACCTTCTGTTGCCAGTAATGCTTGATATTGCTCGGTTAAAGAGGCGTCTGGTTCGGTCAGAATACGAATAAAGTCAGCACTTGTCAGTGCGTCTAATTCGACTCGAATCGGGAACCGTCCTTGTAATTCAGGAATTAAATCGGATGGTTTGGTTAAGTGGAAAGCACCAGAAGCAATAAATAAAATATGATCCGTTTTAATCATGCCGTATTTCGTACTAACAGTACTGCCTTCAACTAAAGGTAATAAATCTCTTTGCACGCCTTCACGAGAGATATCACCACCGCCACTATCCGAACGTTTGCAAACCTTATCAATCTCATCCAGAAAGACAATACCTTGTTGCTCTACTGCAGAAACAGCAGCTAATTTAATTTCGTCTTCATTAATTAATTTAGCAGCATGCTCTTCTGTTAATAACTTAAGCGCATCTTTGACAGGCAGTTTACGGTCTTTGGTTTTTTGGCTACCGAGGTTCTGGAACATACCTTGCAACTGATTGGTCATTTCTTCCATGCCAGGAGGTGCCATGATTTCAACACCGATACGTGAGGCCTGTACTTCTATTTCAATTTCTTTGGCATCAAAATCACCTTCACGTAATTTCTTACGCATTTTTTGCCGGGTATGTTCTTCGGTCTCGGAGAGCATTCCGCTATCAGCACGGGGTAATAAAATATCTAGAACTTCTTCTTCCGCCGCATCCATGGCACGATGCTGTACTGATTTCATTTCTGTTTCACGTGTCATCTTATAGGCGGTTTCAACTAAATCCCGCACGATAGACTCGACATCACGACCTACATAACCCACTTCAGTAAATTTGGTCGCTTCAATTTTTATAAAAGGCGCATTTGCAAGACGTGCTAGCCTGCGTGCTATTTCTGTCTTACCTACGCCTGTAGGGCCAATCATGAGAATATTCTTAGGCGTGATTTCATCGCGCATCGTGCCTACGACCTGGGCACGTCGCCAGCGGTTGCGTAATGCGATAGCAACTGAACGTTTAGCACTGGCCTGACCGATAATATGTTTATCTAATTCGTGTGCAATTTCTTTGGGAGTCATCTGTGTCATTTATGTTTTAGTCCTTTGGCTCGGCGTCTAGTTCTTCAATACGTAAATTGTGGTTAGTATAAATACATGTATCAGCCGCAATATTGAGCGATTTTTCGACAATTTCTCGAGCACTTAAATCAGTATTCTCCAGTAACGCTCGCGCAGCGGATTGCGCGAAAGGACCGCCAGAGCCAATGGCTATTAAATCGTATTCAGGTTCAATAACATCGCCATTACCCGAGATGATTAAGGAAGTTTTACTATCTGCTATTGAGAGTAACGCTTCTAATTTACGTAAAGCGCGTTCAGTACGCCAGTCTTTAGCCATTTCAACGGCTGCACGAGTAAGATTGCCATGATGCTTTTCCAGCTTTCCTTCAAAATGCTCAAACAGAGTAAAGGCATCGGCAGTAGCACCTGCAAAGCCGGCAATGACTTTGTCATGGTATAAGCGACGCACTTTACGTGCATTACCTTTCATAACAGTATTACCTAAAGTAACCTGGCCATCACCCCCGATAACGACTTTATCGCCACGGCGCACAGAAAGAATTGTTGTACCTCTAAAATCCACTTTTTACTACCCATAATAGTACCCGAATCTGCATTGAAGTCCTGGATTCAGGTAGAAAATAAATCCTATGATTTTACATGCTTACACAGTGTCTTGATAGCCTTTAAATTAGAAATCATTTTATAAGTATGCACAATGAGGTCTAATCAAAATTGAAATCAATTGTTAAACCATAGTCAGCATAGTAGTTTGGGTGCTTATTATGTATTCTCTGTTTATGTGGAAATTAAACTTTATTAAGAATCAGTTCTAGCACAAGTTTACTACCAAAATAGGCTAACAATAGACATGTAAAACCGTATAAAGTCCAGCGCACCGCAGTCTTACCTCGCCAGCCATAGCGTTTTCTACCAAGTAGTAGGCTACTAAAAATAATCCAGGCGACAATTGACAAAAAAGTCTTGTGCACCAGATGCTGAGCAAATAAGTCTTCTATAAAAATAAACCCACTGAGTAAAGAAAAGCTTAAAAAGATTAATCCCGTGCTGATCATTTGAAATAATAAGGATTCCATTGCCTGCAAGGGTGGAAAGGCAAGCATTAATCGTCCAGGGTTATGGCTCTTGAGCTGGTTGTTTTGTAATGCTAATAATAGTGCCTGGAAGGCCGCTATGGTAAGTAGGCTAAAGGCAATAATTGAACTGAGAATATGTACATTCATTGCCAGTGAGAAATCTTGCGTTATTTTTACTGAACTGGGATAAAGCGCATCGAGCACCAGCATCAGTGCTGCGATGGGAAAAAATGCTATGCCTAGTTTTTCAACGGGTTTAGACACAGATGCAAACAATAGTAAGAAAACGATAATTAGGGAAATAATGGCAGCGGTATGAAAAAAGCTAAAATCAATTCCCTGCTTATGCCAGGCACTGAGTGACAGTGATAACAGATGTGCAACAGAAGCAATCCAGGCAAGTGTTAGAGCCAGCTTTTTATATTGATTCTCTTTAATATCTATTATTAGAGTAATGCTACTGGCAAAGTATAAACAAAATGCTAAACCTTCAAGTAAGTATAAGTTCATATGTGGAGTATCAATATATAAAGGGCTATGATTTTAAACTTTAAGCGTAAAGGTAACAGGGCCATCATTAGTCAGTGACACTTGCATATCTGCACCAAATTGTCCCGTTTGTATATGCGGGTAATTACCTTGTGCATAGCTAACAAGATAATGAAATAATTGCTTACTTTTTTCGGGGGAGGCTGCCGGTGTAAAACTAGGGCGATTACCTGAATCAGTATCAGCAGCCAGAGTAAACTGAGGCACTAACAATAACTCTCCCTGAATGCTTTGCAAGCTCAGATTCATCCGCTGTTCTGCGTCAGGAAAAATGCGATAGTTTATAATGCGCTCAAACATTCGCTGCGCAGATTTTTCAGAATCCAGTTTTTCTATAGCGACTAATGCCAAAATACCGCGATCAATTTTAGCCACAAGCTGATTTTCAATGCTGACCTGGGCCTGTGTAACACGTTGAATTATAGAAATCATTTTTTAAAAGATATGAATGTATTTCAACCCAGCAGGTTTTCTAAGGACATCATAATAATAAAACCAATCATCAGAGCAAACGTTGCATAGCGAGAGCGTCCATTTGAGTGAGACTCAGGAATGATCTCTTCTGAGATTACAAATATCATTGCGCCAGCCGCAAAGCCCATGGCAAAAGGTAGCAAGGAAGAAAAAGTCGCGACCATCGTGATCCCTAATAGACCACCAACGGGTTCAACCAGTCCTGTTAGCGTAGCAATACCCACGGCTTTCCATTTGTTATAGCCTAAAGCAACTAAAGGCAAGGCAACGGCAAGACCTTCGGGGATGTTTTGTAATGCAATAGCGATAGCCAGAACAA
This sequence comes from uncultured Methylomonas sp., assembly GCA_964459125.1. Lineage (GTDB taxonomy): Bacteria > Pseudomonadota > Gammaproteobacteria > Methylococcales > Methylomonadaceae > Methyloprofundus. The sequence goes on along the minus strand of CAYWLM010000009.1, from coordinate 27,334 downwards.
TACCATTATTCAGATCACCTGTGCCAAAGCTAACACCAACAGACATTCCTTCGGGAAAGTTATGAATAGTGATGGCGAATATAAATAGCCAGATTTTTTGTAAAGATTCAGCGTGCTCATTCAGGTCATCCTTAAAATGAATATGCGGTAATTTTTTATCGGCTAAATGCAGAAATAATGCGCCAAATAACATGCCGGCGGCAACGAACCAAAGTCCTTTACCAGGCCATAACTGGTTTCCATATTCAATACCCGGAACTAATAAAGAGAAAGCTGCGGCCGCAAGCATTACACCTGCAGCACCACCGAGTAAGCCATTATAGACGCTCGTGGAAACTTGTTTAAAAAGAGCGGCCGGTAAGGCGCCTACACCAGTAGCCAGACCGGCTAAGACACTAGCCAAAAAGCCAATCATGGCAACTTTACCAAAAAACAGGTATAAACTACCAAAAACAAAAATTTGAGAGACTAAAAAAAGTGCGGCTAGTGTAAGCCAGCGCTTATTTTTAGGCATCGCTTGTAATTTTTGATAATACGAATTTGAGTTCAGTTGTGACTGACATTTATCAAAAATATTAGTTAAATCTAGAGCGCTCATTACTTCCTCTGGGTATCTTAATGTGATTGAATATTAATCCATAAAGTATAACATCAACAATGATTTTAAAATCTATTTTACATGCCTGACCAGGTGCGTTCACTTACTGTTCAAAATATCAGAAAATGAAAAACAAATGCAATTATTGGAATATATATCTTGTGCTATTGTTATTTACTCGGTTTAGTTATGCAACTGATATCTTCAAATGGACTGACACGCAAGGCCAGATCCATTATTCAGATAAAAAGCATAGCAATGCAACAGAATATAAGCCTGTTCAGGATTTTAGTTTTTATAATGTTCAAAAAGTCTATGATGGCGATACTATACTACTAAGTGATGGACGCAAAATACGCTTGTTAGGTATTAATACACCGGAAATAGAACATGCAGATCAAGCTGAGCAAGCAGGAGGGGAGGTAGCGCGGCAATGGTTAACGCAACAATTATTGAATACCCGGGTTAGACTGGAGTTTGATTCTGAAAAACGTGACAAATATAAACGCCATTTAGCACATATTTTTACCGAACAAGGATTACATCTCAATCGTGAGCTCGTACGATTAGGCTATGCAAGTACTAGCATCTATCCTCCAAATTTAAAATATGTTGCTGAATTACTTGCAGCACAACAAGTGGCAGAAACAGGGCGTCTTGGTATCTGGCAGTACTCTGACTATGCCCCAAAATTTACCAGTGAATTAAGTAACAAAAACAAGCAGGGTTGGCAGCGAATAATCGGGCGTGTCTTGAGGATTAAAAGTACGTCGAAAAGCCGCTATTTAAAATTAAACGATAATTTTGATGTACGTATCAAAAAAGAGCATTTACAGTATTTTGATACTTTGTCCTTATTAAAGGGAAAAAAAATAGAAGTCAGGGGCTGGGTCAATAAATATAAAAATGGATTTTCTGTGCTAGTGAAACATCCCAGTGCTATTAAAATATTAGATTGAAGCGGGAGAGAGGCATTAACAAATCTTAAATAGATTAAAGTTTATGGCATCATAATGATAAACACCCGTTTGCATCAATATTATTTTAATAGCATGGAACAATACACTGCTCTTGCCAATAGCTACGGCCATTGTCTGCGAGCTGTGCCTTGTCTTTCACACTCAGATTTTCCACAAAATCCGTGCACAACTGCGGTTTCTAGGTTTAACCCTTTTTGTAATTATGTAATAGTAAGGTGAAAATTCAAGGTTATTACTCATCTGGAGAAACGGTTCATGTCAGAGAAATATTTCGCAACAGGGCAGTGTTTATGTGGAAAAATTAGTTATACTATTTTTGCTCCTCCACGAGTCATGAGTCAGTGCCACTGTGATGACTGTCGAAAAGCGACAGGAACAGGGCATGCATCAAATGCTTTTTTTAAACAACAGGATGTGCAGATCATTGGTGAACCTCGGAGTTATGTCTCAGTCGCTGATAGTGGTTCGATAGTAACCCGCTATTTTTGCCCCGTGTGTGGCAGTCTTCTTTTTGGCGCCTTAGGAGGAATCAAAAATGTGCTGGCAGTAGCCGTTGGCTCATTAGATGATAGCTCATGGTTTAAACCCAGCGCCATTGTGTATAACAAACGTAAACCACATTGGGATTTTATGGATCCAGATATTCCAACATATGCAGAAATGCCACCGTCTGTTGTCAAGAAGTGAACTACAGACTATTACCCCTAATTCAAGTGAGTAAGTAAAATGCAACAGCTAGAAAGTGTCTTAAATGAAATCAGCTCTTATATCTGGGGGCCTGTTATGTTGACACTGCTATTAGGCATAGGAATTTTTTTAACTATTGGCTTAAAGTTTTTTACTTTTCGCAAAGTGACAGCTGCGATGAGCATGCTCTGGCGTGGTCGAAAGTCTGATAAAGAAGGCGATATTACTCCGTTTCAGGCTTTGATGACCGCATTATCAGCAACCATAGGTACTGGTAATATCGCAGGCGTTGCCACGGCAATAGCATTAGGCGGTCCTGGCGCTGTATTCTGGATGTGGCTTACAGCATTATTCGGGATGGCTACTAAATATGCTGAAGCTGTGTTGGCGGTTAAATATCGTGAAATAGATGATCAAGGCCAGCATGTCGGAGGTCCCATGTATTATATTAAAAATGGCCTTAAAGCAAAATGGAAATGGCTTGCAACTGCTTTTGCTTTTTTTGGTGCATTTGCCGCGTTTGGTATTGGTAATATGGTACAGGCTAACTCAGTGGCTGATGCAGTTGAAACCTTGTTCCAGATCCCGACTCTATACACCGCTATTGCTTTAACCCTGTTTAGCGCCGCTGTTATTCTTGGCGGTATTCGCCGAATTGCAGAGGTTGCTTCTGGTCTGGTTCCTGTTATGGCAATTAGCTATATAGCTTGTGCGCTATGGGTGATTTTTACGCATTACCAGGGAATTCCACAAGCCCTGGGTTTAATTGTTCAAAGTGCATTTACAGAAACTGCTGCTGTAGGAGGGTTTACCGGTGCAGCCGTTTGGGCGGCTATTCGTTTTGGGGTTGCACGGGGTATTTTTTCTAATGAGGCAGGCCTGGGGAGTGCGCCAATTGCCCATGCTGCTGCTAAAACAAATGATCCCATACAGCAAGGTATGATAGCTATGTTAGGTACTTTTATAGACACTATTTTAATCTGTACGATGACCGCATTAGTGATAATTCTCAGTGGAACCTGGTCTAGTGGTGAAAATGGTGCTGCTTTATCGACCTTGGCATTTGAAACCAGCTTGCCTGGCGTTGGGAGTTATGTCGTCGTTCTGGGGCTAGTCGTATTTGCATTTACGACAATTTTAGGCTGGAGTTATTATGGTGAACGTTGTGCGGAATACTTATTTGGTACTAAAGTTATCTGGCCCTACCGCCTGTTATGGTTAATAGTCATTCCAATAGGTGCTATGAGCAAGCTTACGCTAGTCTGGCTATTTGCTGATATCATGAATGGCATGATGGCGATTCCCAACCTGATTGCCCTGGCTTTATTAAGTCCTGTCATATTTAGAATGACGACCCGCTATCAGCACGGCGAATAAACATCATGTGTTCCATAGAGCCTTCAAAGTTTTGTGTGCCTGTTTATCAATATTGCGCAGCCTTTTAATAGTAATGGGCTTATCAGGTTCAAGATAAAGGAGGTGAGGATGATCACTTTTAAAACGTTCTTATCCGCAGCTCCTATTTCTATGCCGAGTGAGGTAATGATAAATGCCGTTTCAGCATGGCTACAGTGACCCACAGCGGTTGCGCTCATGGTTAAATAAACAAAGATCAATGCTGTGTATCGTAGCCAAATAATCGTGCAACAGACATATTCATTATAAAAGGCACAATAACGCTCAACTAGAGTGATACCAAATGTGTTCTTGACTGCAGCATAAAATTCTCAATATTCAGTTTCCACTCCGGTATGCAGCATCAAAAAAGATGTCTATCTGTGCCAATGTTTCAATCACTTTACGGGGAGTAACCCTGCCCAGTAAAGTGCAGCAGGCCCGATTACTACCCCCATTACTAGCTCGCACATAATGGTTGGCAAGCCAATTTTGCGCATAACTACAGCAACCATTCAAACAACCAACATCAGCATTAATAAAGAATGAAATATTGGGCATCTTTCATTGGTCAGTTTACACTTTCATTTCATTAACATCCTCATTCCCGAGTGTTACCCAGTCAAGCTGGGCACAAGCTTTATCGGGAATCTCTTTGTCTACGCAAGATTCCTGCTAGAAGCATGCAGGAATGACGATAACTCACCCTAAAAAGTGTAAACTACTTTTAGCTCCAAATGAAGGATGCCAAATATTGATTCCATAGTAAACATTCATTTTTATGGGTTAAGAACGCAGATAATAGAGCGGTGTGAACTATATAATCACTTGGCCGGAAAGCCAGCCATACTAGTTTTATACTCAAGTGAACGGATTCTAATATTTTCATATTACTCTACTTTTCAGCTAGACTCGCCATTGTTGTGATACTGAATGATTATATGAATTCAGCGGGTAAAAAGAAGTGAGCCACTTAAAAGCTTTAAATTTGATTAAATTACTCGCTAAAGGCTCTCATTTTTTTATAGATACAGTATAATGGGCAACTGAGTTTTGCTTTTTTAAATAGTGATATGGAGAATGTTAATGTTAAAAAAAATAGCTGTTTTAGTGGGATTGCTTATGTTAAGTCAATTGGCTCAGGCAGAAATTAAGATAGGAGTTGTTAATATACCGTTATTAATGGCAAATGCTCCTCAAGCGGCTGAAGCCAAGACGCGTCTGGAAAAAGAGTTTTCTCCAAAAGATAAGCAGTTAGTTGCGCAGCAAAAAAAGATTAAAAGTCTGGAAGAACAATTGGCCCGAGATGGCATGACTATGACGGAAACCAAAAAAAGAGACTTGGAGCGTGAAATCATTGCCATTCGTAGAGATGCGCAACGTGCCCAGCAAGAATTTAAAGAGGATTTTAGTATTCGCCGCAACGAAGAGTTAGGTAAAATGCAAAATAGAATCATTGAAGCGGTTAAAGCATTAGCCGAAGAAGGTGATTATGATCTACTGTTAACTGAGGGCGTGATTCATGCTAGTGATAAAGTAGATGTTACAGAAAAAGTACAAGATAAACTTTCTAAAATGCCTTAGTATAGTTGTCAAGTTTCTTAATTAGAATGCGACCTATGTTATGAGCCGGGTGCTTTCTTTATCTTAAAGAGAAAATTAGAAAACATAACTTTAATTTCGTGTATCAGGCGTAGTTTTTATTTCATGTTTTGCAATTATATTTATAGAAAATATGATTGACATGGAGGTTATCGCCATTAATACAAAGATATGTTTAAAGTGTTAATTTGTTAAGTTGAAAAGGCTGTTAAATTGGAAACATTACTTGATATCAAGAAAATTCAAGCATTTCTACCTCATAGGTACCCATTTTTATTGATTGATAAAGTCGTAGAATGTGAGCCTGGGGTAAGGTTATTAGGGGTCAAGAACGTTACTTATAATGAACCGATCTTTCAGGGACATTTTCCACATATGGCAATTTTTCCGGGTGTATTAATTCTTGAGGCATTAGCTCAGGCAACAGGATTACTGGCATCTGAAACTTCGCCCGACGAGCTAGGTCATGGTATGACTTACTTCCTGACAGGGATAGATAAAGCAAAATTCAAACGCCCTGTGGTTCCGGGGGATCAAATGATGCTGGAAGCGGTATTTGAAAGAAGTAGACGTAATATATGGTCGTTTAACTGTACTGCAACAGTAGATGGTGAATTTGTTGCTAGTGCTAACATTCGTTGTGCTGCTGTTGGTGATAGGTTTGATTGATGCAAAAGCAATAGTTAATATAAAGGCAGAAATTGCAGATGATGTCCAGATAGGACCTTTTACTGTTATTGGTGCCGATGTCACAATTGATTCGGGGACGGTTATTGGTCCGCATGTTGTAATGAAAGGTCCGGTGTCGATAGGTAAAGATAATCATATTTATCAATTTACCTCGATTGGCGAAGATCCTCAGGATAAAAAATACGCCGATGAAAAAACCAGTCTGATTATAGGCGATAGAAATGTTATCCGTGAATTTGCTACCTTACATAGAGGTACCTTGCAAGATCATGCTGAAACTCGTATAGGTGATGACAATCTTTTTATGGCTTATACTCATGTCGCTCATGACTGTGTGATTGGTAATAATGTTATTATGGCAAATGGTGCATCCTTGGCTGGGCATGTACATCTATGTGATAACTCAATATTAGGGGGCTTCACTTTAGTACATCAATTCACTCAAATTGGTACTTTTAGCTTTTCGGCTATGGGTAGTGCCATCACCCAGGATGTTCCACCGTATGTCATGGTCGGTGGTCGCCCTACGCGACCACACGGAATTAATTCAGTAGGCATGGAACGTTCAGGTAGTAGTCCTGAAGCAACTCGTTTAATACGTAAAGCCTATAAAATCTTATATAAAAACAATCTTCGTCTGGAAGACGCAATCGAAGAAATGGAAGATTTAGCAGGTGAGTGTGATGAAATTTCAAATATGGTCAGTTTTTTGCGTAATGTTACTCGCGGTATCTTACGCTGAGGATTGATTTGCTTGTACCCCCAACTAAAAATCATAGCCGGTGTTGATGAAGTAGGTCGAGGCTGCATTGTTGGTCCCGTCATAGCGGCTGCAGTTATTTTAGACCCCAAGCGTCCAATTACTGGATTAACCGATTCAAAAAAAATATCTGCAAAGAAACGAGACTCGTTAGCAGATATCATAAAACGACAATCTATCGCCTGGGCGATAGGTAGAGCCGAACCCAGCGAAATAGATCAAATTAATATCCTGCAAGCTTCATTATTAGCGATGCAACGCGCTGTCAAGGGCTTATCCGTGCAACCCGATTGGTTAAAAATTGACGGTAATCAATATCCAGATATTGACTGCCCTGGTGAAACTATTATTCAGGGCGATTTATTAATAGCTGAAATATCTGCAGCGTCAATTATTGCAAAGGTCTATCGAGATAAGGAAATGTCTGTCTTAGATGCACTTTATCCAGGCTATGAATTTGTCAGGCATAAAGGTTATCCCACAAAATTACATAAAGAAAAATTAACAAAACTGGGGATTAGCGAGCAACACCGACGCTCATTTACTCCTGTAAGGCAAATGCTATAGTCTAAAGTTTCGTCATGCCAGTCCAGGCGTTTTCCTGTGCAGTATAATAATTTAAACTCACCCATCTAAATTGCAAGTTTATGCAACCCGAATTTGTCCATTTACGCGTACATTCTGAATATTCTTTAGTAGATGGTATTGTCAAAATCAAGCCGCTTATTAATCAATTAGCAGGTTCTGGCATGCCAGCAGTTGCCATTACTGACCAATCCAATCTGTTTGCTCTGGTTAAATTCTATCGTGCTGCGCTCGCAAAAGGCATTAAACCCATTGCTGGCGCAGATGTTAATGTTTTTAACCCCGATGCTGCATCCCAGCCTTTTCGCCTGACGCTATTAGCTAAAAACAACGTCGGCTATGTTACCTTAACTGAACTAATATCCAGAGCGTATCAGGAAGGCCAGCATTTAGGTATTCCTATGCTACAACGTGAATGGCTGGAACAAAACCACAATGGCTTAATTGTTTTATCGGGTGCCATGGAAGGTGATATTGGTCTGGCTTTGTTAGCCGACGATCAACAGCAAGCAAAAAAAATTGCACAATACTGGAATCAACTATTTCCACAATGTTTTTACATAGAATTACAACGCATAGGCAAAAAATATGAAGAAAATTATCTTGCCAGTGCAGTAGCTTTAGCCACAGAGCTAGATTTACCCGTCGTTGCAACCAATAATGTACGTTTTTTAAAAACCGAAAATTTTTCTGCACATGAGGTACGAGTGTGTATTAATCAGGGACGAGTGATTGATGATAAGCGTCGTCCTAAAGACTATACAGAACAGCAATATTTACGTAGCACTGCGGAAATGCAAGCGCTATTTGTAGATATTCCTGAGGCGCTAGCTAATACTGTAGAAATAGCTAAACGATGCAATATTCAATTAACCTTGGGAAAAAACTTTTTACCTGATTTTCCGGTGCCAGAAGGCATGTCTCTGGATGAGTTTTTTGTTACTGAATCTGAGCAAGGTTTAGATGCTCGATTAAAAAAATATCCGGCTGTTGGCCAGGGAACTGTAGAAGAAAACCGTAAAATTTATGATCAGCGCTTAAAAATGGAGCTGGATATCATTGTACAGATGGGTTTTCCAGGCTATTTTATGATTGTTGCTGATTTTATACAGTGGGCAAAAGATAATGCTATTCCAGTTGGGCCAGGGCGTGGATCGGGAGCTGGATCGCTAGTTGCCTATGTACTCAATATCACAGATTTAGACCCGATTGAATTTGATTTATTATTCGAGCGTTTTTTAAACCCTGAGCGGGTGTCTATGCCGGATTTCGATGTCGATTTCTGTATGGATAGGCGTGACGAAGTGATTGACTATGTTGCCCAACATTACGGGCGGGATAAAGTATCGCAAATTATCACCTACGGGTCGATGGCGGCTAAAGCGGTTATACGTGATGTTGGGCGAGTATTAGGTCATTCTTATGGTTTTGTCGACAGATTGTCAAAACTGGTGCCCTTTGAAATCGGCATAACGCTAACTAAGACCTTAAAGGATGTCGCTGAATTCCAGGAATTATATGCTAACGATGCTGATGTAAAAAGCCTGATGGATATGGCGCTATCATTAGAAGGTACAGTAAGAAACGCCGGTAAACATGCTGGTGGTGTGGTTATCGCACCCACTAAATTAACAGATTTTTCAGCTTTATATTGTGAACAAGGTGGCGGTAATTTGGTCACTCAATTTGATAAAGACGATGTGGAAGCTGTCGGTTTAGTGAAGTTTGATTTTTTAGGCCTAAGAACTTTAACTATTATCGATTGGGCACTGCAAACGATTAATAAGAGTCAGGCAGACGCAAATAAACCGCTGGTTGATATTACCCAAATTCCTCGAAATGATGCTGCAGCTTATGAGCTGTTAAAAAATGCGGAAACTACAGCTGTGTTTCAGCTTGAATCTCGCGGTATGAAAGAGCTGATTAAAAAACTTAAACCTGATTGCTTTGACGATATTATTGCCCTGGTTGCCTTATATCGTCCCGGGCCATTAGAATCAGGCATGGTTGATGACTATATCAATGTAAAGCATGGTACAAAAGCGGAATATGCACATCCGAGCCTGATAGCTGTTTTAGAACCTACTAATGGCGTCATTCTATATCAAGAGCAAGTAATGCAGATTGCCCGTGAAATGGGTGGCTATACCTTAGGCGGGGCGGATTTGTTGCGGCGCGCCATGGGTAAGAAAAAAGTAGAAGAAATGGCTCAGCAACGTGCTATTTTTACAGAAGGCGCTATTGCCAATGGTATAGATGAAAAAATAGCGACTTATGTATTCGATTTAATGGAGAAATTTGCCGGCTATGGTTTTAATAAGTCGCATTCGGCTGCCTATGCTCTGATTGCCTATCAAACGGCCTGGTTAAAAGCTCATTATCCTGCTGCATTTATGGCTGCAGTACTATCTTCAGATATGGATAATACTGACAAAATTGTTATCTTGATTGCTGAATGCCAGGAAATGAAATTAGTTGTATGTCCACCGAATATCAATGTCTCTAATTATCGTTTTACCGTAAACACAGCAGGTGAAATAGTCTATGGAATCGGTGCCATTAAAGGTGTAGGTGAAGCGGCAATAGAAGATCTATTACGCGAAAGAGAGACCAACGGCTCCTTTAAAGGATTATATGATCTATGTAAACGCGTTGATTTGCGTAAAGTTAACCGCCGTGTTTTTGAAGCCCTGATTCGTGGGGGTGCTTTTGATATTTTTAGTGATAATCGTGCCAGCCATATGGCGGAATTACCTACAGCTATAAAAGTTGCCGAACGCCATGTCAGAATGGCTGAAGTGGGGCAAAATGATTTGTTCGGCCTGGCGGTAAATGCAGAAAGCCGGGATGATGAAATTAAGGATTATGCAAACAACGTATCTGCCTGGCCAGAAAAAGAACGGCTGGCATTTGAAAAATTAGCGCTGGGCTTGTTTTTAACAGGTCACCCGATAGATCAATACTGGCCTGAGTTACAAAATATCGTGCATGGCAGCATCGCCAAAACCATGGCAAATGTTGAAAATAGCAGGGGTAAAATAGATGTTCGGCTGGCAGGGTTATTAATCGGCATCAGAACTCGCTTAGACCGCAAAGGACGCAATATGGGCTTCGCAACTTTAGATGATAAAAGTGCGCGTGTTGATGTGTCTATTTATAGTGAAACTTTTGCGCTTTATAAAGACTTATTATCTACAGATGAAGTGCTGGTGGTTGAAGGTTCGGCGCGTATAGATGGATACTCGGGCATGTTAAATGTGACAGCTGAAAAATTGTATAGCATGGAGCAAGCGAGAGAAAGCTTTGCCCGTTGTTTAATGCTCGATTGGGATAGTGTCAAAACAGAGGAAAAAACACCTGATTTTGTACAAGGTTTGCAGGAAACTCTGCGGCCTTTTTCCGGCGGGCAATGTATGCTTGTCATTAACTATCTATCGGCAACTGCCAAGGCAAGTGTGCAATTAGGTGATGATTGGCGTGTTCATCCTACTGATGAATTGATGACCCGCTTACGACGCATACTTAAACAAGATGATGTAGTTAATATCAAATATCGATAAGATCATTTCATACTTATACGTGATCAAAGCATCAATCTGTCAGTTTAAGGTTCTCTCAAATAACCGTATGAGTTTCACCAGCTTGAGGCTGATCCATTTCCTTCTTAAGCAATAAGTATAATTTACTGGAAATAATTTCGTGTTCATGTAGCTCTTTTAAAGTATCTGTCTGGGTAATGCCTAACATTGCTTTTGCTGATTTTTCATTCATGTCATCAACAATATCTTTGTTCGACTGAATCTCATAAGCCATTTGCTGTACGGTTTTGTCTTTTAAGTATTGATAAATATTTTCGACATTCTGAAAGGCTTTAGGATCATCGAAAATTTCGATTAAGGGCGAATTCTTTATTAAAGCTAACTCATCGATAACTTTGTTAATCAGCTTATATTGTGTTCGATAATATAGATATAGTTCTTGTGTATCACTTAAATTCGTAGACGACAATGAAAAGCGCTGGAAAAATTGAACACATTTACCTATCCAGGTATAAAAATAGGTATTAAGTGATCCTAAGTGCGGTCGATCCTGTTCAACCCGTTCTGTTTGTGTTTCTAAAATCAATAAGTTTCTTTTGTAGATGCTCTCATTGATTTCATCTCGCCTAAAAATTTCTTTTAATTCACTTTTCTGTAGAGCCAGGGTATAAATTCGTAACATATTTTCAACAACATGACTAGAATCTTCAGTTTTATCAACACACTGTTTACAAACTTGCTGGTATAAAGACTGATATTCGGAAGTAAATGTTTTGTACTGTGATTCACTAATATCCTGATGTTCGAAAAGTTCCTTGCTTCTGGCATTGAGACTTTGGTAAATGAGCGCCTTGCTTTTAAAATAACTCATTTGTTCGTGTGGCAACAGCGTATCAATATTTAGCCAGCGTATTACTTTGCCGATCGTTGTTGCTTTAACCAGCAGGGTAAAATAAATACTCCCGATAGTGATAGCGGTAATGAACTCTTTGATTGAAAAATCATAATTCCAATTGGGAAGACTCAGGTCATCAGGTATGAGCATGACCATGATAACTGCTATAGCGCCGCGTAAACTACCCCAGGAAAGTAAATGCTGCCAGTTTAAAGGAATGCTTTCCTCAGATGTTATTTGGTTGACCATGCCAATCGAACAGTAAATTGAAACTGCTCTAGCGATAACGACGACTAAAATCGTCATTAATATAGGCAGGATGGCAACGTTTATAGAAATGGAAAGGCTGGTAAACAATAAACCCATTAGAATGAATACCAGAGAGTTGGCAAGAAAAGCAAAATAACCCCAGAATTTTTCCATATATTCTTCGACACCTACAGACATTTTATAACGGCCGTAATTACCCATGACAATCGAAGAAACCAGCGTGGCAATAATGGAAGAAAATTGAATATGATGACCGTCTATGACTAATTTTTCAGAGATTAACTCAGTTAACAAGAAGGTAAAATGAGCGACCAGTAAAGTCAGGGTAATTTCAAGATGCTCATGACCTTTTACCCATTGAATAAGCTTAGAAAACAAGAACCCCATGAATAAGCCAAACAGTCCTCCGCCCACAATCATGGTACAAAATGAAAAAAGGCCTTGTAAGATAGTTGTTGTTCCATGAAAGCCATGCAGCATAATTTCCAGGATTACCAGAAAAATAGCAAAAGCGGTTCCGTCGTTAAATAGACTTTCACCTTCAAATATCAAGGTTAAACGCCGTGGTGCTCCGTATTCCTTAAATAAAGACAAGACGGCAACAGGGTCAGTTGCAGAAATGATGGCACCAAAGAGTAAAGTAACTAACAGTGGAATATTAAAGCCCAGTAGTTGAAATGCCCAGCGCCCTGCAAAGCCGATAAAAAAGGTTGAGATCAGTAGACCTACAATCGCCAGTATGCTGATGGCAAATTTATTTTCTTTGATATTGCGAATTTTGATGTTGTAGGCCGATTCAAAAATCAGGATCGGTAGAAAAACAAAAAACAACAGTTCTGGTGTTAGTTGAAAACTGGTGACAAATGAAAGCGCCTTTATTTCAGAAAGCGGTACTAGCAATGAACCACCTATGACTAACAGAACTGTGTAGGGAATACGTGATTTCAAAGAAAGAATATTTATTCCCAGAGAAAATAACATAAGGGTAAAGACTGATAAATAAACGTCGAGTGTCATATATTTCCTTTTAGCCGTTTTTTTTCTAGGGTTTATTTTAATATTCTGGAAAATTTTATACGAAAATTATACCAACAAAGACCTGTATTCTTCTATATAAAGCTTACATCAAGGTTAGGTATTTTTATAAATGTCCTGGAAATACTTTACTAAGGAGTATATTATGTCTAATGGTTGATATCAACCGCTAAAGGTGGTTGATATCAACCATTAGACAGGGTTTGTATCAATCCTGGATAAACCATGAATAGAGCGGTTTATTAGGTATGAGTAGCTTTATCATCTAAAAAATAAGGATATTAACAACTTGGCATAGAATTAGCAGTAAATTGTATTATTAAGTTGATAGCCGACTATGTTATTTTCTTATAGCAGAAAGGATCAAATACCCGCACCTTATTATCAGAGTAATGAATGATAGTATTAACTCTATTTTATCTTTTGCTTGTTTTTGATCTTTTTACTACCCTCATTAACCCATGCACAAATTAATCTATCGACCTTTCCTTATTATCGGTCTGGTATTCGGCCTGTTGATTGTTGCTGAACTAGGTGCTTTAAGTAGTATGACCTGGAGAAATCAGCAACGTATCGATACCATAAAAAATGATATTACACAGGGCAATCAACTTCAGCAATGGATATTCGAATTGCTCAAACACCAATGGGAAGGTGCGCTACCTTCTTCAGTTACTACAGGGGATAGTACACATCATCAGACTGATGTACACAAAGAAATTATAGACTTCATTGAAAACCAATATCCTGCAAAAAAAAATACTAGTGAATCACTAAAAATATTACAAAAATTGTTGATTAGTGTTGAACAAGGCTATGAGCTAGATCAAATTAAAGCACTGCAATTATCTCGTGAGGTTTTATTGCAGCAAATGCAGGAAGAAGAAAAATTATTAGATGAGGTATATGTCGACAGTCAATTAGAGTTGAAACTAGCTATTTTAATTCCTTCCTGTGTTTTTTTATTTCTTTTAAGCTTTGGCTTCTTGTTTTTTAATCGCCATGTTATGGCTCCAATCAATGCACTGGATGAATTATTATCTAATTTGATTAAGGGAGAAAAACAACCTATCAAAGATATCCCAATTGATTCAGTGATGCGGCCATTGTTTACAAACTATAATCGTTTAGTCACTCGTTTATACGAGCTAGAACAAGAACATCTGTCTTATACAGACTCGCTGGAAAAAGAAGTACGAAATGCGACCCATACCTTACTTGAGCAAAGCCATAGTTTGGCACGTACAGACCGTCTTGCAGCCGTGGGTGAACTGGCTGCCAGGGCAGCACATGAATTACGCAACCCGTTGGCAGGTATTCAGGTAGCACTAGAAAATATGCTTCAAGATTGTAATGATGAAGACATGAGTGAGCGCTTACAAATGGTTTATGCGGAAATAAATCGTTTAACCGGTCGACTTAATGACTTATTGGCGTTTTCCAGGCAAACACCCGAAAAAGCAAAGAATATCGATTTATATTTATTAATCAATGAGCTGATGACCTTGGTGAATTATCAGGTAACAGAAAATATATCCTTGCGTTACCAGGTTGAAGAAAATACCAGAGCGTTTTTACCAGAAAATGAATTGCGTCAGGCATTGCTGAATCTATTGCTGAATGCAATACAATCAATTGGAACTCAAGTGGGAAGCGTTAATCTACAAGTAAAACATCAAGCCAATATGTTAAATATTAAAATCAGTGATACAGGCGCCGCTTTTCCACCTGAATTATTGGAACAGGGAATCAGGCCTTTTGCCAGTTATAAAGATAAAGGTACGGGCTTAGGTTTGCTTATGGTGCAGCGATTTGCCAAGTCTTATGAAGGCAAGCTGGAATTAAAAAATGATAGCCAGGGTCATGCCTGTGCGACTCTGATCTTACCGGAAAGCCAATGAGAGACAGTTTATTAATCATCGAAGATGAAACCTTGCTGGGTAATGAATTAGCCAGGTACTTTCGTAAACAAAGCTGGGAAACGACTCTGGTTTGTTCTTTAGCTGAAGCCGCAACATGCATAGTAGAGCAAGGAATAGACCCTCTGGTTGTATTGTCAGATATGAACCTGCCTGATGGCAATGCACTGGATTTTCTGGAACAATTCAAAGATACTACAAACAGTACAGAATGGTTGTTTTTAACAGGCTATGGTTCGGTTGCTGATTCAGTCAGGGCTGTGCGCCTTGGTGCTTATGATTTTATAGAAAAACCCTGTGATTTAAAACGCCTGAATATGTTGGTTGAAGGAGCTGCGCGGAGCGCTGGGGCTCAACGTCGATTAGAAATCCAGACACAGGAACAAAATAACAAATATTCCATTCACATGCTGGTTGGTAAAAGTAAGGCTATTTGCTTGCTGCGTGAAATGATTATGCAAGTTTCTCAAGTCCCGTTTTCCAACCTGATTATTACCGGTGAAACAGGGACAGGAAAAGGCTTAATCACTAATATATTACACTATTCAGGTACACGTGCCAAAGGGCCTTTAATCGAAATTAATTGTGCTGCACTGCCACGCGAATTATTGGAATCTGAATTATTTGGTTATGAAGCGGGCGCATTTACTGGCGCAAAAAAACGTCATCGAGGCTTGTTTGAACAGGCTCATACAGGTACCTTGTTCCTGGATGAAATTGGTGAAATGGATTTAGATTTACAGGGGAAATTACTAAAAGTAGTTGAAGAACTGCGCATTCGTCGCTTAGGTGGAGAACATGAAATAGACGTTGATGTGCAAATTATCGCAGCAACTAACAAGGACTTGCTTTATGAGGTCAGTATGGGGACATTTAGGCAGGACCTGTACCATCGTCTGAATGTAATTAGTTTGCATGTACCACCGTTAAGAGAGCGCCTGGATGATTTGCCAGAGTTGGTGCAACGGTTTATAGCTCAAAACAATGCTAAGTCCAATAAGAATATCAGGGTGATTCCTGAAAGTGTCGCAACAAAGTTGGCGAGTTATCACTGGCCGGGCAATATTCGTGAATTGCGTAATATTATTGAACGTTGTGTATTGTTGGCCACTGGGGACGTATTCCCTGAACAGTGGTTACAGTTACCTAATAGCTCAAATCAGCCTTCTGCTACGATAGAAAACGGTGTGTTTCTACCCCTTGATGGCACATTAACACTGTTAGATATGGAAAAATACATTATTCAGCAAGTGCTGGCCCGTAGCGATAATAATGTCACTGCCGCTGCGAGAATGTTAGGGACAACAAGGGAAACACTCCGCTACCGTGTGCAAAAATATCACCTGAACTTGTAGTTATACTTCACACGGCCACGGTTGCGGTTTTCTGACGGCCGATTTTTGCCGATAGCAGCGTTGCTGAAACAGTTGCGTAGCTTGCTATGCGCCTGTTTCAGCGCCTTGCTCTCGACCCAAATCAACGCGCTATAAAATCCGCAACCGTCACCGCGCGAAGTATAAATTCGCCTGTATAAGGCTGAATATTTACAAAGTTATTTCTCCACTCCACTCACATGTTCACTAAACAAATAAATTATTAGAAAAGATATTATGCTGACTACTGAAGATAACTTAAAAAAACCTCAAACTCATGGCATAGAAAAAAGTACAAAGCCTCCATCGCAAATTGCAAAACAATTAAATCAGCAGTATGAAACAGATGTCGGTGTATTTTTTGCCGAGATAGCTAAATTACCTTTAGAGTCCTTGTGCAAAATACTCTTTGAATTACCTAGTCTTGTTTTTGAAGAAACACTTTCACGCATCCCGCATAAAAAAATGGCGACTGCCTTATCCTATCTAACCAGTGATGACTTGACCGATTTTTTACAGCGCGTCAAACAATATGATCAGAATTACGCTAAAAGCACTTATCATTTACTCGCACCCGATGAACAGGCTGAGGTCACACATCTTTCTCAATTTCCTGCGGATCAGGCCGGTGCGTATATGCAAATGGAAATGTTATCGGCCGAATTGACTGATACCCTGGCACAAGTGAAACAAAAAGTCCGCGTTTTTAGAAGGGATGAACCTAATAGCCCTATTTTTAAATTATTTGTGGTAGACGCAGAGCAGCACCTGGTAACAATCCTGCATTTTACTGACCTGTTACTCTTTGATGAAAAAAATACCATGCAGGAAATTATTGCACAGGCCGCGATCCATCACCACAAACCACTGAGTGTTCATACTTCGACCCCAATTGAAAAAGTCATCCATTTATTTGAAGAATACGAACTAAGTGTTATTGCTGTCATTAATAATGAAGAGCAGCTGCAAGGTCGTATTGTGTTCGAAGATATTTATGATTTAATTCGTATGCAAGAACAAAGTCAAGCGCTGAAAATGGCGGGTGCCGATAAAGATGCTGAAGAAGAGAGCTTAGAATCTGCACGTAAAGCGAGATTACACTGGTTGTTTATTAATCTTGCGGCACTACTCTGTGCAGTTTTCGTTGTGAATGTTTATAAAGAAACGATAGAGCAGATAGTGGCTCTTGCGGTACTCATGCCGATTGTTGCTGCATTAGGGGGTAATGTGGGTAATCAGGCGGTAACGGTAACGGTTAGAAAGATCGCCTTAGGCCAGATTGATTGGCAAAATGCATTCCCGGTAATTAAACGGGAAATTATCATGAGTAGTATTAATGGAATAATCATGGGAGGCGTCGTATCTATTATCACCTTTATATGGTTTCAACAGGCGTTATTAGGCATGGTTATCGCTATGGCGATTATCATAAACTTAGCAATAGCAGGTTTAATGGGTTCGATGATACCCCTATTAATCAAAAAAATTGGTGGTGATCCTGCGATTGCATCGCCGTTATTACTCACAACAGCAACAGATGCGATTGGTTTTTTTGTATTTTTAGGTCTGGCTGAATTGATCTTGATTTAAACGTAATTTTCGGGTTTTCGAAGTAAGTGCTGTGCAACTTTAGGGATTATTAAACTCTGCTACAGTACAGTCTTGCCTGGTTTGCAACAGATCTGGAGGCACAGCAATTTTCACTAATTCCTTGCGGTTTTTTGTCTTGTATCTTTCCTGGTAATATTCTGCATCATTTGCGTTGACTAAGGAGGCAGTTAAATCTGTTGTGCAAATGCTAGACCAGAGTTGAACTCACCTTTGATGATTTAGTATTCTGAGCGCTTTAGTTATACAAATGAATAGCCCAAGTATTGAAGGCAGTTTCCAGCTTATTATTTTTTGCTTCAGTATACTCATCTCATATTTTCTGTGCTTTTAAATCCATGCTGCTCAGCTTCCAGTGTTTGCGAGGATCATTGATCCGTTGCTATTGAACAGCAAGCCTGGTTAAGTTTGCTTACACATCTACTGATGCGATTATTTTTACATCAAATAGAATAAGAACCTGGCTTGGAAGAAGATCATCAAATCCAATATAAAATGCCATGAGAAAAAATCGCCATAGGGTGTCGATTGGGTGGGAAATATAATCGGGATTTTTTCAAGAAACTCTTCAGGAAAATTAGACAAGCATGGCGATTCTTACAAAGTAGTTGTTGAGAAAAGAACGTAGCGGCTCTTTGAGTCACTGCCATTAAGTTAAGAGATAAATAATGTAAAACAATGCCTTGCCGTAGGTTGGGTTAGCTTATCTAAGCGCAGCGCAGATAACGTAACCCAACATTTTTGATATTGCCTAAGATGTTGGGTTACGTTTTTTATTGCTACGCAAAAAAAATCTAACCCAACGCTAGTGCTTTGTTATTTAATGGAACATTCCTTAACTTAATGGCAGTGGGTTCAGGTACTACTTAAATCCTTTCAATAAATCTATTGGAAATACGATAGTGGAAGACTTGTCACCCGCAATATCAGTCAAAGTTTGCATATACCTTAGTTGAATCGCTCCAGGTTGTTCTGCCAGTACTTTTGCGGCCTGCATCAGCTTTTCGGCAGCCTGCAATTCCCCTTCGGCATGAATGACTTTAGCGCGTCGGGTTCGCTCAGCTTCTGCTTGTTTAGCAATTGCTTTAACCATACGCTCATCCAGATCCACGTGTTTAATTTCAACATTCGCTACCTTAATCCCCCAGGCATCGGTTTGCTCATCCAGACTGGTCTGAATATCAATATTCAGACGCTCACGTTCTGCCAGCATTTCATCCAGTTCATGCTGTCCCAGTACTGAGCGCAAGGTTGTCTGAGCCAATTGACTGGTGGCGTCATAAAAGTTTTCCACTTGAATAATCGCCTTTTCTGGATCTATAACGCGAAAATAGACAACGGCATTGACTTTAATTGAAACATTATCACGGGAAATAACATCCTGAGTCGGCACATCCATCACAATAGTACGCAAATCAACCCGCTCCATTTGTTGAATCAAAGGGATAACAATAATGAAGCCCGGTCCTTTTACCTTATAAAAACGGCCCAGCATAAAAATAACACCACGCTCATATTCCCTAAGAATTCTGAACGCACTAATCAGCAATAACAATAAAATACCGATAGAAATGAAACCAAAATTTAAAAACATCACTTATTCTCCTGTTTTTTGATGGGTATAACCTGTAAAAGCAGACCAGTAATCGCTGTGACTCTCACTTTTTCATTTTTATGCAAAGACTGGTCACATGTGGCCTGCCAGTTTTCACCATGAATATGAATCATCCCTTTTCCCGTAAAATCAGCCAACACTACGCCGATACTATCCAGCATCTGTTCTTTACCACTAACAACTGGGTTTTGTCTTGATTTCAATACTAAACTGAGTGCGATAATGAAAAAAGCCGCGCTACTCAAAGCAAAGCCGGCAATCAGCTCCGTATCTATGCCGAATCCCGGCATATCCGTATCCATTAATATCACCGAGCCAATCACAAAGGCGACCACGCCTCCCAATCCGAGTATGCCGAAGCTGGGCATAAAGGCTTCTACTATCATGAGAGCTATGCCAAATAGAATAAGCCCCATACCGGTATAATTGACTGGCAATAACTGCAATGCATATAAAGCTAACAACAAGCAAATTCCACCGACAGTCCCTGGGACAAGGCTACCTGGATGAGAGAATTCCAATACCAAACCATAAATTCCAACCATCAATAAAATATAGGCCATGCTAGGGTTAGTAATGACAGCTAAAAACTGACTGCGCCAGTCTGGCTTAATACTTTGTATTTCAATATTCGCGGTATTTAATATCAGTTCTTTACCGGAAACATTAACTTTCCTTCCCTGTAGTTGCTGAAATAAATCGCTTACACTGGGGGCAATAATATCAATCACATTCAGTTTTAATGCTTCAACAGCAGAAAGGCTGGCCGCGTCGCGTACCGCCTGCTCTGCCCACTCTGCATTTCTACCGTGCATCTCTGCCAGACCGCGAATATATGCAGAGGCATCATTAACCATTTTATGGGTCATTGGATCCGATAATGTCTTGAATTTTTCCTCGGTCTTATCAGGGCTGCTTTTATCATTATCAAAGCCTCCAAAACCGCTGATTTGTACTGGCGTTGCCGCACCCAGATTGGTTGCCGGAGCCATTGCTGCAATATCACTTGCATAGAGTATATAAGTCCCTGCACTAGCTGCGCGTGCGCCACCAGGCGCTACATAACTGATAACAGGAATGGGGGAAGCAATGATTTGTTTGATAATCTGACGCATGGAAATATCCAGTCCCCCCGGTGTGTCCATAAGAATAAGGACGGCCATGGCCTGGCGATCAACCGCTTTTTGCAGATTGCGGACTATATAATCTGCTGTTGCGGGACCTATAACATCATTAATTTCTAGTTGTATAACTAGCGATGATTTAAAGGGCTGCTTATCTTCATTCTCTGCATAAGCAGTGCTCGTGACAGTTAACAAAATAAGTAAAATGATTCGAATATCCCATGCCATAAACATAATGTTTTATCCATTATTTTTGTAGGTTTTTTCAGTGTACTCCTGAAAAAAGTAGGTGGCAATCAATAAAAATCACTCACTTTTTAAATAATGGTGTGCAGTAAATAATCAAAGATATGCCATTAAAGCAGGACGTAGATTGGGTTAGATTTTTTTGCGTAGCAATAAAAAACGTAACCCAAAACATCATAGGAAATATCAAAAAAGTTGGGTTACGTTATCTGCGCTGCGCTTAGATAAGCTAATCCAACCTACGGTAAGGCGTTGTTTTACATTATTTATCTCTAAACTTAATGGCAGTGACCAGAACCCTGCAAGCGCAGACTCAAACAGAAAATAAACAATTTTTAGACGATTAGAGATCCTGTCATTAACAGTGTTTAGTTTTTTTTCATCAATCGAGGAAAATTTTCTGGATTCAGCCTTAAAACATACGCTTCCATTTATCTACATAGCTTAGTCGGCTAATGCTGTACATTAACTCATACACATGATACAAAAGTCGGTAATTTGCAAGTTCGAGGCTCTGCATTTTGTGACACAGAGCCTCCAGAATTAAAGTTCCCGATAAAAAACTCAGGAATATGATGGATTATTGTTGTAAGTCGTCCGGTCATTCGTACCAGTAGGCAGCAGCCTGCTTTATGTAGTGCTAAAAATAATTTAATAAGGGGATCAATATGAGTATATTTTTAAGTCTTGACCAGCAAACTCTGGAAAAATTTAATCAAAGTGCTAAGCCGACAGGCATTGCGATGATTATTCTCGGCATCATTGGTATTGTGTTTCCCAGTGTGATGAGCCTGACACTGAATTTCTTTATTAGTAGCCTGTTTTTCCTTAGCGCTATTGCACTAGCTTATTCTGCCTATGCCTGCAAAGTCCAGACTTTAGTGATGTGGTTAAAACCCTTTATCTTGTTTTTGCTAGCCTTATTAATTTTATTTCATCCTGCTGTCGTTATTTCTACACTGGGTATTATTCTGGCAGTGTATTTTTTAATGGATGGGTTTGCGGGTATTGCCTTATCGGTTGAAATGAAATCAGCAAAAGGATCGGGTTTTATGTTGTTGAATGGTTTGCTTTCACTGCTACTGGGGATTATTGTATTAGTAGGCTGGCCATTAAGTTCGGTATGGATGATAGGATTGATGATTGGTATCAGTTTTCTGTTTGATGGTATTGCGTTGATCGCAATTGCAGGGAATATAAAGCACTAGATGAATCGATATAGACAATGCTGCATTTGAGTAGTTTATGTTTCTGATCATATATATTGGTAAAATAAGCGTTCATTAAACATTGTAGTATTTTATGACCCAATATGTTCCTGTCACTACTTGTCACGATTGTGGTTTATTACAAAAAATAAGCCATATGCCCGAAGACGGGACCGTTAAATGTTGCCGCTGTGATGCTACATTACGCAAGCGTCAGCGTATTAAACCCGCTAAGAGTATTGAACATACCCTGGCATTGGTTATTACTGCGCTGGTTTTCTTGGTTATCTCCAATGTTTATCCAATTGTTCAGGTAAAGGTGGAAGGTCATGAGATGGCAGCGACCTTATTTGGCTGTGTAAAATACCTGTTTACTCATAAAATGGAAGCTCTTGCCGGGCTGGTCTTTTTAACTACTATCGGTGCGCCACTCATACAATTGACGGGGTTATTATATATTCTACTGCCGGTCAATTTTAACCAAATCCCCCCCTATGCACCGCAGATTTATCGTTTAGTACGTATTATTACCTCATGGAGCATGTTAGAGGTGCTGATGCTAGGTATTCTGGTTTCCGTGGTCAAGTTATCTGCAATGGCCACCGTGGTTCCTAGTATCGCTTTATGGACTTTCGGTTTGTTGATGTTTTTTATTGCTGCTATTTTGAGTGATCTGGATACAGAAATGCTATGGGAACAGATCAGCCCTAACACGCGGGCCGTTGAGTCACAAAAACTTAAGCCAGGGACTCAATTAACCAATTGTCATAATTGTCACTTATTATGTACGGTAAACATAGAGCATGAATCGTCCTGCCCACGCTGCAACGCTACCGTGCATTTGCGCAAACCGAAGAGTTTAACGCGTTGTACTGCATTAGTGATTGCCGCCGTCGTATTGTACATTCCTGCTAATTTATTGCCAGTGATGGTGGTTACTAGCTTGGGTAAGACTGAGGATGATACTATCATCAGTGGCGTTATTTATCTGGCAACGACGGGCGATATGCCTTTGGCTATTATTCTATTTATCGCCAGTATCTGCGTTCCCACTGTTAAATTAATTAGCCTGTCTCTGCTATTGATAACAGTCCACTTTAAATTACAATGGCGACCCAGAGAAAGAACCCGATTGTATCGTCTGACCGAGGGGGTTGGGCGCTGGTCTATGGTGGATATTTTTGTCGATACTTTAATGGCTGCTCTGATTCAAATTCAGGGTTTAATGGTTATAGAAGTGGGTGCCGGAGCGTTTGCTTTTGGTGCCGTAGTGGTATTAACTATGTTAGCCGCAATGGCTTTTGACCCGCGATTAATCTGGGATAATATGGAGAAAGTAAATGAGTGAGTCGATGCAGGGTGAGACTATGGATAATTTACCAGAAAGTAATATTCAACCCCGGTCGAATTTTTCTATCATCTGGCTGGTGCCCATTGTGGCTATTTTGATTGGTGCCTGGATAGGCTATAAAGCCTGGTCTAAGATGGGACCAATGATTACCATTTATTTTGATACAGCGGCCGGATTGGAAGCAGGAAAAACTAAAATAAAATATAAAAATGTTGAAATTGGTCAGGTAACAAGTATCCATGTAAATCATGATACTGATAATGTCATAGTGATGGCCGAAATGGAAAATGATATAAAACCCTATCTTACTGATAAAACCCAATTCTGGGTCGTTCGAGCACGTGTTAATGCCAGTGGAGCATCAGGCCTGGAAACCCTGTTGTCAGGGGCTTATATCGGTATCGATCCCAGTACAGAAGGTAAGAGCAAGCGCATATTTACGGGTTTAGAAGTTCCGCCTGTAATCATAGGGAACAGGCCTGGTAAGCATTTTATTTTACATACTAAGAATCTGGGCTCTATAGAAAGAGATGTGCCGGTTTATTATCGAAAATTTAATGTCGGTCGAGTAGAGGATGTGAAGCTTGATGATGATGGTGAATCTGTCATAGTGCGTATATTTGTAAATGCACCGTTTGACAAATGGGTTAATTCCAGCACTAAGTTCTGGAATTCCAGTGGCGTGGATGTTTCCATGAGCGCTAGTGGCATTGATGTGGAAACCGAGTCGCTGGTTTCTATTCTTATCGGAGGGATTTCTTTTGAATCCAGTGACTTAAGTAGTGACGTTACTCCAGCAGAAGATAAAAGTGAATTTAAATTATTTGCAAGTCGTTCTGACTCTTTACAAAAAAATTACACAATTGGCATAAAATATGTGCTTAATTTTTCTGAGTCTGTGCGTGGGCTAACAGTGGGAGCACCTGTTGACTTTAGAGGAATACAGATAGGAGAAGTCACGGATATTCAACTGTTATTTGATACCAAACTGAAACAAATTACCGTTCTGGTTACTATCTCGATTGATTATGGCAGAATTGTGCTGAATGGAACGAAAAAGGCCGCAGACCTACTTTATACTACGCATGAAAGTAGAACAGATTATTTTATCAAGCACGGACTTAGAGCACAATTACAGACAGGAAATCTTATTACCGGGCAATTATTTGTTGCACTGGATTTTTTTCCAGATGCTCAACCTTATATTATGGATTGGAACGCTGAAATTCCTGAATTTCCATCAGTACCTGGAACATTTGTCGAGCTTAAATCTCATATCAGTAACATTCTCAAGAAAGTAGATGCAATGATGACTCAGATCAATGAACTAAGCTATAAGCTAAATCATAACCTGGAACCTGAACTTTCAGGTACTTTGAAGCAAACTAAAAGCACTCTGGTAACTATTCAGGATACTTTGGGAAATGATTCACCTGTACAGCAAGATTTACAGACAGCACTTAAAGAGTTTACCAAAGCAGCACGATCCATCAAAGATCTTACTGATTACCTGGAAAGACATCCAGAATCATTAATACAAGGCAAAAAGGATACTAATCATGAATAACCAGACTATTTTATCTGTATCGCTCATTTCATTAACCTTGTTATTTGCAGGCTGTGGAACTTCACCTAATGCCAAGCTATACATACTAGATGCAATGCAGAGGGATAATTCGCCACCGGCAATGACCCTGGAAGGTCATAGTGTTGCTATTAAAGTTGGGCCAGTTTCTATTGCAGATTCACTGAATCAAGCGCAGATTGTTACTCGTACAGGACCAAATATGCTGTTTGCGGATGAATTTAACCGTTGGGGTGGTGACCTTCAGAGTAGTGTTCAGCGTGTTATCGGGGAAAATATTTCTATATTACTGCCCACGGACCAGGTTTTTTTAAGTCAGGAAGTCGTCTTATTACCAGTTGATTTTCAGGTGCTGGTCAATATTCGCGAATTCGATGGCACACTTGGTGGAATTGTGACGCTGAATGCTGACTGGACGGTTGCTGAAAAAGGCAAAGACAAAACCGTGATGACAAAAAAATCAGTATTTAAGGAAAATACTGATGTTGCAGACTATCAAGCCTATGTTGCAGCACAAAGCCGGTTGCTGGGAAAGCTGAGCCAGGAAATTACCGATGAGATTAGAAGACAGTTGCTTAAGTAAAGTATGATTTTTAGGTGTGGGCATTGAGATATATAAACTATATACTCACTCATACAGAGCCCGATGATTGTGTACTCTGGCGAACTAATAACACGTCCTGCATGGGGCAATTATTATAATTATTAAGGAGAAAAAAATGAGTGTTTTATCCAGCAAAATGTCGACCTTGGACAAGGTTATTTATGTCACATTAGTTCTGCTTGCTTTATTAGGCATGGCGATTACTAATTTTTCCCCTGCTGATGCCCATATCTATTGGTTAGCCATGACTCTGGTTTTTGCTCTTGGAGCGATTGTGACAGGATGGCAACGGGTGGTTGATAAACAAACAAAAGCAAAGTTCGTGGCTTCGCAACTACTACACTGGGGCAGCACTTTTATAGCTGTGATGGTGGTTTATGCCTTTTTGCACTCGGGTCAGATCCAAAATGAAACTGTAGCATTAATAATTCTGTTGATTCTATCGCTATCCACTTTTCTGGATGGAATTCATGTCGGCTGGCAATTTTTTGCACTCGGTATTCTACTCGCCATTTCAACAGTAATTATTTCTTATTTGGACGAATATATATGGATTATTGCCCTAATCGCTATGGCTTTTATTGCTTTAATCTTTGTCTGGAATAAGTATATAGGACATAGTAAGACTTAGGAACGAGAATTCAATAATGCCCGAGTGTGGACTTGTCTTTTGACTTCACAGCCGCGCTAGAAAACCAGTTGCGTAGCCTGCCTGTTATGCGCCTGTTTTCCTAATACGCTTGTGAAGCCAAAATCCTGCGTCATACTTTCGGGTATTATTAAACCCTCGTTCCTTAAAGCATTATTGAGGAAATGCAGGGATTATCACGCAGTATAGAAATTCTAAAACAGGCAGAACAGAACGCGCAGAGTTTTTTATCGCGAAATCTCAGTGTACTCTGTGGTAAAAATGTTAAATTTGTTGTAACTACTCAGCGTGTTTTTTATATAAAAATCAAATGACTGCAAGAGAGCAGGAGGGGAAAAACGTAGTATGCCCATCAACAATCGTTAAGATGGGCACGTAAACTTTGCCCATCTTAATTAAGTATCAATGTATTACGATATTAAGATACGCTGAGTAGTTATAATTTGTTATGCCCACTTACTTAGGCAACTCGCAACAAAGCCCCACCCATCTTGCAAGTCTTTTTGTCCTTCTTCTGAGTTGTAGAAATAGTTACGTAGCCTGCTATGTGCCTATTTCTACGCCTAGAAGACAAACAAAAATCCTGCGCAATATGAAGGTAAGTTATTTATTGCGCGCTGCCTTAGTGCATAGCCGAGGGTTTTAGGTCATCAGAAAATTCCAGGTTTCCGGCATTATTTAATGCAAAGGTTCCATAAAGCTTAATGGTCATCTGCCGAGCCTGTTGTAGAGCAGCTTCTCTGGGGAAATATCCTATACTTCGGGGCGGACTTTAGACCGTGAATTATCTGCCTGGATAATAAACACGAGCGGAAAGCGGACTAAAGTCCGCTCTACATAATGCTCGAGAAGTTGTTGTAAGCAGCAGTTTTATGAATTCAATATTTCCTTGGCTTTTTCAAAAGCGGCGATAAAGTCTAAATAAACCGGCTTCTCACCTGTGAGCATTGAGCTAAGCAGAGCATGTTGAACTTTGTATTTAACATTACCAACCGCTAAAGGGCCCACTGCGACAG
>CAYWLM010000008.1:40554-47460 GCA_964459125.1 uncultured Methylomonas sp. | reverse complement strand
TGAGAGTTTAAAATGAAAATAAGTTCTAAAGTGAAGTCTTTAGTTGCTGTTGCTGGATTTGTTTCTGCGTCCTTGGCAAGTAATGCTGTGTTAGCAGTGCAAACAGTTGATCCTGGTCTGGTTGAATATAAAAAAGAAAGTGGTGTTTCCGGTAATCTATCCAGTGTTGGATCAGATACTTTAGCAAATCTTATGACATTATGGGCTGAGGCTTTCAAACGTAACTATCCGAATGTTAATATTCAGATTCAAGCCGCGGGTTCTTCTACTGCGCCACCAGCGTTAACTGAAGCAACAGCTAATATCGGCCCTATGAGCCGTAAAATGAAAGATAAAGAGCTGGATGCTTTCGAAAAGAAATACGGTTATAAGCCTACAGCGGTTCCTGTTGCAATCGATGCTTTAGCTGTGTATGTGAATAAAGACAATCCTATTGAAGGGATGACTATTGCCCAAGTTGATGCCATTATGTCATCTACACGTAAATGTGGATATCCAACGGATATCAATACCTGGGGTGAAGCCGGGTTGACAGGTAGCTGGAAAGACAAAAGCATTCAATTATATGGGCGTAACTCCGTATCAGGAACATACGGATATTTTAAGAAAAAAGCTTTATGTAAAGGTGATTACAAAAATAATGTCAACGAGCAGCCTGGTTCGGCGTCAGTCGTACAGTCGGTTGCAACTTCATTAAATGGTATTGGTTATTCAGGTATTGGTTATAAAACTTCGGGAGTTAAGGCAGTCGCTTTAACCAAAAACGAAGGTTCGCCTTTCGTGGCTGCAACACCTGAAAATGCTTTGTCTGGTAAATATCCATTAGCGCGTTTTTTATATATTTATCTTAATAAGCAACCTAACCAGCCGTTAGCGCCATTAGAAAGGGAGTTTATCAAAATGGTTCTTTCTAAAGAAGGTCAGCAGATTGTTATTAAAGACGGTTATATTCCTTTGCCGGCTAGTGTGGTTGATAAGACTTTAGCCGAGCTAAAATAAATTGTAATTGCAATAAACACGGAGAAACGGATTTTTAAATAAATAAGGATGTTATGTGGCAGGGATGCCACTTTAATTTAGATTTCATTTATCGTGTCTTTGATGTGATGATTGAAAAAAACCAGGAAGCCAGGATTCATATTATGTGGATACTGGCTTTTTTATGTTTATAATTTACGTGGTGGCGTCTGCAAGTTTTCAGCAGCGCTTTATGAGCAAAATCATCTGCAGATGGATTGTAGCTATGGTCGTCTGAAGTATCTAAATCCGTTTCATAATTTTGTCATAATAGCCTTGTATAATTGCAAGATGATTTTTGACACAATTTATTCAAACTCTAAACTATGACAGCATCAAAACTTCAGATAAGTGCCACTTATCAAAAGTGGCGCAAGATAAAAGACCAATTAGCCCGCTATGGTGTTGTCGCCGGCGGTTTAGGTGTTATTGTCGCCATTGTATTAATCTTCTTTTATTTGATGTATGTGGTCTATCCGCTATTTGTCTCTGCTGAGGCGCATGAACTGCATCAGTATAAGGTGCCTGAAGCATCTGCTGGTAAAACCCTGTTCTTGACTTCTGAAGAACAGAATGAAGTTGGGGTACGTTTTACCGATCAGGGTAAGGCAGTTTTTTTTACAGTCGATAGTGGCACGGTCCTTAAAACAGAATCTATCGGTGTACCTGCAGGTGTAGCCATTACTAGTTTTGCCGTAGGCTCTGCATCTAAAGGCTATGTAGTATACGGGCTGGATAATGGCGGAGTTATTGTAGTTAGGCATAAATACCGTATCAGCTATCCGAATGATAAGCGCTTAATCTCACCGCAGTTAGAATTTCCTTTAGGAGCGCAAGCTATACAAGTGGACCCGCAAGGGCAGTCTATTGTCGATATTGCTTTTAGGTCGAATGAGTCAGGTAGTACATTTGCCGCTAAAACCTCAGATGGGCGAGTGTTATTAACAAATTTCTTTAAAGAAGAATCTCTTTTTGCTGATGAAGAGAGTATGCAGCGTATTAATGTTACCCTGGATGTCAATGCTAAAAATCTTGAGTACCTGTTGCTAGATAAGGAGCAACGGAATTTATATTTAGCGACTCAAGATGGCGACTTAAGTCTGTTTGATATCAGCGATAAACAACAGCCTGTGCTAATTCAGCATACACATATTCTAAATGTTGGTGAGCAGCTCACCAGTCTGGTTTTTTTAACCGGTGAATTGTCTTTGCTGGCGGGCGATAATAAGGGCTTTGTCAGTCAATGGAGCCTGGTGCGTGATGCAATGAATCACTATTCTTTGCAGAAATTACGCGTATTCAAGATTTCTGATCTGCCAGTGATTGCAATAGATGCTGAGCAGCGTCGGAAAGGTTTTATGACCGTTGATGCAGAAGGTATTGTGGGGGTTTATCATTCTACGGCTGAAAGACAGTTGCTAAAGGCGAAAGTTACTTCAGCAGTTCCTGAATTCTTAGTGATAGCGCCAAGAGCCAATGCTTTCTTGTTAGAAGATAATCAGGGCATGATTCAAGTCTGGGCAGTTAAGAATGAGCACCCGGAAGTTTCGATAAAATCAATTTGGCAGGAAGTCTGGTACGAAAGCTATCCAAAACCCGATTATATCTGGCAGTCTTCTTCATCAAGTAATGATTTTGAGCCTAAATATAGCTTAACACCACTGGTTTTTGGTACATTAAAAGCGGCTTTTTACGCGATGTTGCTAGCCGTGCCTCTGGCTATTATGGGCGCTATTTATACCGCTTATTTTATGGCAGCCCCGTTACGTAGAGTGGTCAAACCCAGTATCGAAATTATGGAGGCTCTGCCCACCGTTATTTTGGGTTTTCTGGCAGGACTTTGGTTGGCGCCTTATATAGAAGAACATTTAATGTCAGTTTTTAGCATATTGCTGGTGTTGCCTGTTGCTGTATTGCTATTTGCTTTTGCATGGCAGTTTTTGCCCGAGAAAATACGCTCAAAAGTGCCTGAAGGTTATGATGCCGCATTGTTAATTCCAGTTATTCTATTGGCGACGCTATTTGCTTATAGCATAAGCGCTCCTCTGGAATCGTATCTGTTCAATGGTAGCATTATAGTCTGGTTTAATAATGAACTGGGTATCGGTTATGATCAACGCAATTCACTGGTGGTTGGTATAGCCATGGGGTTTGCAGTGATTCCTACTATTTTTTCCATAACCGAAGATGCTATCTTCAGTGTTCCCAGACATTTAACTGTTGGTTCTTTAGCCTTAGGTGCAACGCCCTGGCAAACCATGACTAAAGTAGTGTTGTTAACAGCGAGTCCAGGTATTTTTTCTGCAGTCATGATAGGTCTTGGGCGTGCGGTAGGTGAAACCATGATTGTATTAATGGCGACTGGAAATACCCCGGTGATGGACTTAAGTGTGTTTCAGGGTATGCGTACATTATCGGCTAATATTGCTGTCGAAATGCCTGAGTCAGAAGTCGATAGTACCCATTACCGGGTGCTGTTTTTAGCTGCGCTGGTATTGTTCAGTTTTACCTTTGTGTTTAATACTCTGGCTGAATTAATACGTCAGCGTTTACGTGAAAAATATAGCTCATTATGATGATTAATTATAAAAAATTCAGCTTCGAGGGTGCAATATGATTCGTGCGTGGTTTAAAACAGGTGCACCATGGGTTTGGCTAAATGCTGCTGCCGTAAGCTTAAGCTTGATTATGGTATTTGGTTTATTACTTTTGATAGCAATCCGGGGGCTGGGACATTTTTGGCCTGCACCCGTCGCCGCTTTTGAATATGTGGAAAAAGGCAGTCATCAGACTAGCACGGTTATTGGCGAAGTGGTTGAGTCGCAAGTGCTTAAGCCTGAACTTGCCAAAGCAGCAGGTTATACGCCTGAACAGGCGGCTGCAGGTTTAACCCAGTATTTAATAAAAACAGGCAACCGGGATATCAGTGGTCTGGATTTTCGCTGGTTGCTGGGAAAGGATATCAAGCAAACTGATTACCCTGAGCAATTGATGGTGCTGGAACGCCGTGAATGGGGTAATTTCTATGGCTATTTAGAAAGCATTAAGCAGGATGGCAAAATTGTTGCCGAGGGCACTGAAGCCTGGACTGCTTTAAAAGTGCGTATGCAGCGCACTCTGGATATTTTCGAGCAAATTAAAGATATTGAAAAGCACGATATTGGTGCGATAAATTATCAATTAGAGCGATTACGTCTAAAACAACGCAAATTTGAATTAGAAGACACGTTTGATGTAGAGGCAAAACAAAGCATAGCAATTGAGAAAGCAGAGTTTGAAAAAAAATATCAAGCCTTACAGGCTAATTTAGCAGAACTTAATCAGCAGATTAGACGTGATAGTCTAGTCGCTAAAGTAGCAAATGGTCAGCAAGTTGAAATCGCACTAGAAAAAGTAGTGCGTTTTTACCAGCCGAATGCGATGAATGTTGTGCAAAAAACAGGACATTATTTCAGTAAAGTCTGGGAATTTTTAAGTGATGATCCACGCGAAGCGAATACTGAAGGGGGCGTTTTTCCTGCCATTTTTGGTACGGTCATGATGGTTATGATTATGGCTGTTATCGTCACGCCTTTTGGTGTGATTGCCGCTGTGTATATGCGTGAATATGCCAAACAAGGCGTTATGACGCGTATTATCCGTATTGCGGTAAATAACCTGGCGGGTGTGCCGTCTATTGTTTACGGCGTGTTTGGCTTAGGTTTTTTTGTGTATATTCTGGGCGGTAATATCGATGCCCTGTTTTTTCCGGAAGCCTTGCCAGCGCCCACTTTTGGCACCCCGGGGTTGCTGTGGGCATCATTAACTTTGGCATTGCTTACTTTGCCCGTGGTTATTGTTTCAACGGAAGAGGGTTTGTCACGTATTCCTAAATCTATACGCGAAGGCAGTCTGGCTTTAGGCGCAACCAAGGCGGAGACCTTATGGCGTACGGTTTTACCGATGGCCAGTCCAGCCATGATGACAGGCTTGATTTTAGCCGTGGCCAGAGCGGCGGGTGAGGTTGCTCCGTTAATGTTAGTGGGCGTGGTAAAGTTAGCGCCTACACTGCCTCTGGATGGCAACTTTCCTTTTATGCATTTAGACAGGAAATTTATGCATTTAGGTTTTCATATTTATGATGTTGGCTTTCAAAGCCCGAATGTTGAAGCTGCCAGACCTTTGGTTTATGCCACTGCCTTGCTATTAGTTATGGTCATTATTGGTTTAAATTTATTTGCAGTCGGCATAAGAAATCATTTACGTGAAAAATATAAAGCATTAGAAAATTAAATGCGCTATATGCTATTAACAAAGAATATTAATTAATAAACCAATTGAGTAACCCCTATGACTACAAAACCAGCACGTACACATGCCATTAACATGAGTGCTATCACACAAAACAATCATGGGCAGACTAGTGCTAATAAAACCAGTATTGATATTCAAGATCTAAACCTGTTTTATGCTGACAAACAAGCCTTACATAATATTAATATGCAGATACCTGAAAAACAGGTCACTGCTTATATTGGGCCGAGTGGTTGTGGGAAATCAACTTTATTGCGCTGTATTAACCGTATGAACGATTTAGTTGATAGCGCTAGAATCACTGGCAGTATCAGCATAGAAGGTAAAGATATTTATCGGCGAGGTGTTGATGTTGCAGAATTACGTCGTCATGTTGGCATGGTGTTTCAAAAGCCTAACCCGTTCCCTAAATCCATATACGAAAATGTCGCTTATGGCTTACGTATACAGGGGATAAATGATCGCAGGATTCTGGATGAAGCGGTAGAAAAGTCATTGCGGGGTGCCGCGATCTGGGATGAAGCAAAAGACCGCTTGCAAGACAATGCTCTGGGCATGTCAGGAGGACAGCAACAGCGTTTAGTTATCGCACGGGCCATTGCGATTGAGCCGACTATTTTATTGCTGGATGAACCTTCGTCTGCGCTGGATCCTATTTCATCATTAAAAATTGAAGAATTAATTAATGAATTAAAAACAACCTATACTATCGTTATTGTAACGCATAATATGCAGCAGGCGGCTCGTGTATCCGATTTTACAGCGTTTATGTATATGGGAGATTTAATAGAGTTCGGCGATACCAATACCATCTTTACTAATCCTGAAAAAAAGCAAACAGAAGATTATATTACTGGGCGATATGGATAAATCATGACACTAAGCGAGCATTAAAATGGAAAAAAAACATATAGGGCAGCATATTTCTCATAAATTTAATGTAGAAATAGAAGATATACGCAATAAAGTTCTTCTTATGGGGGGGCTGGTCGAACAACAGACAATTGATGCCGTTGAAGCTGTGGTCACCGGTAATATTGAGTTAGCCGAAAATGTAGTACAAAGTGATAAAACGGTAAATGCTCTGGAGCAAGAGATAGATGAAGACTGCATGCTGATTATTGCCAAAAGGCAGCCGGCAGCCTTTGACTTGCGCTTATTGATTGGTGTTTCCAAAACCATTACCGAGTTAGAAAGGATTGGCGATCAGGCGACACGTATTGCAGAAATGGCGTTTAAACTCGAAGAGACTAATCGAGATTTAGCAGAATTTCGTGAATTAAAGCATTTATCAGAATTAGTCAGAAATATTTTACATGATGCACTGGATGCTTTTGCCCGCTTAGATGTAGTAAACTCAGTTGAAATTTTGACGCGAGATAAGGAAATAGATCAGGAATATATTAGCGTTTTTCGCCAGCTCACTCTTTCGATGATGGAAGATAGCCGTAATATTAAACGCGCATTAAACGTCATGAGTATCATACGTTCTTTAGAAAGAATAGGCGATCATGCCTGTAATGTCTGTGATTATGTGATTTATGCAGTTAAAGGCGCAGATGTGCGTCATATGCAAGAAGATCAGATTAAGCAAGT
>CAYWLM010000008.1:36871-40454 GCA_964459125.1 uncultured Methylomonas sp. | reverse complement strand
TGCCGGAATATATTGTCAGCAGAGATATAGAAAAAGGTTATTTACAGGTTGTTCTGGATGATTACTCCATAGCTCCTGTCAATATTCATGCGGTGTATCCTCACCGTAAATATCTATCTACCAAGGTACGTGCTTTTTTGATCTTTCTGGAAGAATGGCTAAGAACTCGATCGGCAGCGCGTGAATAAGCAATTAGTTGATAAGTGGGATAGTATCTATGCTTCTACTCCTGCATTATCAGAACTGAGTCCCGCTACAGTTTTATCCGCAAATCTTTTTTTATTACCACATACTGGAACCGCCCTGGATTTAGCCAGTGGCCTGGGGGCTAATGCTCTGCTATTAGCCAAGCAAGGCCTGACTACACAGGCATGGGATATTTCAGCTATTGCATTGTCTAAATTACAGCAGCAAGCAGATGCTGAAGCCTTAACAATAAAGACATTCACTCGTGAAATAAGCACACAAAGTTTTTCTCCCAACTGTTTTGATGTCGTCGTTGTTAGTCGATTTCTTGACCGTTCGATTTGTGATGCGATAATGGTGGGCTTGAAAATGGGTGGATTACTGTTTTATCAGACTTATACGCAGCAAAAAAATTTTGAACAGGGACCTAAAAACCCACGTTTTTTATTGGCAGAAAATGAATTATTAAGCTTATTTTCCCCGTTGAGGCTGGTTTATTATCAGGAAAACTCAGCAATAGGTGATGTTCAACGAGGTCTAAGGAATGAAGCTCTGTTTATTGGACAAAAGATTTAAGTATAACGAGTTATAAGTATATGATAGAGAGTTTAACTCCACAACAATCATGGGATTTAATGCAGGCTAATCCAGAGGCAGTGTTAATTGATGTTAGAACAAAGGTTGAGCATGATTTTGTTGGGCATCCTTTAAATGCAGTTCATATTCCCTGGAAAGAAGCTCCCGACTGGCAGCTAAATCCGCAGTTTATTGCCCAGGCCAAACAAGCTGTGAAGGATAGTTCAGTTCCTGTCTTGCTGCTGTGTCGCAGTGGTGCGCGTTCATTAGCAGCGGCAGAAGTTTTGCAGCAAGCAGGCTTTAAGCATCTGGTTAATATCCTTGATGGTTTTGAAGGCGATATAGACAAGCATAAACATCGAGGCAATTTAGGTGGCTGGCGTTTTTCTCAATTACCCTGGGAGCAATCGTAGCTGGGCTTATCGACGTAACAAAAGAATTAAAAACTTAGATGTTTTCAAATTAGAAAACAT
This sequence comes from uncultured Methylomonas sp., assembly GCA_964459125.1. Taxonomy (GTDB): domain Bacteria; phylum Pseudomonadota; class Gammaproteobacteria; order Methylococcales; family Methylomonadaceae; genus Methyloprofundus. Next base: position 39,219 of record CAYWLM010000008.1, on the reverse strand, counting down.
AACATTTATTAACAATAGAACAAATAAAGTGATACAAAAACTGAGAAATATAGCAATCATTGCGCACGTTGACCATGGTAAAACAACTCTGGTTGATAAATTATTAGAGCAGTCAGGTACTTTTTCCGATCATGAAAAAACCTCTGAAAGAATGATGGATTCAAACGATCTTGAAAAAGAACGCGGAATTACCATTCTGGCAAAAAATACTGCAATTGACTGGAATGGCTATCACATTAATATTGTGGATACACCAGGACATGCTGACTTCGGTGGCGAGGTTGAGCGTGTTTTATCCATGGTTGATTCGGTTTTGTTATTAGTTGATGCGGTCGATGGCCCTATGCCACAAACCCGTTTTGTCACTAAAAAAGCGTTTGCTTTGGGTTTAAAACCTATCGTTGTGATTAATAAAGTTGACCGCCCAGGTGCACGTCCTGACTGGGTTGTTGACCAAACTTTTGATTTGTTTGATAACTTGGGTGCCACTGATGAACAATTAGACTTCCCGATTGTCTATGCCTCGGCATTAAATGGATTTGCTGGTTTAGACGCGGATGTATCGAGTGGCGATATGACTCCTTTATTCCAAACCATCGTTGATAAAGTGGCGCCGCCGCCTGTTGATGTTGACGCACCTTTTCAAATGCAGGTTATCACCCTGGATTATAATTCCTATGTAGGTGTTATCGGTATAGGACGTATACAGCGCGGTAGCGTGAAGAGAAATATGCCTTTGACCTTAGTGGATATTGAAGGTAAAACGCGTAGTGGTCGTATGTTAAAAATTTACGGATTCAACGGCTTGGAGCGTATTGAGGTGGAGTCTGCTCAGGCGGGAGATATTATTGCATTCTGTGGTATTGAAAATCTGCAAATTTCCGAGACTTTATGTCATCCTGATCATGTAGATGCGCTACCGGCATTATCTGTTGACGAGCCTACAGTGAGCATGACCTTTCAGGTTAATAATTCACCGTTTGCGGGTAAAGAAGGTAAATTTATTACCACACGTCAAATTTATGATCGATTACAAAAAGAATTGCAACACAATGTTGCTTTGCGTGTTGATCTAACTGATGATCCAGATAAATTTAAAGTGTCAGGCCGTGGTGAATTACATTTATCTGTCTTGATCGAAAATATGCGCCGTGAAGGCTTTGAGATGGGGGTTTCTCGCCCACAAGTTATTATCAGAGAAATTGACGGCGTTAAATCAGAACCCTTTGAAAATGTAACCATTGAAGTTGAAGAGCAACATCAGGGTACTATCATGGAAAAATTGGGTGACCGTAAAGGTGATCTAAAAGACATGGTTCCAGATGGTAAAGGACGTATCCGTTTAGAATATATCGTCCCTTCTCGCGGATTATTAGGATTCCAGACGGAATTCTTAACAGCGACTTCAGGTTCTGGTTTGTTCTATCACGTATTTGATCATTACGGACCTGTAAAAGAAGGGGCTGTTGGTAGTCGTATTCGTGGAGTATTAATCTCCATGTCTAAAGGTAAATCGGTAGATTACTCCTTGTATCCTTTGCAAGCGCGTGGTGAGCTATTAGTGGTAAATGGCGATGAAGTCTACGAAGGTCAATTAGTGGGGATTCATTCACGTACCAATGATTTAGTGGTTAATCCAACTAAACCTAAGCCTTTAACTAACGTACGTGCATCTGGTACAGATGAAAGTTTGACCTGCGCACGAATCCAAAAAATGACCCTTGAGCAGGCGTTAGAGTTTATTAGTGATGATGAGTTAGTCGAGGTAACACCTAAATCAATTCGTCTGCGTAAAATTTTATTAACTGAAAACGAGCGTAAACGCGCGAAGTAATAATGTCTTGGGGCGGGCATTGCTCGCTCCATGCATTTTAATAATGTAAAACGATGACAGATAGAATCGCAAGCGTTGAACGTAATACGTTGGAAACGCAAATTAGTATTAGCATTAATCTGGATGGTACTGGAAAAGCCAATTTTGATACTGGCGTGCCTTTTCTTGAGCATATGCTGGATCAAATTGCACGTCATGGCTTAATTGATATGGATATTTATTGTAAAGGCGATGTGCAAATCGACGACCATCATACGGTAGAAGATATTGGTATTACTTTAGGTAAGGCATTTTCTCAGGCTTTGGGTAATAAAAAGGGCTTATTTCGTTATGGTCATGCTTATGTGCCATTAGATGAAGCTTTATCGCGTGTAGTGATTGATTTTTCAGGTCGCCCAGGTTTGCATTATGAAGTTGAATATAAGCGAGCAATGATCGGCAGTTTTGATGTTGATTTATTCCGTGAATTCTTCCAGGGTTTTGTCAATCATGCTGGCGTAAGTTTGCATATTGA
>CAYWLM010000008.1:0-36771 GCA_964459125.1 uncultured Methylomonas sp. | reverse complement strand
TCCGTGAATTCTTCCAGGGTTTTGTCAATCATGCTGGCGTAAGTTTGCATATTGATAATCTGAAGGGCAATAATGCACACCATGTTGCGGAAACAGTGTTTAAAGCAATGGGTCGTGCGGTACGTATGGCAATTACCGAAGATCCGCGTATGGCGGGGATAATGCCATCGACAAAAGGAGTGCTGTAGTCTGCTGAACATGATTTAGCCTGCTGCGCTTGTACTTGGGTATTTAGTGCGTTTGGCACTAGCATACGCAGATAGCGGCTAAATTTAAGCTCGTAGTGAAATTCAGCATATTTTAATCATATTAGAGTTTGCTGGCTTAACTGTTGTTTTCTATATTTTTAATCGATTTACTTATTAATCCAAATGTCTTCTGTAGCAGTCATAGATTATGGCATGGGCAATCTGCATTCGATTGCCAAAGCTTTGCAGCACGCGGCACCTGAAGTTGATGTCCGTGTTGTTTCTGATAAAAAATCCATATTATCCGCTGATCGTGTAGTATTTCCCGGTGTAGGCGCTATACGTGACTGTATGCATGCCTTACAAGATACTGAATTAAACCTGGTCATTGCTCAAGTTGCACAAACTCGACCTTTGCTCGGTATTTGTCTGGGAATGCAGGCTTTACTGACTAAAAGTGAAGAAAATGGCGGTACTGAATGTCTGGCTATTCTTCCAGGCCAGGTTAAACATTTTGCTGTAGATTTACGTGCTGCCAATGGCGAGCGACTAAAAATCCCGCATATGGGCTGGAATCAGGTGGAGCAACAAGATCATCCTCTCTGGCAAGATATTGCACAAAATAGTCGCTTCTATTTTGTGCATAGCTATTACACTGAGCCCGACGATCCTGCTATCATTGCAGCGACGACTGAATACCCTGAAAAGTTTGCCTGTGCTTTAGCTAAAGATAATATCTTTGCAGTGCAGTTTCATCCTGAAAAAAGTCAAACAGCGGGTTTACAGTTGCTAAATAATTTTTTACATTGGGATGGACATGCCTAATTTAAGCGACTTCCCTAATTTTATTTTCACTCTATTTGAGGCAAAAAAATGTTGTTAATACCCGCCATTGATTTAAAAGATGGTAAATGTGTGCGTTTACGTCAAGGTCGTATGGAAGATGACACAGTATTTTCAGATAATCCTGTTGAAGTAGCAGGGCGCTGGGTTGCTGCGGGTGCGCGACGTATTCATTTGGTCGATTTAGATGGCGCTTTTGCCGGTAAACCAAAAAATGCTGATATTATTCATCAAATTGTTGCTGCTTATCCCGATGTGCCAGTACAGATTGGTGGCGGCATACGTGACGAAGAAACGGTCATCGCCTATTTAGAAGCTGGGGTGCAATATGTCATTATTGGTACTAAAGCGGTTAATGATCCGCATTTTGTTCGTGATCTAGCGCTTGCTTATCCAGGGCATATTATTGTTGGACTGGATGCTAAAGACGGTAAGGTTGCTGTTGATGGATGGTCTAAATTATCCCGCCATGATGTAATAGATATGGCGAAAAAATTTGAGTCATATGGCGTTGAAGCAATTATTTATACCGATATTTCTCGTGATGGCATGATGAATGGTGTTAATGTTGAAGCGACAGCTAAGTTGGCCGCGGCTATTAATATCCCTGTGATCGCTTCGGGTGGTATTACCAATATGGATGATGTTAAAGCTTTAGCTGCCGCCTCAGAAGACGGTATTATGGGTGCTATTACTGGTCGTGCTATTTATGAAGGCACTTTAGATTTTGCTGAAGCGGAGAAACTAGCCCAATCTTTTCCTAAAGGTCATTATGAGCTTAGCTAAACGAATTATCCCGTGCCTGGATGTTGATAATGGTCGCGTTGTTAAAGGCGTAAAATTTGTTGATATTCGTGATGCTGGAGATCCTGTCGAAGTGGCGCGTCGATATGACCGAGAAGGTGCAGATGAAATTACCTTTTTGGATATTACCGCAACACATGATGATCGCGATACCATCGTGCATGTGGTTGAACAGGTCGCTAGTGAAGTTTTTATACCTTTAACGGTCGGCGGTGGTATAAGGAAACTGGAAGATATCCGGCGTATGCTGAATGCGGGGGCGGATAAGGTTGGCATTAACAGTGCGGCCGTTTTTAATCCTGAGTTTGTTCGCGAAGCCGCTGAAAAATTTGGTTCGCAATGTATAGTTGTGGCCATAGATGCTAAAAAAGTAAGTCGTGAAGGTGAAGCTAACCGCTGGGAAATTTTTACTCACGGTGGTCGTAAAGAAACGGGTATTGATGCCATTGAGTGGGCAAAAAAAATGGTTGATTATGGCGCGGGTGAGATATTATTAACCAGTATGGATAGGGATGGCACACGCGAAGGATTTGATTTAATCTTAACGCGAGCTATTAGCGAAGCGGTTAGTGTTCCTGTTATTGCCTCTGGCGGCGTGGGCAATTTGCAACATTTGGCTGATGGTGTTACTGAGGGCAAAGCAGATGCAGTATTAGCAGCAAGTATTTTTCATTTTGCAGAATACAGCGTACAGGAAGCTAAGGAATATATGCAGCAACAAGGCATAGAGGTGCGCTTAGCTTGAATGATGCATGGCTAGATGAAATACGCTGGACGGATGATGGGCTGGTGCCGGTTATTGCTCAGCAAGCTGGTTCGGGAAAAGTAGTTATGTTTGCCTGGATGAATCGTGAGTCTTTGGCTTTAAGTTATGCAAGTGGCTATGCTGTTTATTGGTCGCGTTCACGTAATAAATTATGGCGTAAAGGTGAAGAGTCAGGCAACAGGCAAAAGATTGTATCAATTTCTGTAGATTGTGATGAGGATGTGTTATTGCTAGAAATAGAGCAAGAAGGGGGCATCTCTTGTCATACAGGTCGGGAAGGCTGCTTTTATAGAACTTTGCATGATGGGGTTTGGCAAGCGAATTCCCCTGTCTTAATAGATCCTGCAGAGATATATAAAAAATAACTCACACCGTAGGGCGTGGCTTTAGCTCGCCCTCAATGCGGAAACAGGCGGGCTAAAGCCACGCCCTACGCGCCATCTTTATAGAGAGTAAGCATGAGTGAAGTTTTAACTGAATTAGCTGTTATTCTGGAACAACGCAAACAAGAATCAGCGGAGTCTTCGTATGTCGCGAGTTTATATGCTAAAGGTCTAGATACTATATTAAAAAAAATTGGTGAAGAAGCGACCGAAACAGTTATAGCAGCCAAGGATGGAAATAAGGAGCAGATTATTTATGAAACCGCAGATTTGTGGTTTCATTGCATGGTATTGCTTGCCGAACAGGGCCTGCATCCTGATGATGTCTTAAATGAATTACAGCGACGTTTTGGTTTGTCTGGTCTGAAAGAAAAAGCGCAGCGTCAGAAATAAGCATGCTTCGCAGGGTGGCAGCGCGAAGTATAATAACCTAAAGAGGAATTATCATGGGAATCAGTGTAACTCAGTTATTAATTGTATTAGTCATTGTGATTGTTTTATTTGGCACCAAGCGTCTGCGTAATATGGGCGGTGATATAGGTGGTGCTATAAAAGGCTTTCGCTCAGCAATGAAAGATGGTGAAGAAGATAAAAATCTGACAGAAAAAGATAGTGATGTTATTGATGCTGAAGTAATTAATACCGAAGTGACAGAAAAAAAATCAGAACAAGATAAAGTTTAAGCCATGTTTGATATAGGTTTTTGGGAACTTTGCATGATCGGCCTGGTCAGCTTGCTGGTTATTGGACCTGAAAAATTACCCAAAGTTGCACGTATTACAGGTTTCTGGTTAGGCAAAACCAGACATATGGTCGCCTCAGTAAAAGAAGAAATCAAAGAAGAACTTAAGCAAGAAGAGTTAAGACAGTTATTAAATGAGCAACAGGCCAAGATTGATTCCATGACTAAAGACCTGGACTTGAATGGCCAGGCAGAGCAATTTTTAGACGCAACTAAAGAACCGGTGGATAAAGAAACGCATGGCGGAAAATGAAGAACAGGAACAGCCATTAATTTCTCATCTTGTTGAGTTACGTAATCGTTTATTAAGGGTTGTTGTCACAGTTTTGCTGGTTTTTCTGGCAATGGCTCCTTTTGCCAACGAGATTTATAGTTTTTTGGCCAAACCCTTAATGCAATTTTTACCTGCTGATACATCGATGGTAGCGATTGATGTCGTCTCACCATTTTTAACGCCGTTTAAACTGGTTTTGATCGCCTCAATATTTATTGCCATTCCGGTTATTTTGTATCAATTCTGGGCTTTTGTTGCCCCTGGACTGTATGCGCATGAAAAGCGTATGATTGCTCCTTTATTAATTGCTAGCACGCTTTTATTCATATTAGGGATGACGTTCGCATATTTTGTAGTATTTCCTCTAGTATTTGGTTTTCTGACCTCTGCAGCGCCAGCTGGCGTGTCAGTGATGACCGACATTGCCAAATATCTGGACTTTGTGCTGACGATGTTCTTCGCCTTTGGTATGGCATTCGAAGTGCCCATTGTCACCATAGTATTGGTATGGGTAGGTGTTTTTACACCTCAACAATTAGCTGAAAAGCGACCGTATATTATTGTTGCCGCTTTTATCATCGGTATGTTTTTAACCCCGCCCGATGCTATTTCTCAAACTTTGCTTGCAGTCCCAATTTGGCTATTGTTTGAAACAGGATTGTTATTTTCACGACTGTTTGTCAGGAAGTCTAAAACTAAGCAGATAGCATCCGATAAATAAACGCTGCTTAAAAATCGCATAGTCCTCTAAATTGCCTGGCTTATGTTAAGCAAAGTAAATCTTACTACTATCTACGATAAAATGTTCCAGGCAAGAACAAGAAGAGGTTGTTAGTCAAATTCAAGTTTACTTTAGTAAAAAGTTTACTTTAGTAAAAAGTTGAATCAGGATATCGGTCAATTTGATGTGGAATTTATAGTAGATTTTTTGGCATCTTTCATTGGTCAGTTTATACTTTCATTTCATTAACATAGTCATTCCCGGTTGTTACCCAGTCAAGCTGGGCACAAGCTTTATCGGGAATCTCTTTGTCTACGCAAGATTCCTGCTAGAAGCATGCAGGAATGACGATAACTCACCCTAAAAAGTGTAAACTACTTTTGGCTCTAAATGAAGGATGCCGATTTTTTCCTGAAAATAATTGCTGTCTATTCTTGCAATCAAGACCTGTATGATAGCCCAGGCTATGATAGAAAATAAACTGGAATACATAACTGGAGGGGATTTAGGGGCTTGAAAAATAGCTAGCAACGAGATAATTGCAACTGCGACCCAGGACATATATTTTCAGATTCAAATCACTGTTACAGAGAATCTCACTCTGTATATTATGCTGAGATCGTATCAATATGAAAAAAGTCCTGATTTTATTAATAGCCATTGCGCTAGCTATCTTCGAGGCCTATCAAGACCAAGGTTCTGCTTTATCTACGCAAGGTTTATTACAAACTTTCGCCAATGACAATAGCGAAAATGTTAATGAAAGCCTTCAACGTGCTTTTGAAAATAGACAAAGTGACCTGCAGATTCAGGGAAAAGGTGTAGTGATAAAAGTGTTACGTGATGATATTAGAGGTTCACGGCATCAAAAATTTATTATCAAGGGTGGAGCAGAACAAAGCGTGTTAGTCGCTCACAATATAGATTTGGCACCAAGACTTGACGGCTTGAAAAAAGGCGATACGGTTGAGTTCAATGGAGAGTATGAATGGAATGCAAAAGGCGGTGTTATTCATTGGACGCATAAAGATCCTAACGGCTATCATGTATCTGGCTGGCTAAAATACAATGGCAGGGTTTACCAGTAATGATGGCGAAAAAAAATATTTTAATTACGGGTGGTGCAAAAAGAGTGGGTGCTCAATCTGTGCGGTATTTACATGCGCAAGGAGCTAATATTTTACTGCATTATCGTGCATCTAAAGACGAAGTTGTAGCTCTAGCGGATGAGCTAAATAGGCAGCGGCCTGATTCTGTGCGGATTCATCAAGCTGAATTGCAGAATATAAACGCCTTGCAAGAGCTGGCAAATGCCGCCGAACAGGTATGGGGCGGTGTCGATGTAATAGTAAATAATGCCTCGGCTTTTTATGCCACTGCTATGGGTGAGGTAACAGATTCACAGTGGGATGATTTGCTAGGAAGTAATTTAAAGTCACCCTTTTTTTTAATTCAGGCGCTCACTCCTATATTGCAGAGCAGGAATGGGTGTGTGGTTAATATCGTTGATATTCATGCAGAGCGGGGCCTAGAGGGGTACCCTGTTTATTCTATTGCTAAAGCAGGTTTGGTGGCGCTGACAAAGATACTCGCTAAAGAATTAGCGCCGCAGATAAGAGTTAATGCTGTGGCTCCTGGTGCGATTTTATGGCCTGATCATGATCTCACAGAGCAACAAAAACTGGAAATACAGGCTAAAGTTGCATTGCAACGTACTGGTTGCCCTGATGATATTGCCAAGGCGATTGCTTATTTAATTTATGATGCCGAGTATATAACCGGTCAAGTAATAACGGTAGATGGCGGGCGTACTTTATTTAGCTAGAGGCTTTATGCCTGGTAAATATGCTATTTTTTGCTGCGTGGTTGTACTTTTATTGAATTCTTGCCAAAGTTTTTGGAAACAGACATCCTTGACCGGATGATGTTGATCAGGCGCAATTTCAGCGAGTGGTTCAAGTACAAACGCATAATTGAGAATATCATTGTGTGGGATAGTTAGTGTTTCAGTGGAGATGATTTGTTGATCATACAAAAGTAAGTCCAGATCAAGTGTGCGCGAGGAAAATTTATCTTTAGTCCACACCCGGTCATGATCAGTTTCTATGCTTTTTAGCAGCAGGGCAATATGTAGAGGGTCATGGTCGCTGTATAAAGAAATCACCAGGTTAAAAAAGGCTGCACCCGAAAAACCAACCGGGTCGGATTCATATACACTGGAATAGGTGAGACTGCCAAATTTGCGCTGCAATACCTCAAGAGCAGAAGAAATATTATGCTCTCGATTGATATTACTACCTATGCTGATAAAACAAAGCGGCATTTTTTATTTTGCGCCGCGTTCAATAATAATACCGACATCACTGGCACCGCTGATCGCGCCTTTTTTATTCAGTGTTAGCTTGACCCAGGGGACATTAAATTCTTTGCGAATCGTGCTGCTAATTTCTTCAGCAAGTTTTTCAACCAGAAAAAAATTGCTTTGTTCAACAAAGCTTATAACGTGCTGGGAAACTGCTTTGTAGTCTAATGTGTCTTCTATATCATCTGTAGCGGCCGCCTTTTTGATGTCATGAGCCATTTCAATATCCAGGATAACTGTTTGTTTGGTTTTGCGTTCCCAGTCATAGATACCGATAATCGTGTCAATTTTCAAACCACCTAAAAAAATAATGTCCATTAAGACTCCAGTTATTATTATAATTACATCTATTGTTTAGGTAATTGTATCAGGGATATTGCCCTGTTATGCAGTAGAAAACTCATATTTTTAAAAATAGGATAGAAAAAATGATTGAATGGCTTTTAGTCCCAGCTGCATATTTATTGGGCTCCATTTCTAGTGCAATTATTGTATGTCGAGTGATGGGACTGCCTGATCCTCGTGTTGAAGGCTCCGGAAATCCAGGGGCGACTAATGTCATGCGGATTGGCGGAAAAAAAGCGGCAGCAATTACTTTATTGGGTGATATGCTAAAAGGCTTAATACCGGTCTTATTGGCACAAATTTTAGATGTTGATCCAGGCATTTTATCCGGGGTGGTTCTTGCTGCCTTTTTGGGGCATTTATACCCGGTTTTTTTTGGTTTTGCAGGAGGTAAAGGGGTAGCTACTTCTTTTGGTGTTCTTTTGGGAGCGAACTGGATGGTTGGTTTGGGTGTGGGGTTAACCTGGTTTGTTGTTTATAAATTATTTAAAATTTCTTCTTTGTCCGCTTTAGTTGCGGCAACGCTTGCTCCTTTGTATGTTTATTTAATTATGGGCATGCAGTCACTAGTGTATGTGGCTGCATTGATTGCGTTTATATTAATTTGGCGGCATAAAACGAATATTCAACGCCTATTGGCAGGTGAAGAAAAGTAAAGTCCTTTACTCATTTGTTTGTAATAATTCATCAATTGGCCAGCGAGGTCTGGCATTAATGCATAGGGATTCTCGTTGTTGGGCTAGCAATCGCTGACAGCCTGCGTAAGCAATCATTGCACCGTTATCAGTACAAAACTCAGGCCTGGGAAAAAATATTTCGGCTCTTTGTTTGATGACCATCTCCGTTAATATTTGACGAATCTGAGTGTTAGCGCTTACTCCTCCTGCAACAACAAGGCGTGTTAATCCTGTTTGTTTAAGGGCGCGTTTGCATTTTATTGCTAGTGTCTCAGCAGTAGCTTGTTGAAAGGCAAGGGCAACATCGGCTTTGTCCTGTGGTGTTTGCTCGGTTTGATTTAGAGTATTCATGGTAAAGGTTTTAAGTCCGCTAAAACTGAAGTCTAAGCCAGGCCGGTCGGTCATGGGGCGAGGGAATTTAAACCGGTTTGCCTTGCCTTGTTCTGCAAGCTTGGATAATAAGGGGCCGCCAGGGTATGCAAGTCCTAGCATTTTTGCTGCTTTATCAAAAGCTTCGCCTGCAGCATCATCTAGAGATTCACCTAGTAGCTTATATAAACCGATACCATTGACTTCAACTAGTAGTGTGTGGCCACCTGAAACGAGTAAGGCGATAAAAGGAAATTCTGGTGATTGCTCTTCTAACATGGGCGCAAGCAGGTGACCTTCCATATGATGCACGCCTATTGAGGGAATATTTAATGACCAGGCCAGGCTTTTGGCGGTCGCTGCACCGACTAATAAAGCCCCAATTAAGCCAGGGCCAGCGGTATAGGCAATGCCTTGAATATCTGCTTTAGTAAGCTGGCTGTGTTGCAGACATTCATCTATCAGTGGAATAAGCTTGCGTATATGGTCGCGTGAGGCAAGTTCTGGAACAATGCCTCCATATTCGTTATGCATTGCGATTTGGCTATATAAACTGTGGTGTATAAGGCCTTTATCACTATGGTAGAGGGCGACTCCAGTTTCATCGCAAGATGTCTCAATTCCTAAAATGTACATTGATTTTTGATTTTAAAAAAAATACTGCTATAATCGAGGGTTTCGCTAGCTGACAAGTGTTGGGTTCGGCTGGCACAATAACAATTTGAATTTTAGCAAACTGGAAAAATTTATGCCTGCAATTAAAGTAAAAGAAAACGAACCATTTGATATTGCTCTTCGCCGTTTTAAGCGTTCTTGTGAAAAAGCGGGTGTTTTGTCTGAAGTACGTCGTCGTGAGTTTTATGAAAAACCAACAGCAGAACGTAAGCGTAAAGCTGCTGCAGCTGTAAAGCGCCATCTTAAGAAATTATCGCGTGAGCGTTATGCGTTGAAAAACCTTCGTCGTGGCCGTCCACTGCTGTAAGCAAAGATGACTACTATGCAGGAGCGTCTTAAAGACGCAATGAAGCAGGCGATGAAAAGTCGGGAAAAGGTTCGCTTGGGGACTATCCGATTAATGTTGGCGGCGATTAAACAAAGAGAAGTAGACGAGCGTATTGTTTTGGATGACCAGCAAGTTATTGTTGTGTTAGATAAGATGCTAAAGCAGCGTAGAGAGTCAATCAGGCAATACCGTGAGGCGAGCCGGGACGATTTGGCTGAAGTGGAAGAAGCAGAAGTATTGGTGATACAGGAATTCTTGCCTCAAGAATTGACTGAAAATGAAATTAACGACATGGTCAAGTCAGCTATTGCAGATAGTTCGGCAAACTCAATTAAGGATATGGGTAAGGTGATGGCTATATTAAAGCCGGCTATGCAAGGCCGAGCGGATATGGCTGTGGTAAGCACAAAAATAAAGGCAATGTTAGCGACTTAAGGCTTAGCTGATTATGGCTGGCAAAATCCCCCGGTCTTTTATAGATGACCTATTGGTCAGGGTTGATATCGTTGACCTGGTAGATTCTTATGTTCCGCTAAAAAAATCGGGTAGTAGTTATGTTGCCCGTTGCCCTTTCCATACTGAAAAAACTCCCAGTTTTGCGGTAACGCGTAATAAGCAGCTTTATCATTGCTTTGGCTGTGGTGCCGGTGGTAACGCCATTAGTTTTTTGATGGACTATAGTCATCTTGATTTTATCGAGGCTGTGGAAGATCTGGCTGATTTTGTTGGTGTCCCAGTACCAAGGGAGTCAGGCAATGCGACGATAAAGAAAGATAATGTAGCCGAAATTTTTCAGGTACTTGAGCAGGTTGCAGGTTTTTATATACAGCAGTTACGCGAAAATGAGTCGGCTAAGGTAGCGATAGATTACCTTAAATCGCGTGGTCTGAGTGGCGAGGTGGCGCGCGAATTTCAGGTCGGTTTTGCGCCTGATGGCTGGGGGACATTATTAAAAGAGTTTAAAGCCGAGCAGCTTGTTGATGCTGGGTTGGCGATACCCAAAGAAGGCGGTTCGGTTTATGATCGTTTTCGTGGTCGTGTTGTTTTCCCTATTCGCGATAGAAGAGGGCGAGTTTTGGGCTTTGGTGGCCGGGTTCTGGATGACTCTTTGCCAAAATATTTGAACTCGCCTGAGACAGCTGTTTTTCATAAAGGACGTGAGGTTTATGGTTTGTATGAGTTGCTCGCCAGGAACTCAAAACCAGCACGGATTGTTGTAGTCGAAGGTTATATGGATGTGATCGCGCTAGCTCAATTTGGTGTGACTTATGCAGTGGCAACTTTGGGAACGGCAACATCAAAAGAACATCTGGAATTATTGTTCCGCTTTAGTTCGGAAATTGTATTTTGTTTTGATGGGGATAAGGCAGGAAGAGAGGCTACCTGGCGTGCAGTTCTATCGGCCTTTCCTAGCCTTAGGGATGGTAGGCTGGTAAAAATAATGCAGTTACCCTTAGGTAGCGATCCAGATACATATATCAGAGATCACGGACTGGAAGAATTTGAGCGTAGTGTGCAGTCGGCACAGGCCTTATCGGATTATTTTTTTGAACGCTTAAGTCGCGGCCTGAATCTGGATGATATGGAAGGGCGGGCAAGTTTAGTAAGCAAAGCCAATGCATATTTGCAAGCATTGCCTAATGGTGTTTTTCAAGAGTTGATGCTGGGAAAATTAAAAGTATTATCGAGAATAGATAAGCTAGTTTTTTTTGAAAAGCCAGCTACACTTAGGCAATCAAATCATAAGCAAAAACAGGAAGATACCAAATTATCTCCGGTAAGGATTGCGATTTCCTTATTGTTGCAAAGACCGGGTTTGATTGAAATTGTTGAGCAAAAAGAAATACATTGGCAAGCACTGGATTTTCCTGGCATTGATTTGCTAAAAAAAATAGTTGAAATAATCGAACAGAACCCCGATATTAATTTGCCTAGTCTGATTGAATATTTTAGAGGTCAGGACGAAGAGAAATATATACACGTCATGATGAATTATGATTTTTTTATTTCAGGGGATGAGGTAACTGCAGAGTTTTCAGGTGCAATAGATAGATTAATTGATCAGGGTAAAGAGCGACGCCTTGATAAGTTGATCGCAAAAGAGAGGGCGAGCGGATTGGCTGGGCATGAGAAACAGGAGTTGTTGAGCATGCTGGCTAACCGTAAATAAGTAATTTTCTATATCAAAATTGCTTGATATAGCATTTTAAGGGTGAGCAATGAATCAAGAACAACAACAGTCCCAACTTAAACAATTAATTGCCAAAGGAAAGGCGCAAGGTTATTTAACTTATTCCGAGGTTAATGATCACTTGCCGAGTGAAATTGTTGATCCTGAACAAATAGAAGATATTATCGGTATGATCAATGGCCTTGGTATTAAGGTTCATGAGTCTGCGCCGGATGATGAAGATTTATCTGAGGAAGTTGCCTCTGATGACGATGATGATGATGCAGAGGAAGTTGCTGCATTAGCTTCGGTTGATAGTGAGTTTGGGCGTACCACTGATCCAGTTAGAATGTATATGCGTGAAATGGGCTCAGTTGGCTTGTTAACCCGGCCAGAAGAACTGAAGATTGCACGCAGAATTGAAGAAGGACAGCGTCAGATTGTGCGCGCTGTTTCCCGCTCCAGGCTCGTTATTGAGTCATTGTTTGCTGATTTTGCAACGATTGGAGAAGAGAATGGTTTGCGCTTAACAGATATTCTAAGTGATTTTATTGACCTGAATGAGCCGGATTATGATGATTCTAGGGTCGCCGCAACGCCAGTCGATGCTACAGATGATGAAGATGAAGATGAAACTCCTGAACCAACGGGTGCAACCTTAGAAGAGGCTCAAGAGAAAATTGCTGAAATTAAGGTAGCCTATGATCGTGTTGAAGCTTCAGTAAAGAAACATGGCTATCAACATGAAAAAACTGAACAGGAATTTGAAAATCTTTCCGAGCGCTTCCTGGAAGTTAAATGGGCTCCTCAGTACTTTAAAAAACAAGTTGCTATGGTTGCTGGCATCACGAAAAGCATTCGTGAGCAAGAAAGAAACATTATGGATCTTTGCGTTAAGCAGGCAAAAATAAATCGTAAGAACTTTATTGATAATTTTATTGGCAATGAAGCAAATTTAAAATGGTTATCGCGCTTTGCAGAGAAAGATGAGGCAATTGCAGCTGTATTAAAGGCAAAAGAGAAGGAAATTAAAAGAGTTGAGGCTCATTTTACTGCAATACAGGAAAGTTATGGATTGTCCATTACCGAGCTGAAAGATATTAGCCGTCGCGTGTCTATCGGCGAAGCAAAGTCTAGGCGCGCAAAAAAGGATATGATTGAAGCCAATTTAAGATTGGTAATCTCAATTGCAAAAAAATATACTAATCGAGGTTTGCAGTTTTTGGATCTAATTCAAGAAGGAAATATCGGTTTAATGAAAGCGGTTGATAAATTTGAGTATCGCCGCGGTTATAAGTTTTCCACCTATGCAACCTGGTGGATACGCCAGGCAATTACACGTTCAATCGCGGATCAGGCGAGAACAATCCGTATCCCAGTGCATATGATTGAAACGATTAATAAATTAAATCGTATCTCGAGACAGATTATGCAGGAAAAAGGCAGAGAGGCAACGCCTGAAGAATTAGCGATACATATGGAGATACCTGAAGATAAAGTACGTAAGGTGCTAAAAATTGCTAAAGAACCAATTTCTATGGAAACGCCGATCGGCGATGATGAAGATTCGCATTTAGGTGATTTTATTGAGGATTCAAAGATGCTTTCACCGGTCGAGTCTGCTACAATAGAAGGCTTGAAAGAATCGACACAAGGTGTATTAGCAGGGCTAACGGCACGAGAGTCAAAAGTATTGCGTATGCGTTTTGGTATTAATATGAATACTGATCATACGCTGGAAGAAGTGGGTAAACAGTTTGATGTGACTCGTGAGCGCATTAGACAGATTGAGGCGAAAGCTTTACGTAAGTTACGCCATCCATCGCGCTCTGATCAGTTAAGATGCTTTTTAGATGCGGAATAACACTTATCCCAAGTTTTAAGTTTAGGGCCCTTAGCTCAGTTGGTTAGAGCATCCGACTCATAATCGGCAGGTCCCCAGTTCGAGTCTGGGAGGGCCCACCATACATAGAAAGGCTGCTTTATGCAGCCTTTTTTTATACCTGAGCGCGTATTTAGGTTCAGGGTTTTATTTATCCCTTATTAAAGAAGGACCATAAAATGAGCAATAATTATATTTTTACTTCTGAGTCGGTCTCAGAAGGCCATCCTGATAAAGTTGCTGATCAGATTTCCGATGCAATTTTAGATTCTCTACTTGCAAAAGATCCTAAGTCACGAGTGGCGTGTGAAACGCTAGTTAAAACCGGGATGGTTATTATCGCTGGAGAAATTACCACTAATGCCTGGGTTGACACGGAAGAGGTGGTGAGAGGCGTCGTTAAAAAAATAGGTTATAACAGCTCGGAAATTGGTTTTGATTATGAAAGTTGCGCAGTCCTAAATGCTATAGGTAAACAATCTGCCGATATTTCCATGGGGGTTGATGATAGCGAAGATCATGAACAGGGTGCTGGAGATCAGGGTTTAATGTTTGGTTATGCCAGCAATGAAACTGATGTATTAATGCCCGCTCCAATTACATATGCTCATCTTTTAGTAAAGCGTCAAGCTGAAGTGCGTAAAAACGGCACGTTACCATGGTTGCGTCCTGATGCAAAAAGTCAGATTACCTTTCGTTATGAAAATAACAAGCCTGTTGCTATTGATGCGGTCGTATTATCAACCCAGCATTCGCCTGAAATTGGCGGCAAGCTGTTAGAAGAAGCGGTGATGGATGAAATTATTTTGCCTACTTTACCTAAAGAGTGGTTACACGCAGGTACGAAATATTTTATTAACCCAACGGGTCAATTTATTATTGGTGGCCCTGTCGGAGACTGTGGATTAACGGGTCGTAAAATAATCGTTGATACTTACGGCGGTATGGCTAGACATGGTGGTGGTGCCTTTTCGGGTAAAGATCCTTCAAAAGTAGACCGCTCGGCAGCATATATGTGTCGTTATGTAGCAAAAAATATTGTTGCAGCCGAACTGGCGCAGCGCTGTGAAATTCAAGTGTCTTATGCGATAGGTGTGGCTGAGCCTACCTCTATCAGTGTGGAAACTTTTGGCACGGGTAAAATTAGCGAAGACCGTTTGGTGGACATCATTAGAGATATTTTTGATTTAAGGCCTAAAGGTTTGATTGCTATGCTGGATTTACTAAAGCCTATCTATTTGCCTACAGCTGCTTACGGACATTTTGGTCGGACTGAAGACACATTCAGTTGGGAAAAAACAGATAAAGTTGATGCTTTAAAAAGCGCTGCAGGCCTTTAACATTAAATAAACTGGATATTAAACATGAGTTCACAAGATTATAAAGTAGCGGATATGGCTTTGGCTGAATGGGGCCGTAAAGAAACATTAATTGCTGAAACGGAAATGCCAGGTTTAATGGCTTTACGTGAAGAATTTGGTGCAGCACAACCTTTAAAAGGTGCGCGTATTGCCGGATGTTTGCATATGACAATTCAAACGGCAGTATTGATAGAAACGCTAACTGCGTTAGGTGCTGAAGTGCGTTGGTCTTCATGTAATATATTCTCGACACAAGATCACGCAGCAGCAGCGATGGCAGCGGCGGGTATTCCCGTGTTTGCCTGGAAAGGTGAAACTGAAGAAGAGGCTGAATGGTGTATTGAACAAACCATTATTGGTCCTAATGGCTGGCGCCCGAATATGATTCTGGATGATGGCGGTGATTTAACCGTGATGATGCACACTAAATTCCCAGAATTAATGGCCGATGTTAAAGGGCTTTCTGAGGAAACCACGACGGGCGTATTACGTTTGTATGAAATGGTTACAAAAGGTACTTTAAAAGTGCCTGCATTCAATGTAAACGATTCTGTGACTAAATCTAAATTCGATAACTTATATGGTTGTCGTGAGTCTTTGGTTGACGGTATTAAACGCGCAACAGATGTAATGATCGCTGGTAAAATTGCCGTGGTTTGTGGTTATGGTGATGTCGGTAAAGGATGTGCGCAATCTCTACGTGGCCTAGGTGCTACTGTTTGGGTAACGGAAATTGACCCAATTTGTGCGCTACAAGCATCAATGGAAGGTTTTCGTGTTGTGACCATGGAAGATGCAGCGGCACAAGCTAATATCTTTGTAACTGCAACGGGTAATTATCATGTTATTACGCATGAGCATATGCAAGCGATGAGAAATAACGCTATCGTGTGTAATATAGGTCACTTTGATTCAGAGATTCAAATTGCAGCACTACGTCAATACACATGGGATAACATTAAACCTCAAGTCGATCATGTAATTTTTCCTGATGGGAAAAAAATAATTGTCCTGGCGGAAGGCCGTTTAGTCAACCTGGGTTGTGCAACAGGCCATCCTAGTTTTGTTATGTCTAATTCTTTTTGTAACCAGGTCTTGGCACAGATGGAATTATGGGAAAATGCGGCTGATTACGAAAATAAAGTTTATATCTTACCGAAAAAATTAGATGAAAAAGTCGCCCGTTCGCATTTAGACCAGTTGGGCGTGCAATTAACACAACTTACTTCTGAGCAAGCTGAATATATTAGTGTACCGGTTGAAGGTCCATATAAAGCGGATCATTACCGTTATTAATATTAAATATCAAGCTAAGCGCAGATAAGATAACCTGGCTTGTTTAGTATTGTCGGGTTATGTTTTTTTATATGGCTCCGCAAAAAAACTAATCCGACCAACGCTATATTATTGGCCATTATGCTTAAAATATGATGATGACAAAAAAAAACAAAGCAGACTTATTTAGTTTTGAATTTTATCCTCCCAAAACAGCAGAGGGAGCGCTCAATTTAGAACAGGTTCATCGCGATCTGGCCAAACTAAATCCAGATTTTTTCTCGGTAACATTTGGAGCTGGCGGGTCAACACGCGATAAAACCTATGATACCGTGGTTAAAATTCAAAACAGTGGAGTTGCAGCAGCGCCTCATTTATCTTGTGTTGCTTCAACTAAAGAAAATATCCGTGATATATTAGAAAATTATCGCGAGCATGGCGTATCTAAAATTGTCGCCTTGCGGGGTGATTTACCTTCAGGCATGATGTCCGCTGGCGAATTTCGTTTTGCCAATGAATTAGTCAAGTTTATTCGCGCGGAAACGAGTGACCATTTTCAGATTCATGTAGCCGGGTATCCAGAGATCCACCCTCAAGCTAAAAATGCCATTGAAGACTTTAATAACTTTAAACGTAAAGTCGATGCTGGTGCTGATGCAGTGATTACCCAGTATTTTTATAATGCAGAAGCTTATTTTTACTTTATGGATAAGTGTGAAAAAAATGGCATAGATATTCCCGTTGTGCCAGGCATTATGCCGATAACGAATTATTCACAGTTGTTTCGTTTTTCCGATATGTGTGGTGCTGATATTCCACGCTGGATGCGTAAAACACTGGAATGTTTTGGTGATGATAAGGCTTCAATTATGGCTTTTGGTGAAGATGTGGTATCTAAATTATGTCAGAAATTACTGGATAATGGTGCGCCGGGTTTGCATTTTTATACCATGAATCAATCAAAACCAACTTTAGCAGTTTGGAATAATCTGACGTTTTAATCAGTTACTAATTTGTTTTTAAAAAGGCAGGCAAGGCAAAATGATGCTTTGTCTGCCTTTTTTATTAGTAGATAATAGTATCGTAAGGCTTGGTCCTCAGCCTGCTTTTTTTCAAAAGAGTATGTGAAAAGCAGGCTGAAACCACGCTTTCTGTTATGTCTTGATATTCTAATGAATAAAAAGCATTCAACCCGGATAAGGCCTGATAGGAAAGATCATGAGAGTTTCACGATTATATGTTGCTATGCCTTTGGCTTTACACCAAACCATTGAGCTGGATGAAGATAGTGCTCATTATTTGCGTACAGTTTTAAGACTAAAGGAAGCGCAGACAATTACCTTATTTAATGGTGCGGGTGGCGAGTACCAAGGAGAGGTCGTTGAGATGTCGCGAAAACGTGTACTAATTGAGCTATTGTCTTTTACTGATCGTAGTGTCGAGTCAGGTTTGCGCGTTGTTTTAGGGTTAGGTGTGTCACGCGGCGACCGCATGGATTTTTCGGTACAAAAATCAGTAGAACTAGGCATAGCACAGATTACACCCTTACAAACTGAACGTTGTGTTGTGCAGTTAAAAGCAGAAAAAGGTCAGAATAAAGTACGTCATTGGCAGAAAATCGCACAACATGCGACCGAGCAAAGTGGACGTACCTTTAGACCTAAGGTTGAGGCTGTTGAGAATATTGAGGCATGGGTAAAGCGGCAGGCTGGTCTTAAGCTTTTTTTAGACCCTTTTGCTACACAAACCCTAAACAAATTACAACCAGAAGATAGGCATGTGACTTTATTAGCGGGGCCTGAAGGAGGATTTTCCAGGCAAGAGCGTGAAATGGCAAAGCAGGCCGGGTTTATTCCCGTACAATTGGGGCCGCGCATTTTACGTACTGAAACAGCAACGCTCAGCGCTTTAACGGCGGTACAGGTTTTATGGGGCGATTTAGGAAGAGAAGATGCTGAATAAAACGCTAATCAGCTTAATCCCCTTTTTAATGTTGCTGATTTTTTCCACCATTGCCTGTTTTATTGGTTACGCAATCTTTATACTGCTGGATGGCGCGGCTGAGTTAAGCCGGATTATCAGCCGAGTGACGCAGGTCATGCTGATTCTAAGTATATATCCCCTTATGTGCTGGTTAGATATCAGTATCTCAGATATGGGATTCGTGCCTGTTAAAATATTTCTTAAGCAAATGATAGGAGGTATGGCTTTAGGTTTAGCAACTTTGCTGCCTGTACTGTTACTAAACCATGCTTTGGGAATTACTGTTATTGATGCGCATAATGTGTGGACTTTAGATAAGTTGCTTGTTAGTTTGTTAGTAGCTTTTTTATTGGCTTTGATGATTTCATTATTAGAAGAGCCGATGTTTCGAGGGGTTTTAATTTCTGCTTATGCAAAGCGTATCGGCATAACTGCGACTATTTTTGTTAGCTCTCTGTATTATGCTGTATTGCATTTTATTAAAACAAAAACATCTATAGCCGTTGATGAGGCTGAGTTTTCAGATAGTTTTAAGCTGTTATTAGAGGCTTTTGAAAATTTATTGAATCCTGATAACTTTGGAGCTTTATGGGCTTTACTCATGGTGGGTTTTTTTTTAGCCGTAATGCGCACCCGACTGCAACTAGGTCTGGCGTGGTGCATAGGTTGTCATGCTGCATGGGTATGGCAGATTAAAATGGCGCATAAACTAACAACAGTAGATCAGAACTCGGATTTGCTTTATTTGGTTAGCCCATATGATGGTGTTATTGGCCCAATGGTAGCAATATGGTTGACTGTGGTTTTATGTGTTTATTTAGCTTATGAGCAGTTTGTAAAAAATAAGCAAGAGGGGTAGGCTTTTAGGTTAAAGCCTATCCCTACAAGATAACTATAAAATGAAGAGTAAAAAATTTTTCATTCCCTGAAATTATTAAATTGCAATGGCTGTTCCAAATCCTGTCCGCGCAAAAGCTGCATGGCTTCTTGCAGGTCATCTCTTTTTTTACCATTTACCCGAATTTTTTCGCCTTCAATGGCAGTCTGTACTTTAATTTTGCTGTCTTTAATAATCTTAATAATTTGCTTTGCCAGAGGCTTGTCGATACCTTCTTTCAGTGAAATCGGTTGTTGTGCAGTTTTTGCAGCTTCTTTTACGTCCCCTGTTTCTAAACAGCTAATATCAATGCCGCGCTTAGTCATTTTAGAAAATAAGATGGGCAGCATTTGTTGTAGCTGGAAGGGAGATGCGGCCTTCATTATGATAGATCCATCATTTAATTCAAATTCTGCATTAGAGCCTTTAAAATCAAAACGAGCGCCTACTTCTTTGTTGGCCTGGTCTATAGCATTTTGTGCTTCGTGCATATCTAGTTCTGAAACAATGTCAAAAGACGGCATATTAAATCCTGTTTTATAAATTTTGTGTGAAGTGTTGTTTTATTTTACTAATTTCATGAGTGCGTAGTCTATGAATGGCTAAACCAATTTCTTTGCCCTGCAAATTATCGTCGGTAATCGCCGCGCTATCTATGCACTTCGCCGCTATTTGTGCCGCTCGAATATAATCCGCTTGGGGATAGGGCCGGTCTTCAAACCCGAGGCGACCTCTGGCATCCGCCTCGCAGGCAAGCAAAAAATCACCGAGTTGATTTTTCTCTTTAAAGGCGCCAATACTGGCAAGCATATCGCATAGTGTGCCCGGTCGTAGTTCAAAGGCGCGGTGACAATGAGTATGGTATCGCATCACTTGTAAGGCCAGTTTTTGATAATTATTAGGTACTCGAAGGCGCTGGCAGAGTGTTTTCAATGCATTAATGCCTAGAGTCTCATGTCCTTGATGACTGGGCCATTTTTCGCTTGGTGTTAGCGCTTTACCTAAATCATGCATCAGGGCAGCAAAGCGTATCGTGGTTTTATCACTTAATAAAGTGGCTTGTTCCAGCACCATTAATACATGTACTCCGGTATCAATTTCCGGATGATACATCGCAGGTTGCGGAACGCCAAAAAGGGCATTTAACTCTGGGAAAATACGCGCCAGTGCCGCGCAATCGCGCAAAGCCTGAAAGTAGGCAGCAGGCGACTGTTCGCTTAATGCTTTGGCTGTTTCAGCCCAGACACGCTCAGGCACAAGGTGATCGATTTCACCTTGCTCCACCATTTCATGCAAAAGTTTTTGTGTCTCGGGTGCAATGCTGAATCCTAGGTGTTGATAACGAGCACAAAACCTTGCAATGCGTAATACCCGCACCGGGTCTTCACAAAAAGCAGGGGAGATATGGCGAAATATTTTGTTTTCAAGGTCTTTCTGCCCGCCGTAAGGATCAAATATTTCACCATTATCCATAATAGCCATGGCATTAATGGTCAAATCTCTGCGTATAAGATCATCTTCCAGACTAACATCTGGCGTGGCGTGGACTGCAAAGCCCTTGTATCCATGACTAGTTTTTCTTTCGATGCGAGCGAGCGCATATTCATCTTTTGTTTCTGGATGCAGAAACACCGGGAAATCCCTTCCTACTTCGGTATAGCCACGTGCGATCATGGCTTCTGGTGTTTCGCCAATAACCACCCAATCCCGTTCGCGAACAGGAAGCTTAAGGAGTGTGTCGCGTACTGCGCCGCCGACTAAATAGGCTTTCATTATAAAAATAAGTTTTTAATTAAATATAAATGCATGATAAATGATTCGCAGACTATTTGGAAATCTGCATTTTAATGACAGACAAGTGTATAGTGTCTGCAATCAAATATTATAACGATTTATAGACAATAGAATGTTAGAAATACTTCTTATTTGCCTTGCTTTTGGTTGCTTTTCCGGTGTTTTAGCGGGGCTTTTTGGTCTCGGGGGCGGCTTAGTGCTGGTGCCATTTTTTCTGTTTTTGCTGGAATCACATGGCATCGCGAATGAATTGCTTATGCTGATGGCGGTGGCAACCTCATTGGCAACAATGATTATTACTTCTATCGCGGCAACCTTAATGCAGCATCGTCTGAGTGCTGTAATCTGGGAGAGTGTTTTTAATTTGTCCTATGGTCTTTTGTTTGGGGTAATAATAGGAGCTCTGGTAGCTGATTCTATTTCATCCGATAGCTTACGCTTTATCTTTGCCCTGTATATGTTATATGTCGCTATAGAGATGGCCGTGTCGACCAGGATAGAAGCAAAATTTAAGTCACTTAGTGCGCTTGCTATGACTATGTCAGGTTCTGTAATCGGTTTTGTTTCTGCGGTCTTGGGTATAGGTGGAGGAACGCTGACAGTTCCTTTGCTGGCTAGACATCAGGTGCCAATGCGCAATGCCGTTGCAATTTCCAGTGCCTGTGGTTTACCTATAGCAATTGTGGGAACGATAAGCTATGCGATATTGGGATGGCAAAAAACGGGTTTGCCTGACGGTAGTGTGGGTTACATATATATACCCGCTTTTTTAGGCGTGGTAATGAGCAGTATGTTAACTGCGCCTGTCGGTGCTAAATTGGCAAATAAATTACCTACCAGGCAGTTGAAGCTGTATTTTTCTCTGTTGTTGTTCGTGGTGGCGGCCAAGCTACTATGGGCTATTTTAAAATAAGATAGGAGATTTTCATGGCTGGATATAAAAAGTATCGTTGTATGGAATGTGAGCATGTTTATGACGAGGAAAAAGGTGATCCAGGTTGTGGTTTTGCGCCGGGAACCTTATGGGATGATATTCCAGGTGATTGGGCTTGTCCCGTTTGTGGGGCACCGAAAAGTTTTTTTAAGTTAATGGAATAAGCTCTAATTTTGAGGCAGGCATTGTCATATTTATAGGGCGAGACTATATAACCGGCTAATACTTGAAAGTGTTTTAAAAGGGAGCTGAAGCAGCGCTTTATTCACGTATTTTCAAGTATCGTCAGGTTATGCTATTAAGTACCCATTAAATTATAGTATAATGCCCGGTTAATTTTTATTGATTGGACGGAAGGTGTTATGCAAATTATACAGGAAGCCTTAACTTTTGATGATGTGTTATTAGTACCAGCTCACTCGACAGTGATGCCGCGTGAAGTATCAATGAAAACGCAGCTAACGCGCAGGATCGCGCTTAATATTCCGCTGGTTTCTGCTGCAATGGATACGGTTACAGAGGCAAGATTAGCGATTGCAATAGCACAGGAAGGTGGTATCGGTATTATTCATAAGAATATGACGGTAGAGGAACAGGCGCAGGAAGTCCGTAGTGTCAAGAAATATGAAAGTGGTGTTATAAGAGAGCCTATTACCGTCGCTTCAACGGCAACTGTCCGTGATGTTTTAGCGCTAACCAGGGAAAATAATATTTCAGGTGTGCCGGTCGTAGATGGTAATGAATTAGTAGGGATAGTAACTAGCCGCGATTTACGCTTTGAAACACGCCTAAATGAATCTATCGCTAATGTGATGACACCTAAAGCACGTTTAGTCACAGTTAAGGAAGATTTTACTCAAGCAGAAGCTTTAATATTATTACACGAACATCGTATTGAAAAAGTGTTAATCGTTAATGATGCTTTTCATTTACGCGGCATGATTACCGTAAAAGATATTCAAAAAGCGAAAGATTATCCTATTGCCTGTAAAGATGAGCTAGAACGTTTACGCGTAGGAGCAGCCGTTGGCACAGGTGAAGGCACTGAAGAGCGTATAGCGGCTTTAGTTGAAGCCGGAGTTGATGTCATCGTGGTCGATACTGCACATGGCCATTCGCAAGGTGTGCTAGATCGTGTGCGCTGGGCGAAACAAAACTATCCTGATCTACAGGTAATTGGAGGCAATATCGCAACTGCGGATGCAGCTTTAGCTTTAGTTGAAGCCGGTGCAGATGGTGTAAAAGTCGGTATTGGCCCAGGCTCGATATGTACTACGCGGATTGTTGCCGGTGTTGGTGTGCCGCAGATTTCTGCAGTGGATAATGTAGCCCAGGCTTTAAAAGGCACAGGTGTGCCTTTAATAGCCGATGGAGGCATACGCTATTCGGGAGATATGGCTAAAGCCTTAGCGGCAGGTGCTTATTCAGTTATGCTGGGCGGATTGTTTGCAGGTACAGAAGAAGCGCCAGGCGAAGTCGAGTTATTTCAGGGGCGTTCTTACAAGTCTTATCGCGGCATGGGGTCGATTGGTGCAATGGCGCAACAACAAGGTTCTAGTGATCGATATTTTCAGGAAGATACCGACTCATCAGATAAATTAGTACCAGAAGGTATTGAAGGGCGAGTGCCATATAAAGGCAGCTTAGTGGCGATTATTCATCAGTCGCTAGGTGGGATCCG
Organism: uncultured Methylomonas sp.; assembly: GCA_964459125.1. GTDB lineage: Bacteria > Pseudomonadota > Gammaproteobacteria > Methylococcales > Methylomonadaceae > Methyloprofundus. Next base: position 13,337 of record CAYWLM010000008.1, on the reverse strand, counting down.
TTCTAGCATGGGTTATACCGGCTGTGCAACTATTGAAGAATTGCATGAAAAGGCGCAGTTTGTCAGGGTAACCAATGCAGGTATGCGTGAAAGTCATGTACATGATGTAACTATTACTAAAGAAGCACCGAATTACCGGGTTTAATAAGTTAACTGCTTGCAAGCTTATGTTTCGAGGCTCCTAGTGAGCCTCGAATTGTTTATAACCCAGTTTTTTATATTAGCGTAGGTTGGTTTAGTTCTTTTGCCCAGCAATAAAAATGTAACCCACACAATGCGTATTTCACCGATAAATGTCGGGTTTTGCTTCTTGAACTTTGCAGGTCCTTACTTGCGCCGCGCTAGATAAGCTAACCCGACTTATAGAACAACCCAAGAGATTACCGTGAATCAACAAACAACAGACATTCATGCGCACAAAATTCTTATTCTGGATTTTGGCTCACAATACACTCAACTTATTGCACGACGCATACGTGAAATTGGCGTTTATTGCGAAATTTATTCTTGTGACAGCAGTGACGAGGAAATTCATGCATTTAATGCGCAAGGTATTATTTTATCCGGTGGCCCTGAATCTGTTACGACAGGCAATACTCCAAGAGCACCGCAAGCTGTATTTGATGCAGGAATTCCAGTATTAGGTATTTGTTATGGTATGCAAACCATGACCGAGCAATTAAATGGCAAAGTAGAGTCTTCAGAGCATCGGGAATTCGGTTATGCGCAAGTCAGGGCGCGCGGACATTCTAAATTATTAACCGATATAGAAGACCATACTTCCCCGGAAGGTTTTGGCTTATTAGATGTATGGATGAGTCATGGTGATCGTGTCGTGGCATTGCCTGAAGGCTTTAAGCTGATAGCAAGCTCTGATGGAGCGCCGATTGCAGGCATAGCCAATGAACAGAAGCATTTTTATGGCGTGCAATTCCATCCTGAAGTGACGCATACCAAACAGGGTGGACGTATATTAAGCCGCTTTGTATTGGATATTTGTGGATGTGATGCCTTGTGGGACTCGGCGCATATTATTAATGAAAATATGCACAGTATTAAACAAAAAGTAGGCAATGATCACGTTGTTCTTGGGCTTTCCGGTGGTGTAGATTCGTCTGTCGTTGCAGCCTTATTACATAAAGCGATAGGTGATCAACTCACTTGCGTATTTGTTGATACCGGCTTATTGCGTCTGCATGAAGGCGATCAGGTTATGGCAACCTTTGCGCAGCATATGGGTGTAAAAGTCATTCGTGTTGACGCTGAGGAGCGTTATTTAAGTGCGCTAGCTGGAAAAACTGACCCGGAACAAAAACGTAAAATTATCGGTAATTTATTTGTCGAAATATTTGATGAACAGGCGGCTAAATTAACTGATGCAAAATGGCTGGCACAAGGCACAATTTACCCTGATGTCATTGAGTCAGCAGGTGCATCGAGTGGTAAAGCACATTTAATTAAATCACATCATAATGTCGGTGGTTTGCCTGAAAATATGGCTTTAAAACTGCTCGAACCCTTACGCGAGCTATTTAAAGATGAAGTGCGTAAATTAGGTACAGAATTAGGTTTACCCTACGATATGATTAATCGTCACCCTTTTCCAGGACCGGGTCTGGGCGTACGTATTTTAGGTGAAGTAAAAAAACAGTATGCCGATTTATTACGTCAGGCCGATGCGATTTTTATGGACGAATTGTACAAGCAAGACTTATATCAAACCGTGAGTCAGGCTTTTGCAGTGTTCCTGCCGATTAAATCAGTCGGTGTGATGGGAGATGGCAGACGTTACGATTATGTGATTGCATTACGCGCAGTAGAAACGATTGATTTTATGACCGCTCGCTGGGCACATTTGCCGTATGACTTTTTAGGCCATGTATCAACGCGTATTATTAATGAGGTGGATGGTATTTCACGCGTAACCTATGATATTTCAGGTAAGCCACCGGCAACGATTGAATGGGAATAGTCTTAAGCGATGATGAAGCCTGGATGCGTCATGCCATCAGGCTGGCTCAACGTGCAGAAGCACAAGGAGAAGTGCCGGTAGGTGCCGTGCTGGTTTTAGATAATAAATGTATAGCAGAAGGGTGGAACACGCCTATTACAGACAATGACCCGACAGCGCATGCTGAAATAATGGCTATGCGACTGGCTGGGCAAAGACTGGCTAATTATCGCTTATTGGACTGTACTTTATATGTCACCCTAGAGCCTTGTGTGATGTGTATGGGAGCGATTGCCCATGCACGTGTCAAACGCCTGGTCTTTGGTGCAATAGATGCAAAACGTGGCGCAGTATGCAGTGCCTTAGAGCTAGCGAATGCAGATTTTCTAAATCATCAGGTCGACTGGCAAGGTGAGATTCTTGCACAAAGCTGTGGCGATTTATTGCGTGATTTTTTTAAAGCAAAACGCAAAAATAGCAAATTTCCGGGCAAGACCGAATGTGCATAAAATAAATTTCTTATCCTGAGAGCCCAGATAACTTGCCTGCGCAATGCAGACGAGACCTTTCGCACTCCCAATAAATAGCGCGCCTAAGTTATTTGCAACATATCCTTTAGTCCATTATGCTAACGACTAACATTCTCGGTTTCCTAGCTTGTGGAATGCAGAAAATAAGTATTTTACTGTTGTATTAAATGGAGAAACAGATGCTAGAAAATAATAAATTAAGTGCTTTTATCCTAGGTGTGTTTATATTTCTCGGGCTTGCCGCTGTCGGTTATCAGTTGAGCAACGCGGCCATCCAGGTAAAAGAATATGAACGCACGGTTACGGCAAAAGGTTTATCCGAACGCGAGTATGATTCGGACAAAGTCATCTGGCCGATACAATTTACAGAAACCAGTAATGATCTGACACAACTATACAAATCCATAGAGGCAAGTAATTCAAAAATAACCAGATTTTTGCAAAAGCAAGGCATCAAAGCTAGCGAAATATCACTTGCTTCCCCGGTTATTACCGATAAATCTGCTCAGCAGTATAATAATGCCAAAGCAGAGTTTCGTTACACAGCATTACAAACGATTACCGTATATTCAGAAGATATCAACAAAGTTCGCGATGTTATGAAGTCTTTGCCTGCTCTAGGTAAAAGCGGCATAGCCTTTACCGGAAATAATTATCAGGATCAGACTGAATATATTTTCACCCGGCTAAATGAAGTCAAGCCGGAAATGATTGAAGAGGCAACTCGAAATGCTCGAGAAGTGGCAGAAAAATTTGCCGCTGATTCAGCAAGCAAGTTAGGCAAAATCAGAAAAGCATCACAGGGACAATTTAGTATCAGTGCCAGAGATAAAAATAGTCCGTATATAAAACAGGTTCGTGTGGTTTCTACCGTTGAGTATTATTTGTCTGATTGAGACTAGCGATTAAGTTATAGCAATACCAGCATAAAAAGAGTGCCAAGCATCAGCATAAGAGGCCTGATGCTGAATATAATTGTGGCTAACAACTACAGTAGTAGTTTGTTTCAGCTGAGACCAAAGAAGCTTTGCTACTAAGCTTGAATATCAAAACGCTGATTTATACCTAGGGTGATTATCGAGTGACTTACAAAACACTTAAAATTATTTTAGTTACCGCTTATATATTTTTTCTCACTGGCTGTGCCAATAATCATGTCGGTGTGGGAACCGATAAAATATTTTCATCAAGCAGCGTGAAGCAAATTTTATACGCACAGTTTTCCGAATGGGAATCTGTTAAATATCGATTGGGTGGCTTATCTAGGGACGGTATTGATTGTTCTGGCTTTGTTTATCTTACTTATCGTGATAATTTTTCTATTCAATTACCCCGAACTACTGAACAGCAATTGCAACGTGGGGTAAAAGTTAATACTCAAGCAGATTTAAAAGCTGGTGATTTAGTCTTTTTTAAAACCGGGATATGGCAAAGGCACGTAGGTATATATCTGGAAAAAAGAAAGTTTTTGCACGTGTCTACCAAAAAGGGCGTCATCATTTCTCATCTGGATAATCCTTATTGGAAAAAAAGATACTGGTCAGCAATTAGAGTTTTAAATTCGTAAAGCTCTAAGTTCAAGAAAGCGGAGTTTTTGATTTTTTAAATCTTTCACTTTATCTATCTCCTTCATGATGTCCTTTTTATAGAAGGAAAACTGAAACTTAACCTCACTGACAGGGAATATCAAGAAATCTGCCCCTAAAGTATCTAATTTTATCCATAAAGGGCTCTGACCCCTTTTTCCTTTTAGGGTGAGTTATCCTCATTTCTGCATGCTTCTAGCAGGAATCTTGCGCATACAAAGAGATTCCCGATAAAAAACACTCGGGAATGACGATGTTAATAAAATGAAAGTGTAAACTGACCAATGAAAGATACCGATTAATCCTTATTTTTACTTACTGATGTCACTCGTTTTTTATCAGCGACAACCTTATACTCGATATTCCAACTTTAATACTGTTACTCAACTCAGTTCTGGGCAAAAATCGAACAAGCGAGCTTAAGAAGGTTATAAAAACTCCCACAGCTCTCCCATTACATTAAAACGCTTTTGGTTGATACTAAGCACCAAGTTGAAAAAACAACAAACTTTAACCTGGAGTATCACCATGAACAAATTACCAGAAGCTGTTACCATCCAATTTAGCGTATTATTTACAACTTTGCATAATGCCTCTGATGACTTAAAAATAGCAGGAGCCGAGGCTAATTTAAGTGGTGATTTTACGGAGGTCGCCAGCTTGAATGAACTTTGTCGCAAACTACAAGTTTTAGAAGCGGACATCAAAACGACTGTCAATAACTTTGGTACCGACAATAATTCCGGGCACTCGGGAAAAGTAAACTCACATAAAAAAGACAGAAACCGTACACGTAAGCCCAGTAGTGGTTTCAGAGTTAAGGTGTCTGAACAAATCATTGCCGAACCAACCATTGCGCAAACGTTCTTAAAAACCTTGAGAGTGATCGGTTTGAATCGGGTTTCTACGTTAAATAAATTTGTTAGCAACGCACCACTTATTGCTAAAACGCCAGTAAGTAGTTACCAGAAACAAGAACGCTGTGAAGGCTGGTATGTGACGACTCATGTCAATAAACACAATGCCACGAAAATACTAGCAGAGATTGGCAGACAGTTGAATATGCCAATAAAATTCGAGTCTTATTAAGTGAATATGACTAAATAAAGATATTAAACAAAACACAAAGGCAGAAAAAGTTAGTAAAACTTTTTCTGCCAAAAAAACAAAAAACCACAGGAAAAAACCATGAGCAAGCAAACCACCACTACAATTGATGCGTTACAAAACAAAGCAAATGCGGGGGATGCACAGGCACAATTTGACATCGCTTTATGTTATATCAATGGAACTGATATAGAAACAAATAAAGAGTTGGCTTTGGATTGGAATACAAAAGCGGCAGAAAATGGTCATGTGGATGCGCAGTTTGCTTTGGGTCTGTACTATTTTATAGGTGTTAATGATAGCCAGACTAGAAAGATCAAATATAAATGGGTACAGCAATTCATTACGGATAAAACAAAAGATCCCGTTTTGGACTTAGCTTTTAAATTATCTAAAGGGGCTGAAGGTGAGAGTTTTACTAAAGCAAATGCTAGCCTTGCCTTTGTTTGGTTTAAAAAAGCAACAGCACAAAACCATGCTGAAGCCGGTTACTGGCTGGGGCAATGCTATCAAAATGGCTGGGGCACAGAAAAAAATGATGTCTTGGCATTTGAGTGTTTTAAACAGTCCGTTGAACTAGGCTATGCGGATGCATATTACGATTTAGCGCTTTGCTATCGCGACGCGATTGGTATTGCTCAAGATTATCAACAAGCTTTTTACTGGATAACAAAAGCGACTGAAGAAAAGGATGTTAACCCTGAAACTTATTTATTTTTGGGTGATTTATATGCTAATGGATATGGTGTGCAAAAAAATGATGGGCTTGCTTTTAAGTGGTATGAAAAAGCGGCCACGAAGAATGTTGCTGAGGCAGAGTATCGATTAGCTTGTTATTATGAGTTTGGTAAAGGCGTTAAAAAAAGTATTAAGTTAGCTTCTGAGTGGTATGCAAAAGCATATGAACAAGGTATAAGTGATGCTGACTCCCAATATCGGATAGCCGAATGTTTTCTTCAAGGAAATGATATCGATCAAAGCTATAAATTGGCTTTCAACTGCTATGAAAAAGCAGCTAAACAAGATCATAGTAGTGCTAAAAACTGGCTAAAAGAGCAGTCTGATATATATGCTGACATACCACTGAGTGACGAAATATTTCATAACAACGAAGAGCTTTATATTGTATGGGTTACCAAAGCAGCCGAGCAAGGAAAAGCTGATGCTCAATATCGATTAGCATGCTGTTACTTAAAAAGAAAATCATTACGGTTTCTTGAATCTAGAGCTATTGTTGGATTGTATGAAAAAGCTGCCAAACAAGGACATTATGAAGCTAAAAAGTGGATGATAGGATACTATATTCATAAAGCCAAAGAGCTTTTGTCAATCACAATTGATGAGGAGAAAAATGAAGCTTTAGCTTTAGATTGTTTTAAAAAAGCTTTAGATTGTTTTAAAAAAGCTGCTGAGTTTGGTTGTGCTGAAGCACAGTTTATATTGGCGACTTCTTATCGGAATGGTATTGGAACCAATCAAGATAATGAATATGCTTTTGAGTGGTTTAAAAAGGCCGCTGAACAAGGTTTTGCAGATGCGGAATATCAATTGGCCTGTTGTTATCAAAGTGGTGAAGGTATTACCCAAAGTGACAAACTCGCATTTAAGTGGTTTGCTAGCTCGGCAGCACAAGGATATACAAATTCCTATTCACGGTTAGGTTTTTTATACGATGAAGGTAAAGGTTGTGAAAAAAATGATCAACTATCCTTTAAATATTTTAAAATGGCTGCTGAACTAGATAAGACTGGAATGGATAATATTTCGGTATCTAGATGTTATAAATATGGATTAGGAGTTAAACAGAATGAAGAAATAGCAGATCAATATTTGCTACGAGTTTCTGAAGAAAATAAGTTGAAAGAAGTTTTATTCGCACCACCTAGCTCACCAGAGGCAAAAGCTTATCTAGCTTTGCGAACTGATTTGTATATTCAAGCAGGAAGAACTGATTTAGCAAAAGAATATTATGAGGAATACAAAAAGCACTTTGATGTTGAAAAAAACGAAAATCATTTCCATTTAGAGTACATTAAAAAATCAAAAGCATTAATAGAAAAAAACCAACAACTCGAAGCTAAAAACCAAGAGCTAAATAATATTATCGCTATGTTCGCGCATAATTTTTTAGGCACTTTACAATGTATCCGCTCTAACGCCGAGCATCAAAATAACCCTAGCATTCATTTAAAAACAGTCAAAATGATGGGCGGTACATTAACAGCCTTTAGTATACTTTCGGCTGATGATGAAAAACTTATCGAACAGCTTGAACAGGATAAAACGGGGGACGTCAGCTTAATGCGAAGTCTTGCCAATAATTTAGCTTTAGCTGTTTCTCAATTATTGAGTAAAACGAATAAAGATAAAATTATCAATTTATATCTGAAGCATTTACGCCAGAATAAACAAATTGAAAGGAATACCAACAGTGAAGAACTTAGAGCTAATCAAGTGCTAAGGAAAAAATGGCAAAAACTACAACATCAATGGGAGGATGAATTTAATGCATTGTTCTCTGAAAGCGTAGATCTGTCAGTATTGCAAACGTGGATAGCAGATAATCTTTTTCCAATTCAGATAACGGGTTTTGATGAGCATAATATTCGTTTCAAAGAATATGGCATAACAGACTCTATTTTTCTGGTGGTCTTCATGGAAATTTTTGTTAATGCCTTAAAATACATGGATGTTACCCATGATAAGCCATTGGAAATAAGTCTTAGCGAACAGGAGCAATGTTATATACTCAGTTGTGAGAACCCTAGCCTACAAGAAACGGGCAAAGGTACGCATAAAGGCACAGATTTTTTAAAGACGATTGCTAAAAAAATAAATGGTGACTTTAATATTGAATTGATTGGAAACAGTTTTAAAGCATCCTTTAGCATTCCAACTGAACTACTTAAGTAAGGGAATAAAATGACACATTTTTTATGGGTAGAAGATTTTAAAGCTTCTAAAACTACGCGAGAAGAGAATATTGTGAGTTCGACAGTCAGTTCCATTTTTGGCAATATTTTAGACCATAAAGAGTTGAGTAATCGACTTGCAGAAGAGGATAGTTATGATGCACAAGACTTTTTATCTGAAAAAGGCATTTTATTAAAACTAAATTTATTAGAGGCACTGGAATTTATTCATAACCCAGAAGAGCTATCAAAAGTTGATTTTGTTGTATTGGATGTTGATATGCCATTATCGCGCGAAGGACAAAATGATACTAATGGCTACTTACCTGAATTAATTAAACAATATCAATCGGAAGCTAATCTCAGCAAAATAGCAGGCTATCAACTTTATACTGAACTTGTAATAGAGTTAGGGTTCCCTAAAAGTCATATTTTATTTTGCTCTAACCATGCCAGTTATTTTGATCAGCTTAAGAATAAATTTGCCAGTGCTAATATAAAACCACCCTTGTCCTCTAATCCCAATAAGCCTTTTTTAACTAAAGATGATACGGTAGATATTAAAGAGTGGTTTGCTCATGCGCAACAGGATTATTTTGTGTTGAGACGAGGTATTATAGAAGGTTGCCAAAATGCGAAAAAATTATCGATGGATAAGCTATATTTTAATAATTTTTCCAAGCAAACTGACCCAGTTACATCTGAAGATATTCTGAATTATTTGAACATATTAGAGAACTTTTTACCCTTACGTGAACCATTGAATAAAAAAGATTTATATAAGCTTTTCATCAGAACACTTTCACATGAGTGGGAGGCGGCTAATACTATAAGGTTAGACAAGAACAAAAAAGATGCGGTACTGGCATGGGTTATGCGCAATACTCGCCACTGGATAACGCATAATTCAGCTTTATTCAACGATCTCGATGAAAAATTAGTTGCATATCTATTTATAATAAATATCCGTGTTATGTTTGATTCTGGTGATGAATCCATCCAAAATTATGAGCAAATACTACTCAATTTGTTTTCTAAAGAAGCTATATCAGAAGATGAATTTAAAATAAAAAGTAATTACAAGCTCATTCCAATTAGCATGGCTTATCTTGATCTTAATAATCTTGTCTTAGATGAAAAGGATAATAAGGTTCATATTAATGATGCTTTTTACTTTAATGAGCTTGCCAATAATATTCAATTGAGTGAATCTGATCTCAAGGATGATAAGAGGCTCTTTACGAAAATACTTTATCAAATGTTTTGGCTTACTACATCCAATCCATATGTCGATAAAGGACACAAAAGAAACTTGTTAGAAATAAAGTTCAGGCATTTTAATTACATGGAAAAGCCTTATGTTAAAGAGCTTGCACGCTATATTTACCACTCCAGCTTCCCAGAGGCATAAACATCATGCACGCCATCGAACTCCCCGCAGAAATAGACCAAAACCAACAGATTCATTTGCAATTACCAAAAAATATTACTGCGCATAAAGCGCGCGTAATTGTTATGTATGAAGACATTGAGCCATCGACTGCCCCCATAAAACTAGGCTTATTCAAAGGCAAGATACAGATGAGCGAAGATTTTAATGAGCCTTTGCCGGACAGCTTTTGGCTTGAAGGGCAGCTATGAAATACCTGCTGGATACCCATGCTTTTCTTTGGATTAACGCGGGCTCAGAACGATTATCGCAAACAGTTGTAGACTTATGTTGTTCGGGTGAACATGCGTTTTACCTAAGCATGGCTTCACCATGGGAGATGCAGATAAAAAGCCAGTTGGGCAAATTATTGTTAGCAGCGCCTATTGATGAGTTAATCGATAAAAACAGGCAACAAAATAATATTCAGTTGTTGCCTATAGAATTAGCGCATATCAGTTATTTACAGCAATTACTCACGCATCATAAAGATCCGTTTGACCGTATTATCATTGCACAGGCTATCATTGAAGGATTGACGGTGGTCACTGTTGATCATGCCTTTGCTGATTATGCTGTGCCAATTATTTGGTAGTTTGAAAATAATATGACAGCTGAATTAGTTAAAACACTGCTTCCGCATTTGCCTCGCCATGCTGAAGAGGAAGGTGATTTTTTCTGTGTGCCGCGTGATGTGCTTATCAGTCATTTAGTGCAGGCAGCTTATCCAAAAGAACTGGCAGAAAATACCGTGGCAATGGTTGAAAATCTGTTGCTTACACTCGCCACTTTAAATACTGAGATGCTACAAAAAGGCGAATGGTGCTTTGTTTCTTTCCCTGCCCAACTGATGGCAACATCTGTGTTAACTGCGTTAAGCGATCCTGATTCACGCTTATTTGCCGCTAATTTCTGGAATACACGAGACATTTCTTCGGATAAGAAGAATCAACAACGTGACGTTTTAAATCAATTCGAAACCGCACGACTTGAACATCATACCAGCGCTCAAGCCGTGCCGATTCGTTATTGCTATGTGGCTTGGAGCATTATTAAGCTGGACGGTAAAATTTTATTTTATCAGCGTGAAGATACGCAAAAACGCCATGATAAACGTGCGGGTGATTATGGTTTAATCGGTGGGCGAGCTAATCAAAATGATATTCCTTTGGTTGAAAAAAAGGGAGTAGTCAAAGCTTTGCAATCTCCTCATTCTGAGGTCGTTCAACACGCATTACCTATAACGCTGCAACGAGAGTTACGCGAGGAAACGGGATTGCTGTTTGATGAGCACTATACTTTTCAGCTCTGGCGACGTTTAGCGCCTTATCAGCAAGTACAGGGCTCAGCACCCAATCATGCTTTGACGGAATATTATTTGGATATTTTCCAGATTGATTTAACCCTGGCAGGCTATCTGCATTTACAGCATAAAGTGCAAACGGATGAGCGGCTCGTTTGGTTTACGATTGAAGATATGATGCAGGGTGAAACAGTGGATGGAAAAATCCCCTATATCAAAGCACTGTATGATGATTTTTCTGGTGACAGTACGTTACTTGCCACTGAGTTAAAGGCGTTGCCGGAGAGCTTTACCAATAAATACCATTTTCAGCCTAAAAAATACGGGCTAACATTGCCTTTAGATTGTAATGAACCCATTCTGGCTGGCGTGTTAGGTAAAGAAAAGCCTTTGGATTTAAAGTTAACAGCAAGACAGTTACAACTATTATTAGCATTGGCTGCACATTTACGCGGCTTTTCATTTGTAGAACTTGACGAAAATATCACTTTACATCCTTTTGGCTGGCTTGAAGTACCTAAAGGGGCTGTTCTGCAAGGTGAATTACAAGCGCTTGCCAATTTAGTAAATCATACGGATTTAGTGATAGAGAATCATCAAGACCAGATATTTCGTTTATCTATTAACCCTGATGTGGTGTTTTTTGATGCAAAACTGTTCTCTCTCATTGCTCAGCCTGCTGAATTAGCTAGCGTTAAATCTAAAATATTAATTTCAATTCGGCGTGTGTATTTTGCTACTGCGATGGGTGGCATTAAAGAAAAGTTGGAAGAGTTCAAAATATCCCTTGAGTCAGCACATAACTTGAAATCTTTATCTGAAGAAAATTTTTCTACTGAAAATGATACTGCTGTAAAAATTGAAGACGCCTACAAAAAAGGATTACATAGAGACCCAAAGTTTTTAGCCTTGGGGTTACGCGGCTTGATCCGTAGAGATTCGGGTGTCATAAAATTTAATATACGATATATCTCTGAATAGGAGTAAACCTTAGGGTCTACTATAGAATTGAATAACTGGGGGCATATATGGTCCACCCCTTTTTTACGCAAAGAAGGGGGTAGTATTTATTTTTGAAATCAACAACTCCAACCTTTGATGCTCCCCTTAACCTTGAAGTTAGTAAGTCGACCTGTAAGTGCTGAAATTATAGCTAATGGCTTATACTACTGATACAGCACAAACTGCTATTAGTGGCCATGCCTTTCAACTCAATTTAAAAACAATATATGGTAATGGCAAGCATGGCCTTAATATTGCTTCACTAGCTGAAGTCATCAGCTCAATTAGTTATAAACTGAACCCCCATCATTTAATATATATAAATTATGAAACAACTTTTTAAAATATGCTGTACCGGACTTTTATTGACAACCCTTAATGGCTGCATGACATTTTCAGGAGATAAACTCGCCGCACTTGAGCCTATTACCCCCAAAATCATACCTCATATAGAGGAAAGCATTGGCGACTTCACAATGCATTTAGATGGAGGGAAAATGGTTACAAATAACAAAGCAGGAAGAATCATTAATGATGCAATTCTTGAAAACTGGAAAAAAAGTGATTATATCAGTAGCTTTACTTATGTTCCAAAAATGGAATTCACTGAAAATGCGGAATACAATTTAACGCTTAAAGGGCATCAAGAAGGTAAATCTAGTATTTTCATGCAAGTTATTAGTGGATTAACTTTATTCATCATACCTCACAGTATAGTTACTAGTTATGACCTAATATACGAGCTCGAAGAGGTAAAAACTGGAAAAAAATATAGAACAGAAGTATCCGAGGACATGACATCAACACAATGGCTACTATTTTTCCCTGCTTTTCCTTTTTCATTTATCGGGGCAACGAATACATATGAGCATCTCTCGGAACATGCATATCAAGATTTCGTAAAACAAGGTGCTTTTGCGGCTAAGCAAAGTGCAGAAGAGCCAATAACAAACTTAGATCAATAGTTATATATCAAAATTGTACGATTAAATATAAAAAAAATTCCGAAACATTAGATCTAAATAATAGAATGTAAATATGAAAAAAATAGTGCTCATTATGGCAATATTGTTAGCAGGATGCTCAAGCAGTGTAATAAGAAAAGAATCTAGCACCTACCGGTAAATCACTATGGCGAGGCAATAAGACTGTCTGTTACCGGAGGAGAGCTTGGTATTTCAGACAAACTGGAGAGACAGATAAAAATATATCTTATGGTGTAGGGCTTTTACTTTTCAGATTAAGAAGGTGCAACTGATCTGGTGGTTAATATCTCCAAGTTTACGCCAGGGAATCAAGCGTTAAGATTAACAATTGGATTTGGTGCCGGAAGAGGCTCATTGCTTTATAACGTAAAGTATATAAACAATGGTGATATTTTGGTTGACTATGACGGATTGGAAAGATTCACGGGAATAGAATTTTTGCCAGGGACAACTCACGTACGTTTGCCAACATAAAAGTAAGCGTCAATTAAACCACACATTCTAAACCTCTATAAAAAAGGGCACACTAAT
>CAYWLM010000007.1:10078-48524 GCA_964459125.1 uncultured Methylomonas sp. | reverse complement strand
TTGAGCACCACTGTTTTTTGCATTGCGCAGTACCACGCATAAAAACATCAGAAGGTCATATCTTGTTGTTGATTCAGGTACTTTAACAAAACTATCAGGAACGCTCTTTTTAGCATGCTCAACTAAAAGAGTACCTGTCCTCACTTGATCGTCTACAAATTTGCCTGCATCACGCTTTCCTTGTGCAATTTCATCTAGTGCTTGTTCCCATAATGCGGTCATTAATGGGCTTTTAATGGGATCTGGAAGTGCATCTATTAATGCTCTTGCATTATGGTAAAAATAATTCCCATGTCTTTATTTACAAAGGTAAGTCAGTATTTAGAGCAAATAATCATGCTTGGCAAAAGGCGCTTGTAAGGATAGACATCAAAGACTTTCGTTGGCATGATTTGCGCCATACATGGGCAAGCTGGCATATCCACAACGGAACGCCTGTTCATGAATTGCAAGAATTAGAAGACTGGGCAGATTTATCGATGGTCAGACAAGCTGATCTCGCGGAAAATAACTTGACCCCTGATAAACTTAATGTAGGTTGGTGCTGAGGTACGAAGCCCAACATTCAGGCACAATATCCTGTTGGGCTTCGCAAGCTCAGCACCAAGCTACGCATTTTAGTCTCACCTAATTATCTTGAAAAATCTATAAGGCTTTGATTTTAATATACTGGGATCAGCTGTTCTGATGGTATTGCGTTATGCTCATTTATTAGGTGAGCACTTACGGGAGTATGTGAGCAATGCAAAATCTGAGACAAATTTACTACACTGTTATTTTGAGCAAAAAAAAGGCCCGGTAAGAATGAAATCTTATCAGGCCTTTATTTATTTGGCTTTAGCATGGTGCCCAGGGGCGGAATCGAACCGTCGACACGAGGATTTTCAGTCCTCTGCTCTACCGACTGAGCTACCTGGGCCTGCTAAAGAGTCGCTATTATTCCAGTTATCCTTTTAGTCGTCAACCTTTTTTGAGGATTATTTGTAAGGTATCGTATATCTTCTTGATTAGTAGTGTATTTTATTTAAATGTATACGTTTGTAGACGATAGGGTGGAGAGAATAGTCTGGTATTGTTTCTTATATCAAAATGTCTAAAGGTATTTTTATCTATGCTAGTAATGAAGGCGTGCATGCCTGGGCGAGTTATGGGAGGACTGTGAACAAGATTAAGTCTATTGCATTGTCTGGAAAGGGACTTTAGTGATTCGTGTATGATTAATTTTTTAAAATGAAGCCAGTAGTATTTATAGTATAATTAAGAAATTTTCATTTATTTAGAGTTAGGGCACAATGTCAGATACCAAAAAGGTAGTTTTAGCTTATTCAGGTGGTTTGGATACTTCGGTGATTTTGAAGTGGTTACAAGATGAGTATGCTTGTGAAGTGGTTACGTTTACAGCGGATTTAGGGCAGGGTGAGGAAGTAGAGCCGGCGCGAGAAAAAGCGAAGTCATTAGGCATTAAAGAAATTTATATTGATGATTTACGTGAAGAATTTGTGCGTGATTTTGTGTTTCCTATGTTTCGTGCCAATGCTATTTATGAAGGCGAGTATTTATTAGGCACCTCGATTGCTCGTCCCTTGATTTCCAAACGCTTAATTCAAATCGCTAATGAGACGGGTGCAGATACGGTTTCTCATGGTGCAACCGGTAAAGGTAATGATCAGGTGCGTTTTGAGCTAGGTGCTTATGCCTTACGCCCGGATATTAAGATTATTGCGCCATGGCGTGAGTGGGATTTGAATTCCAGACAGAAGTTATTAGCTTACGCCGAAAAGCATGCTATTCCGGTGGAAATGAAAAAAGGCAAGGCTTCACCTTATTCTATGGATGCCAATTTATTACATATTTCTTATGAAGGGGGTATTTTAGAAGACCCTTGGAACGAACCAGAAGAGGATATGTGGCGCTGGAGTGTGTCACCTGAAGCTGCGCCAGATAAAGCGACTTATATTGAGTTGAGTTATGTTAAAGGTGATATTGTTGGTATAGATGGTGTGCCTCATTCGCCTGCTGAGGTATTGACTCGATTAAATAAAGTCGGCGGTGATAATGGTATTGGTCGGTTAGATATTGTGGAAAATCGTTATGTGGGCATGAAGTCACGCGGTTGTTATGAAACACCCGGGGGTACGATTATGCTACGTGCGCATAGAGCGATTGAATCGTTGACTCTGGATCGTGAAGTCGCACATTTAAAAGATGAGTTAATGCCACGCTATGCAACACTGATTTATAATGGCTATTGGTGGAGTCCTGAGCGTGAATTGCTACAGACGATGATTGATCAGTCGCAGTTGACGGTCAATGGTAAAGTGAAATTGAAGCTTTATAAAGGTAATGTGACTGTTGTCGGCCGTATGTCTGATACGGATAGTTTATTTGATGAAGCGATTGCTACTTTTGAGGATGATGAAGGCGCATATAACCAGAAAGATGCTGAGGGATTTATTAAGCTTAATGCTTTAAGAATGCGCATTGCAGCCAAGCGGCTAAAATAGTTTTGTAATAAATCCCGTTCTCTGCAAAAGTGAACGGGATTTTTTTTGTTAAACTTGTATAATGTTTCAGCTTAGGATAGTTTACAGGGGAAGGGGTTTAGGTTAAATGAGCGACGTACGCAAAAATAATAAGAATAATAAACCAGTGCGTAATTTGGCCGTTCTAAATTCGGCGACACAGCTTAGTGTGCTGAAAATGAACCGGCTGGTATTGGCTCTGCTTGTCGGTTTGATGGCAATGGTTGTTTTTTTAGGTATGTTATTGATGCCTGCAGACACTACTATCAAACAAGCTGCTGTGGCTGCCAGGGCCGCTGAGTTGTATGAAGTGCAGATGAATCCGGTTTTATCCGCAGAGGTGGATGCTTTAAAATCTCAGTTAGTTGGTTTAGTCAGTGGCTCTATTGAAAGTAAGCTTAATATTTTAGAGAAATCACTGCATAGTGGAACAATTTCCGAGACGGGGCTGGATACGATTCGTGCTTTACAGGATGATTTGGTGGTTTTGAAAACCTATTCTGAAACAGGAGCGGGACGTTTAATTGCCCAGAAATATTTACCCCAGCCAAAAAATATTGAAACTATTGCTTTAGCTGAGCAGGTTTCTCAGCTCAAAGGGTTGGTACAGTTTCTGATTACTTCGTGCGGACTGATGATTGCTGTTATTGGTGGGGTCTGGGTGCGTAAACGTTATGCGCTGGAAGATCATTCCAGTGATCAGAAAAAAATAGCAGGCGGGGAGTAAAAAGCTTTGGATTTGTTCTGCTGACAGCAATAGAGAAATAGCTATAGTTTTAATCTTAAGTTAATAAGACAAAAAAGCCGTTCCAGGGTGACCACCCGGAACGGCTTTTTTGTGAATATTACTAAGACGAGCTTATTGTGACAAGAAGCTCCATACAGCATCGATAGCTTGCTGTTCTGTATATCCTGCTTTTTTAACAGGTCCAACAGCCATAATCGCGTCTACTGCTTTAGGCATGCCGTTTTTACCTTCTTTCAAAGTTGTAGCAAAGCTAGCTTTTGTTAAGTCGCCAGATTTAATCAATGCAACTAATTGTGGGTTTGAGGCGATATCATGACATGCGCCACAACCACGACCGAAAGCACGATCATAGATTTTTTTACCTATTTCAATTTCTTCGCTAGCAGAAGCTTGCGCGCCTAAGCCTAGTAGAGCAACTGTAGAAACAGCTAATAATATTTTTTTCATTTTGACCTCTTCCTCTTTTAGTAATAATAAAATAACCATGTCCTTTTTATTGAATTTTATTCATAAAAACACAGTTTAGAAAAAAATTAACTAGTAAATGATAGATAATTTAGACAATTTTTTCAACTATTATTGTCAGTTTCCTCAGTAGCATTTGTAAATAGCAGAATTATCCACGCAATATACTCTGGATTACATAGTGATCGTTTATTCATAGTTATTATTTTCTGGCTGGAACCATTTTAATGAGTCGTGCAAGGAAACAACAGTGCCAATAATAAATAGGGTTGGCGCGTGAATGCCTTGGCCTTTAAGCTTTTCTGGCAGAGTACCCAAAGTTCCGGTAATCACTCTTTGCTTATTTGTCGTACCCTGTTGTATCAGTGCAATTGGTAAATCAGTGGACGCGCCATGCTGAATCATGGATTGGCAGATTATCTCCAGGCCTACAAGTCCCATATAAATAACGATTGTTTGCTTGGGAGCGACTAGCTGTTGCCAATTTAAATTAACGGTATTATTTTTTAAATGCCCGGTTATAAAGGTACATGATTGGGCGTGGTCCCGGTGAGTAAGGGGAATGCCTGCGTAGGTTGCACAGCCGGATGCTGCTGTGATACCCGGGACAACCTGGAAGTTTATATTTTGCTCGACCAGTGTTTCAATTTCTTCACCACCGCGACCAAAGATAAAAGGATCTCCTCCTTTTAAGCGCACAATGCGTTTGCCCATTTTTGCCAGACGAGCCAGTAATTCATTAATCGATTCCTGAGGCAGACTATGATTGTCACGCTGTTTTCCAACATATATTTTTTCTGCATCGCGGCGGACCAGTTGTAGAATCTCTTCAGAAACCAGACGATCATAAACAACCACGTCGGCTTGCTGCATTAAACGTAAGGCACGAAAGGTCAGTAAATCAGGATCACCAGGCCCTGCGCCAACCAGATAAACTTCACCGGTATTGTCCAGGTGCTCAGAGCCATGAAGTATTGCATCTTTTAAGCGTGCTTCTGCTTCGGCCTCTTTGCCTGAGTAAAATAGCTCAGCAATTGAGCCTTGTAATACTTTTTCCCAGAATATGCGTCGTTGTGCGGGTGGATTAATGTTTTCTTTAACTAATGCCCGGTATTTTTCGGCAAGTTTAGCCATTCTGCCAAAAGCAGGCGGAATAAGGCTTTCCAGTTTTGCGCGTAATAAACGGGCGAGTACTGGTGATGCACCTCCGGAAGAAACGGCAGCGACCACAGGTGAGCGGTCAATGATTGCTGGAACAATAAAGCTACACAAGGCAGGGTTATCAACGACATTGACAGGTATGTTGTGTGCGTCAGCCGTCGCTGCAACCAGAGTGTTAATATCAGCTTGATTAGTCGCAGAAATAATCAAGCGCTGTTGAGTAATATCATCAGGACTAAATTTTTTCAGCAGGATTTTTATATCAGGGTTATTTGCAGCTAATTGATTAACACTATCACTTATTTCTGGCGCAATAACTGAAATAATCGCACCTGCCTTGGCAAGTAATTCAATTTTTCGTGCAGCAATATCACCCGCACCAATGACCAGGCAGTTTTTGTTTTTTAAATCGATAAAAAGTGGAAAATAGTCCATGGAATGATAATAAATCTATAAGTTCATTGTTCAGGAAAAGTCTTGTGATGCTATTATATATGCTCTTTATAAAGCATGATTGAGAAAATTTATAATTAGAATGATTGAATTTAATATTGAAGTAAATGCCGCTGGTTTACACTGCCCTTTGCCCTTATTGCGCTTAAAAAAAGCCTTGAAAGATATGCAGTCAGGTGATGTTGTACGGGTTATTGCTACTGATCCCGCTGCACATCTGGATTTTGGTGTTTATAGTGAACAAACGGGCAATGAAATTATCGAATATATCCGTGAAGATGAGCAGCAAATTTTTTATGTACAGAAAAAATAGTTGATGGTTAGTGGCAGTAGTTAACAGTTAAAACTATCGCGATGCAGGCAACTTCTCTTTGCAATCGATAAATATTTTCCTGTCACCTTGTTAGTTTAGGCTTAGAGTTTATTTTTCCTTCTTATGCCGCCTTTGAGTGATGGCTCATTATTCCGGTATGTTGTTAGCAGGCATCCAGGTGGCTAATGACTAGATTCTCGTTGCAGGATTTCGCGAATGACAGGATGATTTATTGATACGGGAAAAATAACATAAGTATGCAGATTTTATTTATAGAATACAGTAAGGTTGTGTAGCAAAAAAATGGTATTTCTTGCTGTGTATTATCGGCTTAAGTAGCGCGACTATAATGGATTTTTATGTGCCTGTTTTCCTAACACGTCTGTGAAGTCAAAATCCTGCGCCATACTTTAGGGTATTATTACCCCCCTCATTCCTTAGCTGATATTAACTGAAATAATACGGGAAATACAAAAGTATAGCTAAACGGAGTATTATCGCACTCACGACATTAAAAAAAGCAAGGATAAGATAAGATATGAGTGAAGTAACTGAGGTAGATTACGGGCCATTACAAGACTTGATCGGAATTTGGCAAGGAGATAAAGGGCTTGATGTTGCGCCCGATCCAGAGGGGGCAGAAAATAGCCCTTATTATGAAAGCATTAATTACTCAGCGTGTGGTGATGTGACTAACGCTGAAACTCAGGTTTTAGCAGCAATTTATTATCGCCAGATCGTTAAACGTAAATCTGATAATAGTGTGTTTCACGACCAAACCGGTTACTGGATGTGGGATGCTGCAAGGCAGCTTATTATGCATTCTCTAACGATACCGCGTGCCGTATGCGTACTTGCCGGTGGGCAATATACAGGAAGCAAAACGCCGGATGGGAGTGTCATCATTGAGGTGGTAGCCGATGTTGATAATCCGGACTGGGCAATTATTCAATCGCCCTTTATGCAGGGAAATGCGCGAACTACAAGTTTTAGCCAAAACATTGTGTTAGGCAATGGCAAGTTATCCTATGCGCAGACCATGATGGTTAGTATTTATGGTAAAACTTTCGAACATACAGACAAGAATGAATTAACGCTGTCCTCTTAAATTAAGGATTACGAATCCTGATAATTAGTTGTGCTTTAATATTCTAGCAATTTATTCAACTGTGTATGGAGCGCAGCTTTAGTCCGCTGATTCTAGAAAAACAGCGGTTTAAAGCTACGATTTACTGGTGGAATTAATCATATTCAATGGGCCTGCGTTTTTTTAACATTAAATAAATACAATAAGTTGCAGCGGCGGCAAATAGATGTTTGGCTGTATGTCCGCTTATTACGCCGACGCTAAGCTCAAAGATTTGGCTATCGTTGAGTTCTAAAATTTTGGCCAGAACGTAAAATACTAATCCATACAGCAGGTAATTGCGATGTGTGTACTGGCTTTTATAAAGATACAGTATAAGTGGTATGGCTGCTAAAGTTCCGAATTGAATAGCAGCGTAAAACCGTAAATCCCCGGTGTAATGCCAATAGATAACACTCGACGCACCTATTAACAGGCTGGCAGGCAAGAGAGGTTTTTCCAGTTGCTGAGAAACATTATCGACCAGTAATGCGCTAAACAGACTCATAAAACAAATCGTCATTGGCAAACGATCCCAGACTAGCGTTTGATTATTGGGGTTCCAGTGATAATAGCCAGAACCTGCTGCGACAAGAATTAGGCCGATAAAGTAAACCTGCCAGGAAAGGGATGTGTGCGTATTTTTTCTTAAACAATATAATAGTCCGGCTAATCCAACAAGCGCAAAAGGCAGGTTGCTGATGACATCGGCAAAGTTAGGGGTAAATAACCAGGGTCTGGTATCTGCAAGTACGTGATAGCTGGGGTTTTGTAATACCGGGTCGGTGACTAGTAAAGTAATGCTGATCAGAACAAAAAAGCTTAAGGAAATTCGGAAAAGCCACTTATGCCTTGGGTAGTTAGCTAATACTTGAATAAGTTTAAGGGCCAGTGAGTGTTCTTTCATGCTATGAATCTTATTATGTTTAACACAGCAAGGGAATGTGCAGAGAAGACTCGATGACCTGGGGAGCTGGAGTTTTAGTTTGCTTTGTAAGATACAGGCCGGGGCCTGTATCTTAGGAGAGATGCTTTAATCCAGATTATTAAAGTTCTCCAAAAATAAAGCTGACAGTAGCACCAATAGACCAGGTAGGACCTAGGTCAGGCGTAACCACATTATAATACCCTTGTACTCGTGTATCTATGGCATTTTCGCCAACAGCAAATAGTTTGCCAACACCGGCACCGATTGGCACTGTCCAGCGTTGATCAGAGGGTGATCGCCAATTGGCAATCACTTCCATATTTGATAGCAGGTACCAGCCATCTGGCAAATTATAATTTACAGTCGGCTTAAGTATCATTTGACTGACAGCTTCTCTTTCCGAACTACCAAAGACTGACCAGATTTGTTGCGCCTGGAAAGCCAGTGTCCAGTCTGTTGGCGTCTGGTAAACGAACATAGCAGCCGGCCCCATACTGAATTTACCACTACCCAGTTCACGCGATGGCTCATCAGTCGGAAAAACAAATGTGGGTCCAATACCAAAGGAAATTTCATCATTAATGTTTGGCGAAATATAACTGGTAAAGAAAGTATCGGCTAAACCAGCCGCATATCCAGCACTTCCTCCATGTCCATTACCTGTATAAGGCTCTGGCAATCCTCTAATTCCTGTTATGTCCCCTTGTGTCCCCATAACATTCAAGGTTAGCTGGTTGATAATATTCCAGCCATCGAACTTGATTGGCATGATCGGTGCAAAACTGCCTATATTCACGCCGCCATCAGGAGCTCCACCGTGGTAATTGTATTCGATCGGTAAGCTAAAATTAGGACTTAATGGATTTTGTGCAGCTCTTTGCCACTCGGCTAGAGTAGGTGGAATGTCATCATATGCCAGAGCAGAAAATGATATCAGGGAGGTGCAAACAAGAATGATATTGCGCATTGTAAGATTAGTCTTTTGTAAAGTGGCTATGAGCTAGCTCATTAAAAATAAAGTCATCACTGACTGGTTCTATCTGAAAAATACGGTTGGGCATTTTGGTATTAAAGGTTCTTTCCTGGCCATTTTGATTACGTTCGCGTAAGTTAAACGAATTACAATCGGCAATTAAATGCGAGCCAGAGGGGAGTTCAATGGCATCTTGTACCCATTTCACTGGAAATAATGGACTGGTGCCGGCAATAACCTCCAGCAATTGAAAATCATGGTCATAGACACGGGCCTCACCTTTACGGGAGTTTGCCAGGATATAACCTTTGGAATGCGGCCGGATATGATGCGCACCGTTCAGGTTTTCAATAACTATATCTAATTCCAGTGTTTCTCGATCAATGCGAGCCACTTTACCTTGATAAAAAAGGATGGTAAGGATTTTGCTTTCATCATAAGGATCAACGATAGCTGAATTTAAATGAGTCGTTTGTAAACGACCTGGATAGCATAAATTACGATGATCAATATCATGATCAATTGTGCGTTCGCCACCACCATATCGGGTCGAATAACCTTGTTCGGTACCAAACCAGGACCAGATAACTTCACCTTGTAAATCAACTTCCAGAATCGCATCAATACCACTGGAGGTGATTAATAAGCCATTTTTAGTGCGCCGCAGTGAACGTAGCTGAGAAAATAAAGGATGCTTTATTTCCAGGTCTATTTCACCCTGATCATTTAAACGGAGTATATGTTCATCACCTGGAGTGCCATCAATACAGCAGGGCAGTCCGGTTAAGAAGTACAAGCCTTCGCCAGCGACATATTCCATACCAAAAGGTTTGGTTGGATAAATTTCATCCATTAAGCGAAATTTTCCTAAAGGCTCAAGTTGTTCCAGTAATTGAATTTTTCCACCCGGAGAACCTGTAAATACATCATTAGATTTGTCTTTGCCTTTGATGATGCGGTTTAAGCGAAATTTGGCATAATCCCAATTAGTTTGCGGGTAGGAAATTAAAAAACGCATAAAACAATTCTCCGGATATCTAATATCTTTAACTTGATTAATTGAGCAAAAAGGCAGCTTAGGATAAATAAAGCCATCTATCAGGGTGTTAGCATTCCAATAATTACAGCTGCGGAGTTTAACAGAGCGGCAGGGTGCTGCTGATTGTTTAATACTGCCGGGGCTAAAGCACCACCTTCTTCATGGTTTCAATATATTGAAATTAATGCAACAATAAATACAAATGAGTATGAACTTAACGATAGCCGGAGATTATAGCGTATATATTGTGTTAAGTTAAACAAATCGAAAGCCGGTTTCGTGGTGCAGTTGCGGATAAAGTGCCAGTAAAAATGTCTGGCTTACTAAGAAATTCAATGGATTTAAGTCATGTTTTCCTTTAAATTTAAACTGGTATTTTTTATGCTTACCTGTATTACTAATGGCAGCGTTTATGCTACAGAAACTCAATATTATCCACCTGAAATGTCAGTACAATTAAACGCTGCCTATATTGCCAAGGGCAAAGACTATCAAGCCCGTACTGCTAATCACTTGGCTAATGGACAACCGGCCTATATTAATCAACTTATTCTTCAGGATTCACCTTATTTAATTCAACATGCACATAACCCTGTACATTGGTACCCCTGGGGAGAAGATGCATTTGCTCAGGCCAGACGAGAAAATAAACCAGTTTTTTTATCCATTGGTTATTCAACGTGTCACTGGTGTCATGTCATGGAAGAAGAAAGTTTTGATAATCCGGCCATAGCCGCTGTATTAAATCAATATTTCATCGCCATCAAGGTAGATAGTGAGCGTCGCCCGGATATCGATGCAGTTTACATGCAAGCAGTTACATTGCTAACCGGACGTGGTGGTTGGCCTATGTCGAGTTTCCTGACCGCTGATGGTAAAACTTTTATGGGGGGTAGTTATTTCCCTGCAGAGCCCTTTAAAAAATTATTGCTACGTGTTAATTCAGTCTGGCAGCAGCAACAAGCCTTGGTCTTGCAGCGTGCCGATGAGGTCGCAAATGCTGTTGCCAGCACTCAAACTATTAATCAGCAAAGCCAAGCTCTGGATGATACTTTATTAAAACAGACGGCAAAGCAATTAATTGGCGTACAAGACCAGCAATACGGAGGTTTTGGCCAGCAAATCAAGTTTCCTAATGAGCCTCTGTTAATGTATCTGCTTGATGACTATCAGCGTAAGGGTAATAAAAAATCCTTGTCAGTCGTAGATGCAAGTTTACAGGCGATGGCACAAGGCGGTATCTATGACCAAGTAGGTGGTGGTTTTCATCGTTATGCTACCGATAGACAATGGCAGGTTCCACATTTTGAAAAAATGTTATACAACCAGGCGCAATTGGCGGAAGTCTATTTACTCGCGTACCAGTTGACTGGCAAAGCAGAATACGCACGTATTGCCCAGCAAATATTAGATTATGTACTGATTGATATGCGTGCGCAACAAGGTGGTTTTTATTCTGCAACGGATGCGGATAGTAATGGTGTAGAAGGGGAGTTTTTTGTCTGGACACCTGAGCAAATCAGCAATGCATTAACACCAGAGCTTGCACAAAGGGCGATTGACTTATATGGCGTTACAACGCAAGGAAATTTTGAGGGGCATAATATTTTACATTTGCCTATTAGCCTGGAAAGTTACGCAGACAAACATCAAATTCCTTTGCCAAAATTACTTGCTGAAGTTGAACAAATCAGACAAGGATTAAAGCAAAAGCGGGAACAGCGCGTTGCACCATTACGCGATGATAAAATTGTTACTGCATGGAATGCGATGATGATCGAGAGTTTAGTCCTTGCTGCACAGGTATTGCAACAAACACCTTATCTTGTTGCTGCAGAAAAAACAGCCAACTGGCTATGGCAAACCAACCGTCAGGCTTCTGGAGAACTTTGGCGTATACATTGGCAAGGGCGTTCTTCAGTCAGTGCTAATCAGCAAGACTATGCTTATTTTGCCAGTGCATTAATTAAATTATATGATCAAACCGGCGACCAGCAATGGTTAGATAAAGCCGAACAGTTGACTCATAGCATGATCAAACAGTTCTGGGATAAGTCAGGCTATGGTTTCTTTATGAATAGTGATGCTGAAACCCGGTCTATGATGTTGCGTCCCAAAGATATTCAAGATAATGCATTACCGTCCGCAAATGCTATCGCTGTAAATGTGTTAGTGCAATTATCTAAACGCACAGAAAATCCTGAATATCTGGAAAAAGCGGCTGCCGCACTAGCTGCTTTTTCTGCAAATATCAAAACGCAGCCGACCAGCTATACCCGATTACTTATTGCGGCTGCTGAATTGCATAATGCACAAATAGGAAGTGTACAATATGCGGCTAAAGGTGCAGTCACGTTACGAGCCAAACGCACAGCTGATAATCAATTACTAGTGACGCTGCAGTTAAAACCTGGCTGGCATATTAATGCTCAAAAGCCTCTGCAAGATTACTTGGTCCCCACTAAAATAAGTTTACCCAGTGGTCAATTGAGTCGGGTTATTTATCCACCGGCCGTGCTTAAACAGCTCAGTTTTGGGCAGCAAAAATTAGCCTTATATGAGAACCAGGTGATCGTGCATGCAACACTGCCTGAGGCAGTTAAAGACGATGTATATATGCACATTCAAGTGCAGTTGCAGGCATGTAATGATAAGCATTGTCTGGCGCCGGAAACATTAACACTTGGTGTGGCACGGCCTGTAAACTGATTCTATTCTAATGTGGCATTTTTAGCTCTGCTATAATTCCCTGATTTAATAACGGTAACAACACTATGACCAGCGACAGTTTTTCTTCTCTTCCCATTTCTAGCGCACAAATTGCTAATCTGGATTCGCTAGGTTATAAACAAATGACCGCTATTCAAGCTCAGGGCTTGCCTCATGTATTAGCAGGTAAGGACTTGATTGCCAAGGCAAAAACGGGCAGTGGTAAAACAGCTACTTTTGGCATAGGCTTATTAGAGCGGATTAATCCACGGTTTTTTGGTGCTCAGGCACTGGTTTTATGTCCCACACGAGAACTGGCTGATCAAGTTGGCAAAGAATTACGTAAGCTGGCTCGCAGCACGCCTAATATCAAATTGGTTTTGCTCTGTGGAGGTAAGCCCTTTGCAGCCCAAAAAGGCTCGCTTGAACATGGAGCTCATATAGTCGTTGGTACGCCGGGGCGTATTCAAGATCATTTAAGCAGAGGAACTTTGAACTTGACGGGGGTGCAGACATTAGTACTGGATGAAGCCGACAGAATGCTGGATATGGGTTTTGCAGATGTCATCAACGAGATTATTGAACAAACACCGAAAACACGTCAGACACTACTATTTTCTGCGACCTACCCGAGCACCATTAAAAAGATGTGTGCCTCTATCCTGAATGATCCGGTAACAGTTTCTGTCGAGTCTGAACACGCCGAAAGCGTCATAGAACAAACTTTTTATCAAGTCAAAGATCATCAGCGTAATCAAGCTTTATTAAGCTTGTTTGAACATTACCAGCCTGAGACCACCGTGGTGTTTTGTCATACTAAAATACAATGTGATGAAGTTGCCCGGTTTCTGCATAATCATCAGATTGAAGCCTTGGCTATTCATGGCGATCTGGAGCAGCGTGAGCGTGATCAGGTCTTGGTTCGATTTGCTAATCACAGCTGCTCGGTACTGGTTGCCACCGATGTTGCCGCGCGGGGGCTGGATATTAAAGCATTGCAGGCTGTCATTAACTTTGAATTACCCCGTGATCCCGATATCTATGTACACCGGATTGGTCGTACTGGTCGGGCAGGGGAAACAGGTATTGCGCTGAGCCTGTTTACAGAACAAGAGCACCTACGTGTTAAGGCGATTGAAAGCTATCAAAATAAACCTTGTGTCTGTGCACAGCTAGAATCGTTGCAAGCCAAGCCAGGCTTTACCTTGCAGTCACCTATGGTGACTATTCAGCTTGATGTCGGGCGAAAAAATAAAATTCGTCCGGGTGATCTTTTAGGTGCATTGACAGGTGACGGCGGTTTATCAAGCTCTCAGATCGGGAAAATCGATATATTTGATATATCTAGCTATGTCGCAGTAGAGCGCTCAGCCTTAAACAAGGTGCTCAATTATTTAGCAAGCGGCAAGGTCAAAGGACGCAGTGTTCGTGCTCGTCAGGTGACTGATAGTATCTAGTCATGCAAGGTTAGACATTGCGTAGCCTGTGTCAGATTTATTTAGCCTACTAGCATGAAAAAAGTATGCGATGTATAGCAAGCCCCTTCTGCAAAGGAGGGAGTTTAAAATGACGGTCACAAGTCTATCTGCATAGTTATAGGGTTAGTATTGCCCAAATATTGTCTGCTTGTGATCCACTAAAAATGTCAGTTATTTGCCGGTAAAGGTTCAGGGATAATCGGATCGGCTGGTGCAATAGGGAAATTATTAGGGGGGTTAACTGGCGCAATAGGGAAATACGGGCGTTGGTTTTGATTACGTATTTGTTCAGCTTGACGTGCATTTTGTAATACTTGTACTGTATTTGCCCTGGCATTCTGGGCGGCAGCGTTGGCTTTTTCTTCCTGAGCCCGAATCAGGCGCTCTTTATCATCGGCTTCTTGTTGTTGCTGCTTTTGCTCGGCTTGAATGGCTATTTCGCTATTGAGTTTCTCTATCGCGGCTTGCTGCTGTTCCGGGCTAATGTCTTTTGGCGGCGTAAATTCCGTACCACCTTGTTTGCAGGGAGATTGTTGATAACTTGTTATACCATTTACTTCACATTTATAAATTTCTGCATAGACAGGTGAAATAACAAGTACCAGAATGAGTGTAGGGATGATTTTCATGGTTAGTCTTCTCTGTGTACAATAACGCGATGTTATTGATTGTGAAAGATAGTCATATTTACTTGAACTGTACTTCGCGGGATGACTTTGACTTAATTATATGCCTAATAACTGCTCAAAGTAATGCTATTTTCTGCACAATAATATTTTTCCTATTTTTCCTATTTTTCAATATCTTGACTGATACTTAGCGGTGACTCTAGTCACACGCAGTGTCACTTTAAAAATAAATTAAATGCGCAGTATGGCACACAATACATCTTTATTTGCAACACACAAATTCTGTGTTGCGCCCATGCTTGACTGGTCAGATAGGCACTGTCGCTATTTTCATCGCTTAATATCTAAACATGCTGTCTTATATACCGAAATGGTTACTACAGGCGCTTTATTGAATGGTGATATAGAGCGCCATCTTGGCTATACTCAGCAAGAGCATCCAGTGGCTTTACAGTTAGGTGGAAGTTGTGCAAAGGATTTAGCATTTTGTAGCAAAATGGCGCAGGACTATGGGTATGATGAAGTTAATTTAAATGTAGGTTGTCCAAGTGATCGCGTACAAAATGGGCTTTTTGGTGCCTGTTTAATGGCTAAGCCTGCGTTAGTCGCTGAATGTGTTGCTGCTATGCAGGACGCTGTGACTATCCCTGTTAGCGTTAAATCCCGCATTGGTATTGATGATCAAGATTCTTATGAAGAACTGGTATATTTTATTAGTAGCGTAGCAACCAGTGGCTGTCAAACTTTTATTATTCATGCGCGTAAAGCATGGTTGGCAGGGCTTTCTCCTAAACAGAACAGGGAGGTTCCACCTTTACGTTACGATGTGGTAAAGCAGCTTAAACAGGACTTTCCTGATCTGGAAATTATTATTAATGGCGGAATTACCAGTTTAGAACAATCAACAGATTTATTACAGGATGTTGATGGCGTAATGATTGGCCGTGAAGCGTATCATAATCCTTATCTATTAGCTGGTGTAGATGGTGTGATTTATCAGCAGTCCGGTAACCCTAAAACACGTCACCAAGTAGTGAGTGCAATGCTACCTTATATACAGCAACAATTAGCGGCTGGAGTCCGGTTGCATAGTATAACGCGGCATATGCTGGGTTTGTTCCACGGCATTAAAGGAGCGCGAGCATGGCGTCGCTACTTAAGTGAACAAGGACCTAAAATAGGGGCTGATGAGAATGTTGTTTTGCGGGCATTAGAATTAGTACAACTATGATGTATACTAGCAGGTTATTAAATTTCAGAGGCGGATGATGGAAGAGTATTACAGCAAAATTATTGAAGCAATTGGTGAAGATGTGACGCGCGAGGGTTTAGTTGATACCCCTAAACGAGCTGCTAAAGCCTTTAAGTTTTTAAATAATGGTTATGAGAAAACCCTTGAAGAAGTATTAAATGGTGCGATTTTTGAGGCTGATACTGAAGATATGGTGATAGTCAAGGATATTGAGCTGTATTCATTATGTGAACATCACTTGTTGCCCTTTGTTGGCAAATGTCATATCGCATACTTACCGCAAGGTCATGTATTAGGCTTATCTAAGCTAGCTAGAATTGTCGATATGTATGCCCGACGTCTGCAGATTCAAGAAAAACTGACCAAGCAAATTGCTGATGCTGTCGATACGGCGGTCGGCGCAAAAGGTGTTGCTGTAGTGATTGAGGCTAAGCATATGTGCATGATGATGCGTGGTGTTGAAAAGCAGAATTCAGTTATGACCACTTCAGTAATGACTGGTATTTTTCGTAAGGAAATGAGTACTAGAGCCGAGTTTTTAAGTTTAATTAATCGCTAATCAGAAGGGTGGCGCGTGATACAAAAAAAAGCCATTTTAATTGTTAATTTAGGTTCTCCGGAGCGCTTAACGGTAAGAGCTGTCAGACGTTTTTTGCGTCAGTTTTTGAGTGATCCGCGTGTGGTGAATTTACCCCGTTCGCTTTGGTGGCTTATTTTAAATTTTTTTGTATTGCCTTTTAGGCCTCGTCAATCAGCCAAAGCGTATGCTGAAGTATGGACAGACCGAGGCTCGCCACTGATTTATTTGACTCAGGACTTGACTGATAAAGTGGCTAGTCATTTTCAGCAAGATCCGCATGTTTCGGTTGTAATGGCGATGAGTTACGGGCCACCATCGCTGACCTCGCAATTGCGTAAATTACAAAAAGCGCAGTGTCAGCAGGTGACAGTGATTCCCTTATATCCGCAATATTCGTCAACCACAACTGCCAGCGTATTTGATGCTGTGGCAACTGAGTTAATGCAATGGCGTTACATTCCTGAATTAAACTTTATCAGTGATTATCACTGCCATCCCTTATATATCGGCGCAATTGCTGATTCCGTGCAACAGGCATGGACAGCGCAGGGACGTGGTGAGCTATTATTGATGTCATTTCATGGTCTACCTGATATGTTAACCAAAAAGGGAGACCCTTATTATTACCAATGCCTTAATACGGCAGAATTAATTGCTGAGCAGCTTAATCTAAAAGATGGAAGGTGGCGTGTCGTGTTTCAGTCAAGATTTGGTAAGGCAAAATGGTTACAACCTTATTGTATAGAAACCTTAAAGGCACTGCCTGATGAAGGTTTTAAAAATATTGATATTATTTGCCCAGGCTTTGCGATTGATTGTCTGGAAACTTTGGAAGAAATTAATATGACCAATAAAAATATTTTTTTTGAGGCAGGCGGTGAGCAGTATCGATATATTGCAGCCTTAAATGATTCTGATGCCAACGTTAAATTGATGCTGGATTTAATTGCATGTAGAGGCAGTTAATCTGCTGAGAGCTATGAATTCACATATTTAGCAGGTGTATAGAAACCAAGTATATCTGTTTGAGGATAGTGGCCCTGGCCATTATTGTGTTGAGGTTATTTAGAAAATAATAAGAAGAATTAATATGACTTTACTGCAGACGTGGCAAGAACAATGGCCTGATATTCATGTTAGCAAGCCGTCAGAAACAGGTGCCGGCGTGCTGGATTCTGGTGCATTTAAAAGCATAGAAGTTGACAGCGTTTTTGATACTATTAATCATACGCAAACGACCATAGGGCAAGCAGTTCTATATCGTTCGCTGGCACAGCCTTCAGATAAGCTACAAGAAATTGTCGAAAAACAGCAAGCTGTCCAGGAAATCCAGGCAAACCCGGAATTAAAAAATGCATTACAGCAATTGCTGCTGAATGCGCAGAAAAACGAACTGTCTTTTTATCAATTGCTCTTCGCAAAATTTCTGGGGTCGGGAGGAACTGCCCGAGATGATGCAGAAACAGAGGGTTATGGCTATCATCAGTATAGGCGTGGAATGCGTTTTATATTGGGTTTTGTTGATGGCGTGCTGCAGTTAAACAAGCCAGAATGCCGCTACCTTGATGCGCTTTTTAATGAGTTAAAAGAATTTACTAAAACGCGTGTGTATGCGTTAATGTCCGGGCCGGTATACATCACTGAAAAAGGCATACAAAGCAAGATAGATAGAAGCCGCTTTAGTCCTGCAATTATCTTTAAGCCACATATTTTTAAACCACTATTGATTGCTATGGTTTTTGCGACTCTGATATTGGTTAATCTGTTTGTTCCTATTGGCTTGCTGAGTTTTTCTCCGATGGTTGCTATTTTTTTAGTGCCATTGATGCTCGTTTACTTTCCAATCATTGGTGGTTTTGATAGGGATAGTTGTATTAAGCCTTTACGTGAAGAATATCGGCAATCAAATGATCTAGGCAAGGCCTTAGATACTTTAGGTCAACTGGATGAGTTAATGTCGCTGGTGAAATATGCTGAAGCAAATTTAGGTTCTTTGGTATTACCTAAGCTGATTGAGGCCAAGCATCATAAAATCAGTTTAAAGAATGCAAAAAATCCAGTATTAAATAAGGTGGATGCCGGGTATGTCGGAAATGATTTTGCACTAGATCAGGAAAAACTGGTGCTTATTACCGGTCCTAACAGTGGTGGTAAAACTGCTTTTTGTAAGACTTTGACCCAGATCCAGTTATTAGCACAGATCGGCAGTTATGTTCCAGCAGACTCCGCAACGTTAACGGTAGCTGACAGGATTTTCTATCAGGCCCCTGAAATTAGTCAACTTGATGATGGCGAAGGGCGTTTTGGCACTGAATTGAAACGTACCAAAGCTATTTTTCTCGCATCAACAGCAAAAAGCCTGGTAGTACTGGATGAGTTATCAGAAGGAACTACCTTTGAAGAAAAAATGGAAACCTCTGCTAATGTGCTCAATGGCTTTTACCAGAAAGGTAATAACACTATTTTAATTACCCATAACCACCAGTTGGTTGATCACTTCCTGGCTGAAAATAAAGGTATAGCCCTGCAAGTTGAATTTATTGATGAAGATCCAACACATAAGTTGATTCCGGGTATTTCAAGAGTGAGTCATGCGCACCGGGTGGCGAAAAAGATCGGCTTTTCCAAGGAAGATATAGCAGGGTATCTGGCGAATGGTTAATTGACGATGTTTAATTTCAGAAAGTCATGCATCTGTGTGCTAAGTTTAATTGCCGCCAGTACCAGTTCATGGGCAGATGTATATAAGTATACAGCACCTGACGGGAAGGTGTACTACACCGATAAGCCTGAGCATAAAAAATACAAGCTGATTATTCGCAGCAAGCCTATAGGGTATCAAGCTTCGTTTAAACATCTGAAAATGAATAAAAAGAAATATACGCCGCTAATTGAAGAGGCTGCTACCAGGCATGGCATAGACCCTAAGCTCGTTCATGCGGTTATTTATGCTGAATCTGCCTATAATGCCACAGCAGTTTCCAGTGCTGGTGCGGTTGGCTTAATGCAATTAATGCCTGGAACTGCGCAGCAATATGGCGCCTTGAATCGTAATGATCCTAAGCAAAATATTTTCGCAGGAACGCGTTATCTAAAGTATTTGCTCGGTCTTTTTAAAAATGATTTAAGCCTGTCTATAGCGGCTTATAATGCGGGTGAAAATGCAGTGATAAAATATGATAATCAGGTTCCGCCTTACCCCGAAACCCAAAAATATGTAAAAGAAGTTTTGCGCTTGTACCAAAAACCAAAGGGTTAGCGTTGAGAATTGTATGCCTTTTTTTGGAAATAACGACTGTTCTTAAATGTTTAGCTATAAATTCTAGGTGATTACTGAATTAAGATACATTCCTCATGATTCAAGCAATCAGTTGAGATGGATAAAATATATCTCGCCTATGCATGATATCGTGAATATAAATTTTAAGCGTCCAAATGCCTATAATTATTGCTATAATGCGCAGTTATCAAAATTCATGTTAACTTGGATTAAAAGCCCAGGTTATTTAGAGAAATTACTAGCCGGTAAATTGATTTATCAGCTTTAAATAGACGGACTCATGTCAGAATTTGCCAAAGAAATTACCATAGTTAATCTCGAAGACGAGATGCAGCAGTCGTATCTGGATTACGCAATGAGCGTAATTATCGGACGTGCGCTTCCTGATGTTCGAGATGGCTTAAAACCGGTTCATCGACGTGTTTTATACGCAATGAACGTATTAGGTAATGACTGGAATAAAGCATATAAAAAATCAGCACGTGTGGTCGGGGATGTGATCGGTAAATACCATCCTCATGGCGATACGGCTGTATACGATACTATTGTGCGTATGGCGCAGCCTTTTTCATTGCGCTATATGATGATTGATGGCCAGGGTAACTTTGGTTCTGTCGATGGTGATTCTCCAGCGGCAATGCGTTATACCGAAGTGCGTATGGCAAAAATTGCGCATGAAATGCTGGCTGATTTAGATAAGGAAACAGTTGATTTTAATGCCAACTATGATGAATCAGAGTCCGAACCTGCTGTTTTACCAGCACGAGTGCCCGCACTATTAGTGAATGGCTCTTCGGGTATTGCAGTGGGGATGGCAACCAATATTCCACCGCATAATCTGGGTGAAGTGATTAGTGCCTGTCTAGCGCATATCGATAATCCTGAGATTACAGTCCGGGATTTAATGGAATATATTCCAGGGCCTGATTTTCCGACAGCCGGTATTATTAATGGTGTTTCTGGTATTCATGATGCCTATACAACCGGACGCGGAAAGGTTCATATACGTGCACGTAGCCATATAGAGGATTATAATCAGGGTACTCGCCAGGCCATTATAGTTACCGAATTGCCTTATCAGGTTAATAAGGCACGTTTATTGGAAAAAATTGCCGAGCTGGTTAAAGAATCTAAAATTGAAGGTATTTCAGGCTTGCGCGATGAGTCCGATAAAGACGGTATGCGTATGGTGATTGAAATACGCCGCGGTGAAGTACCAGAAGTCGTACTCAATAATCTGTATAAACAAACTCAAATGCGGACAGTATTTGGGATCAATATGGTGGCTATTTCTAATAGTCGGCCATTGTGCATGAATTTAAAAGAAATTCTGCATGCCTTTATTAATCATCGTCGAGAAGTCGTTACCCGGCGTACCATTTATTTGTTACGTAAAGCGCGTGAGCGTGCGCATGTATTGGAAGGTCTGGCTGTTGCTATGTCCAATATTGACGAGATGATTGCCTTAATCAAGGCAGCTGCAAATCCTGCGGAAGCGAAGACTGGCTTACTGACTAAAACCTGGAATGCCGGTCTGGTTGGTTCTTTGTTAGAGCGTGCCGATGCGGATCGTTCCAGACCTGATGGCTTAGCGCCTGAATTTGGCATACACGGCACTGAGTACCGACTTTCTGAAGCGCAGGCTTCGGCTATTCTGGACTTGCGTTTGCACCGTTTAACAGGATTGGAACAAGACAAGATTGTTAGTGAATATAAACAATTACTGGGCCTGATTGATGGCTATCTTGAAATTCTGGCAAGTGCAGTAAGATTAATGGAAATCATTCGTGAAGAATTAGAGGCTATCAAGGAAGAATATGCTGATGAGCGACGTACTGAAATCGTTATTGATCAACTCAGTTTAAGCGAAGAAGATTTTATCACTGAAGAAGATGTGGTAGTCACCATGTCACATGAAGGTTATGTTAAATCCCAGCGTCTGGAAGACTATCAGGCGCAGAGACGTGGTGGTCGAGGTAAATCAGCAACGGCAACTAAAGAAGAGGATTTTGTTGATAAATTAATTGTTGCCAATACCCATGATACGATCTTATGTTTTTCTTCTGCTGGTAAGGTCTATTGGCTAAAAGTGTACCAGTTACCGATTGCCAGTCGTGCATCGCGTGGCAAGCCCTTTATTAACTTATTGCCTTTAGACAAAGATGAGCAAATTAGCGCTATGTTGACAGTGCGTGAATATAGTGAATCTGAATATATCTTTATGGCGACTGAAGCCGGTACGGTTAAGAAAACACCGTTAAAAGAATTTGAGCGCCAACGTGCAAATGGTAAGATTGCCATTGATTTACGTGAAGGCGATAAATTAGTCGGCGTTGCTGTCACGGATGGCAAACAAAATATTCTATTGTTTAGTAGTAATGGTAAGGCAAACTGCTTTAGTGAGGCTGATGTTCGATCTATGGGACGCACAGCAACGGGTGTTAGAGGAATGCGCCTGAGAGAAGGGCAGAAAATCATTTCTCTGATTACTTCTTCTGAAGGGACGGTTCTGAATGTCACTGAAAACGGTTATGGTAAGCGGACACGCTTAGAGGAGTTCACCCGACATAAACGTGGTGGGCAGGGCATGATTGCGATGCAAACCTCGGAACGTAATGGTCAGGTAGTCGGGGCTCTATTGGTTGCCGAGAATGATGAAATTATGTTGATTACCGATGGTGGCGTACTGGTACGCACCCGAGTCGATGAAATATCAATCGTGGGTCGAAATACTCAGGGGGTTAAAGTGATACGCCTGGATAGTAAAGAAAAATTGATTGGCGTAGATAAAATTGATGGTTTGGTTGAGGAATTAACTGACGATATGAGTGAGATTGACGAGCAAACTAAGGAATTGAATGATGTTGCCAGTTCAATTAATGAACAATTGGAAAATTTAGACCCTGATATGGGTGAGAGTGAATAATGTCAAAAGTTTATAATTTTAGTGCCGGGCCATCTATGTTGCCAGAGGCTGTATTAAAACAAGCACAAGCTGAAATGCTGGACTGGCACGGATCAGGCATGTCGGTGATGGAGATGAGCCATCGCGGGGCTGAGTTTATGTCGATTGCTAAAACCTTACATGATGATTTACGGGAATTAATGGCAATTCCTGATAATTATCAAATCCTGTTTCTACAGGGTGGTGCGACTGCACAGTTCTCGTTTATTCCGGCGAATATATTAGGCGATAAACACAAGGCTTGTTATATCAATACCGGTGCTTGGTCTGAAAAAGCTATTAAAAGTGCAAAGTCCTATTGTGATGTTATAGTTTCCGCTACATCTGAAGACAATAATTTCACCAGTATTCCAGAGCGTTCCACCTGGAATATAGATGAGCAGTCGGCTTATTTACATTACACGCCGAATGAAACTATTCATGGCGTGGAATTTCAGGATATTCCTGATGTAGGAGATTTACCGTTAGTGGCAGATATGTCATCTAATATATTATCTCGTCATATAGATGTCAGTAAGTTTGGTTTGATATATGCGGGCACACAAAAAAATATGGGGCCAGCAGGTGCGGCAGTGGTTATCGTCAGAGATGACTTAATCGGCAAAGCACAAAAAAGTTTACCTGATATTTTTAATTATGAGAAACAGGCTAAACAAGAGTCGATGCTGAATACACCTGCCACATATACCTGGTATTTAGTAGGCTTGGTGTTGCATTGGTTGAAAGCGCAAGGTGGTGTCGCGGCGATTGAGCAAATAAATCAGCGCAAAGCAAAGAATCTTTATGCTGCCATAGATCAGTCTGCTTTATATAGTAACCCTGTTGCCGTTGCTGATAGATCGCGGATGAATGTGCCCTTTATTCTTAGCGATGATACTCTGGATAAAGCATTTTTAAGCGCTGCAAAAGAACAAGGCTTTTTAGCCTTAAAAGGACACCGCTCAGTGGGTGGTATGCGTGCAAGTATTTATAATGCCATGCCGGAATCTGGTGTTGCAGCCTTAATTCAATTTATGGCAGAGTTTGAGCGTACTCATTAACTAAAGCGTAGTATCCATATGACTGATGTAATCCCTCTTTCTGAATTAAGAAATCAGATTGATGTAATCGATCAACAAATATTGCAATTGATTAACCAGCGCGCATCCTTGGCTGAAGAGGTTGCAAGGACAAAAATTGCGTCTGGTGAAGAGAGTTGTTTTTACCGTCCGGATCGGGAAGCATTAGTTTTAAGGCGTATTAAAGATTTAAATCCCGGACCTTTAAGTAATGATACTGCTGCACGTTTCTTTCGCGAATTAATGTCTGCCTGTCTGGCGCTTGAAAAACCATTGCAAGTGGCTTTTTTAGGCCCGGAAGGAACGTTTACTCAGCAAGCCGCCTTTAAGCATTTTGGTCATGCGGTCTGTACAGTTCCAGTAACCACGATTGAGGATATTTTTCAGGCTGTGGAATCACGGCATTGTCAGTTTGGTGTGGTACCGATAGAAAATTCTACTGAAGGAGTAGTCACTCCAACCTTAGACCGTTTTGTAGCATCACCAGTGCAAATTTGCGGTGAAGTGGCGATCAGGATAGAGCATAACCTGATGACCAATGCCATTGGCTTAAATCAGATTACCGAGGTTTTATCGCATAGGCAATCATTGGCACAATGCCGTCAATGGCTGGATAAACATCTGCCAGGAGTCCCGTGTACTGAAGTCAATAGTAATGCTGAGGCGGCGAAAATTGCTGCTGCAAAGCAGGATGTAGCGGCTATCGCGGGAGAGATTGCTGCCGAAATTTATAATGTACCAATTCTCGAACATGGTATTGAGGATCAATCAGATAATACCACGCGTTTTGTGATTATTGGTCATTTGGCGTCTGCATCAACTGCTGAAGACAAAACCTCATTGCTGATTTCCACTAAAAATCATGCGGGTGCTTTATACGGTATTTTAGAACCATTTGCTAAATATGGAATTAGTATGACCAAAATTGAATCGCGTCCTTCAAGGCAAGGTTTATGGGATTACCTGTTCTTTATTGATATAGATGGACATCAAACTGATAAAGATATTACCAATGCGTTAGAAGAATTGACATCTCGGGTCACTATGATAAAAATTTTAGGGTCATACCCCAAAGCTATTTTATAAATTTACATAGAACAGGCTTTTATCTGTTTATTACCTCCCCAATGCCGAATCTTTAGTTCACTTAAATAACACTTTACTTCCTATTCAAAATGCCACCAAGTATTTACCAGCTTGCCACAGCAGGCGTTCAAACATTAGTTCCATACCAGGCAGGAAAGCCTATTTCTGATTTAGAGCGTGAGCTAGGTTTAAGCTATATTATTAAGCTAGCATCGAATGAGAACCCCTTGGGACCTAGTGATAAAGTTAAGCATGCGATACAGGCAAGTTTTGCCGATTTATCACGTTATCCTGATAGTAATGGCTTTGCCTTAAAAACGGCTCTGGCAGAAAAGTATAATCTACACAGTACTCAAATTACTTTGGGTAATGGCTCCAACGAGATTCTGGAATTATTAGCTAGAGCATTTTTAACAACTGAGCATGAAGTGATTTTTTCTCAGCATGCTTTTGCTGTTTATCCTTTGGTCACGCAAGCAGTTGGCGCAAAGGCGAGGGTGGTCGCCGCAATAGATTATGGGCATGATTTAAAGGGTATGTTAGCCGCCATTAGCGATAAAACACGTTTAATATTTATTGCCAACCCGAATAATCCAACTGGCACTTATCTAACTAAGCAAGCCTTAAGTGATTTTTTAGCGGTAGTTCCAGAGCATGTAATCTGTGTATTAGATGAAGCCTACTTTGAATATGTTGCTAAAGATGATTATCCAGATTCAATTTCCTGGCTAGCAGAATATCCTAATTTAGTGATTACCCGTACTTTTTCCAAAGCATACGGATTGGCTGGTCTACGCGTAGGTTACAGTTTATCAAGTCCAGAAATGGCTGATATTTTAAATCGCGTACGTCAGCCTTTTAATAATAATGCGCTTGCTTTGGCAGCCGCTGAGGTAGCCATACAGGATAGTGATTATTTGACAGCGACTATTGCTCTGAATAATGCTGGTATGCAGTTTCTAACTAATGCCTTTTCTGCAATGGGTTTGCCCTGGATTGAATCAGTAGGGAATTTTGTTTCTGTAGATTTACTACGTGAGGCGAATAGCATTAATACCGCTTTATTACATAAAGGGGTCATTGTGCGTCCTATTGCCAATTACGAAATGCCTAACCATTTACGTATCAGTATCGGCACGGAAACTGAAAATGTTTTTTTTATCAGTGCGCTTAAAGCTGTTTTAGCGGATGTTTAAAAAACTATGCATTATTGGTGTAGGGTTGATTGGGGGCTCTATTGCACGTGCGGCCAGGGAAAATAATCTATGTATAACGATTTCCGCCTATGGGCGTGAGCAGGATCTGGATAATTTACAGCAAGCTTTGGCGTTAAAGGTTGTTGATAGTTATAGTCTCGATCTGGG
Source organism: uncultured Methylomonas sp. (assembly GCA_964459125.1). Taxonomy (GTDB): domain Bacteria; phylum Pseudomonadota; class Gammaproteobacteria; order Methylococcales; family Methylomonadaceae; genus Methyloprofundus. Next base: position 22,395 of record CAYWLM010000007.1, on the reverse strand, counting down.
AGAGGCCGTTGTTGATGCTGATTGTGTGATTATTGCAACTCCTGTGGGGGCAATGCCTGATATTTTTAAGCAGCTTGTACCGTACTGGTCTGATAAAGTGTTGTATATGGATGCGGGGAGTACTAAAGGCAATGTAGTAGCTGCGTTGTCTGAGCTATTTTCCGGGATGCCGGCTAATTTTGTTCCGGCTCACCCAATTGCAGGAGCCGAGAAAAGTGGCGTCGATGCTGCCCGGGTCGATTTGTTCCAGGGTAAACGAGTAATTTTTACGCCTTGTTCTCAGACCGGTGATAATTTTATTCAGCAAGCAACTCGTTTTTGGCTGGGTTTAGGTAGTACTGTTTCATACATGCAGATACAACAGCATGATGCAGTTCTCGCTGCCACCAGTCACTTGCCGCATATCATGGCTTTTGCTTTAGTGGATTTGTTGGGCAGAAAAGACGAGCAAGGTGAAATATTTAAATATGCAGCGGGAGGCTTTAAAGATTTTACGCGTATTGCATCCAGTGACCCGACTATGTGGATGGATATCTGTATGGCAAATAAACAACATATTATTCCATTAATTGAGCAGTTTTGTTCTGAGTTAAATGATGTTAAGCACATGCTGCAAGACAATCAGGCTCAAGCACTGCACAATACTTTTACTTATGCCCGAAATGCTCGGCAGCGTTTTTTAGATCAACACAATAACATGACACAATCAATGATTTTTACTGTTCAGCCTGGTGGCCACTTACAAGGTGAAGTGCGAGTACCTGGAGATAAATCAATTTCGCATCGATCCATTATGCTGGGCTCACTTGCTGAAGGTACAACGCATGTCACCGGTTTTTTAGAAGGTGATGATGCTTTAGCTACCTTGCGTGCTTTTCAGGCGATGGGCGTGCAAATAGAAGGACCTGTGGATGGCAAAGTTACTATTTATGGTGTTGGGCTGGATGGCTTGCAGGCACCTAAAGAGCCGATCTATTTGGGCAACTCAGGGACATCCATGCGCTTGCTATGTGGATTGTTAGCAGGACAAAAATTTGATGCGGTATTGACGGGAGATAAATCTCTATCGGGTCGTCCAATGCGTCGTGTCATTGACCCTTTAAGTAAAATGGGGGCGATAATTGAAAGTACCGAGAACGGAACTGCACCTTTAACTATTAGAGGTCAAAGCGGTGCTTTACAGGGTATTCACTATGATATGCCTATTGCCAGTGCCCAGGTTAAGTCTTGCTTGTTATTAGCCGGATTATATGCACAGGGTGAAACCTCGGTAACCGAGCCAGCACCAACACGCGACCATACTGAACGTATGCTTTCTGGTTTTGCTCACCCTGTTAAGCAGGCAGGTAATCAAGTAACAATTTCTCGGCTAGGACCACTAAAGGCAACAGATATCGAAGTACCTAGTGATATTTCATCATCGGCCTTTTTTCTGGTGGGTGCTTCAATTGCAGTAAATTCAGATTTGACCTTAAAACATGTAGGTATTAATCCAACTCGTACGGGCGTAATTAATATTTTGCAATTGATGGGGGCTAACATTGAGCTGCTTAATCAGCGTACAGTCGGTGGTGAGCCGGTCGCTGATATACGGGTGCGCAGTGCTGCTTTAAAAGGGATTGTAATCCCGGAAGAATTTGTTGCACTGGCGATAGATGAATTTCCAGTATTATTTGTAGCTGCTGCCTGTGCAGAGGGGGCAACTATTTTAACCGGTGCAAAGGAATTGCGAGTTAAAGAAAGTGATCGTATTCAAGTCATGGCGGATGGTTTGCAAATACTAGGTGTTGATGCCCAGCCAACTGAAGATGGCATGGTGATTAAGGGTGGCAAGATAGGCGGTGGAACTGTTGTTTCTCATGGCGATCATCGTATTGCCATGTCCTTTGCTATGGCGGCTTTACGTGCAAGCGATACTATTGTTATAAAAGATTGTGCTAATGTGAATACTTCATTTCCTGGCTTTGTGTCGCTAACAGCACAATTAGGACTTAATATTTGCAGTGAGGAAGCTTAATGAGCATTCCTGTTTTGACCATTGATGGGCCTAGTGGAGCAGGAAAGGGCACAGTAAGCCGGGTGGTGGCAAAGAAATTAGGCTGGCATTATCTGGATAGTGGTTCTATTTATCGTTCTCTGGCAATTTCTGCTATCGATAAACAGATAGAGTTACAAGATGTTGCGGCTGTAACATTGCTCGCCGAAAAAATGCATTTGGCTTTTGAGTGCGATGAGCAGTTAATTGTCACTTTAGATGGCGTAAATATTACCCACCGCTTAGCTACCGAAGAAACAGGGTCCGCTGCTTCACAGATAGCTGCATACCCTGAAGTGCGCGCGGTTTTATTGCAAAAACAAAAAGATTTTCGTCAACTGCCGGGCTTAGTTGCTGACGGCCGTGATATGGGCACAGTGGTTTTTGCAGATGCCCCCTTTAAGGTGTTTTTAACTGCTAGCGCAGTCGAAAGGGGAAAAAGAAGATTTAAACAGTTGAAAGAAAAAGGAATAGATGCTAACCTTGATCAAATTACTCGTGAGATAGAGTTGCGTGATCGTCGTGATCGTGAACGAAAGGCTGCACCCTTGATTCCGGCAGTAGATGCTTTTTACCTGGATTCATCTGATTTAAATATCGATGAAGTTATAAATCAGGTAATGATTTTGACTGAATAAAGTAATATATTTTGGTAGCTGTGTGATGACATACGGTTCTTTTTAACTACAGAGATAGAGACTTGGATTGTACATACAAGTCTGGGACATAAAACAATGAGCGAGAGCTTTGCTGAATTATTTGAAGAAAGTGTAAAACAAACGGAAATGCGTACTGGCGCTATGCTAATAGGTACAGTCGTAGACATCGATAACGATAAAGTTATTGTCAGTGCGGGATTAAAATCGGAAGGTGTTATTCCAAAATGGCAATTTTTAAATGACGAAGGTGACCTTGAAGTTAACATTGGCGATGAAGTCGAGGTTGCATTAGATTTAATCGAAGATGGCTTGGGAGCTACCTTACTTTCTCGTGATAAAGCGAAGAAACATAGAGCTTGGGGTGAACTGGAAACTGCTTTTGAAACCGAAGCTACGATCATTGGTCGTATCAATGGTAAAGTTCGCGGTGGTTTTACGGTAACAGTAGGTGCTTTACGCGCTTTCTTACCTGGTTCATTGGTGGATGTTCGTCCAATTAGAGACACTACTTTTCTTGAAGGTCGTGATCTTGAATTCAAAGTTATTAAAATCGACCAAAAACGCAATAATGTTGTGTTATCTCGTCGTGCTGTGGTTGAAAAAGAATACAGTGCAGAAAGAGACGAATTACTTAAAACGCTGGCTGATGGAATAGTTGTAAAAGGTATCGTTAAAAACTTGACAGACTACGGTGCATTCATCGATTTAGGTGGAATCGACGGTTTATTACATATCACGGATATGGCATGGCGTCGTGTTCGTCACCCATCTGAGTGTGTTGAGATTGGTCAAGAAATCGAAGTTAAGGTTCTTAAGTTCGACAAAGAAAAAACACGTGTTTCATTAGGCATGAAACAAATGGCGGAAGATCCATGGCACGATATTGCTAACCGTTACCCAGCAGGCACCCGTGTAACAGGTAAGGTGAATAACTTAACGGATTACGGTTGCTTTATTGAAATTGAAGAAGGCGTTGAAGGTTTAGTTCACGTTTCTGAAATGGACTGGACTAACAAAAACGTTAACCCAGCTAAAGTTGTCCAGTTAGGTGACCCGGTTGAAGTTATGATTCTTGAAATCGACGAAGAAAGACGTCGTATTTCTTTAGGTATGAAGCAGTGTCGTACTAATCCTTGGGATGAGTTTGCTGCTACGCATAATAAAGGCGATAAAATTTCAGGTAAGATTAAATCAATCACCGATTTTGGTATCTTTATTGGCCTTGATGGAAATATTGATGGTCTGGTACATATGTCTGATATTTCATGGTCAGATACGCCTGAAGATTCGATCCGTGATTATCAAAAAGGTGATGAAGTAGAAACAGTTATTTTAGCTGTTGATGCTGAACGTGAGCGTATTTCACTAGGTATCAAGCAATTACAACAAGACCCATTCCAGAACTACATTGCTATTAACGAAAAAGGTAGCATGGTTAAAGGTGTGGTAAAAGAGGTTGATGCAAAAGGTGCGGTGATAACTTTAGCTGAAAATATTGAAGGTTATCTAAGAGCATCTGAAATTCAGCGTGACCGTGTTGAAGATGCTACTAAATTACTTAGCGTAGGCGATGAGATTGAAGCTAAATTTCTTGGTGTTGACAAGAAAAATAAATCTATTTCACTATCTATCAAAGCAAAAGATTCTGATGAAGAAGCGAGTGTTATGAAAGAATATTCAGAGCAAACTCCTGGAACACCAACGATGGGTGATTTGTTCAAGCAGTTGGATAAATAATAACTTAGCTTTAAAAACTGGGGTTTAATTTGCAAGGATTAAGCCCCATTGTTTTATGCAAGAGCGTTTTTGCTGTGGACAGTTAATGATGCTTAAGTAAAATATAGAAAAATCGCAATAATTTTTAGGAAAAACTGTGACGAAGTCTGAATTAATTGAACAATTAGCAAAGAAACAACCTCATTTGGCTTTGCAGGATGTAGAGCTAGCTGTCAAATGTATGCTGGAGCAGATGAGCCAGTCTTTATCAAGTAACGAAAGAATAGAAGTGCGTGGCTTTGGAAGTTTTTCTTTGCATCATCGTAAGCCAAGGATGGGACGCAATCCTAAAACAGGCGATGCTGTTTCTTTAACCGAAAAATATGTCCCGCACTTTAAACCGGGCAAGGAATTACGTGACCGCGTTGATGAAACCAGACATACACATAACATAACGGATTAACAATAACACGTGAGATAGTTTATGATAAGGATTATAGTGTTTGCTTTTTTTTTACTAATTGCTGTGATTGCTGTGATCTTCTCTTTACGTAATTTTCAGATCATATCGATTGATCTTTATTTTACGACCATACAAATGCCTTTGGCTTTGGCATTAACCATCGAATTATTTGCTGGAATTTTTATCGGTTTTTTAGTCGCATTTATACATATCATTAAACTGAAGTCTCAGTATAAATTACTCGATAGAAAAATACGCCATATTCTGCCATCAGATTCACAATAGCTATCCAGATTCAGGATGGTCAATAATCCCCGTCCGCTATTAATAAATTATTCAATAACTAACTCTTTTATTTTGCGAGTCAGAGTATTACGCCCATAGCCTAATAAAATAGCTGCTTCATGGCGACGCCCCTGAGTATGTTCTAAAGCAGATTTAATTAAAATAGTTTCAGTAAGAGGAATGATTTGCTTGGCTATATCATTTTGCTTAAGTAGGATTTTTTCCTCTATCGCTTTCTTTAAACTTAATTCCCAATTAATTTCTGATTCAAATGTGCTTTCATTTTTTTCGTTTGCTTTATAAGCGGGTAATAATTCAGGTGGCAGATCGGCAAGGTGAATTTCTCTTCCGGAGGCCATGACCGTAATCCAGCGGCAAATGTTCTCCAGCTGGCGCACATTTCCAGGCCAGGGCAATGTACATAAGTAGGCTTCTGCCTCAGCTGTTAATATCTTGATTTCGCTATCCAGTTCTTGCGCTGCAGCGGCTAAAAAATAATGCATTAAAATTGGAATATCCTGAGTACGTTCGTTTAGCGGTGGAATGTGTATGCGTATTACATTTAGTCGATGAAATAAATCCTCTCTAAACCTCCCTTGTTCAACTAATGTTTCAAGGTTTTGATGCGTAGCAGCGATAATACGAACATTGACTCTGATTGGTGTGTGTGCTCCAACTGGATAAAACTCATTGTCCGCTAACACGCGTAATAAGCGAGTTTGTAATTCAGCAGGCATATCGCCTATCTCATCAAGAAACAAAGTGCCATTATCAGCTTGTTCAAATCGCCCTGCGCGTCGCGCATTTGCACCCGTAAATGCGCCTTTTTCATGACCAAATAATTCTGATTCCATTAGGTCTTTAGGGATGGCAGCCATATTTAAGGCGATAAAGGGTTTTTTGGCTCGTGGGCTATGGCGGTGTAGGGATTTGGCAACCAGTTCTTTCCCGGTGCCTGACTGACCATTGATGAGTACCGTAATATGCGACCGTGCCAAGCGGCCAATAGCACGAAAAACTTCTTGCATTGCAGGTGCTTCGCCTATGATTTCAGGTGTTACGTCATTATCATTGTTAAGTTTTGGCGTGTTGTTTGTTCTCTGCGTATTATGTAGACAGGCGCGCCGAACAACTGCAAGCATTTCCTCGATATCGAAAGGCTTGGGTAAGTACTCAAATGCCCCCCCGTGAAAGGCTGAAACGGCACTTTCTAAGTCAGAATGTGCAGTCATAATGATCACTGGCAGATCAGGGTGCGTATGTTGCAGTTTTTTTAGTAATTGAAAGCCATCCATGCCGGGCATACGAATGTCGGATAATAGAACGTCTGGAGTGCCATTTTCAAGGGCATTCAGGAATTCCAGGGCAGTGCTAAAGCTCCGCGTCACTATGTTATTTTTATTGAGTGCTTTTTCAATTACCCAGCGAATAGATTTATCATCTTCGGTGATCCATACATGGCTGCTGTTAGTCATTAACATTTCCTACGGGTAAAAAAATTGAAAAAACGGTATTTTCAGCTGTACTTGTACATTCGATAATGCCGTTATATTGATTAATGATTGATTGAGAGATAGGCAGGCCTAATCCAGTGCCATCACTGCGCCCTGTAATCATAGGATAAAAAATCTGGTTCATTAGTTCCGGCTTTATACCGCTCCCATTGTCGATAATATCAATGCGTGCGGCTAATTTGTGACGGTTTCCAGCAATGGTCATTTGCCTATATATCCGGGTACGCAGAGTAATTTCGCCTGTGTTTTGAATTGCCTGAGCTGCATTGCGCACAATATTTAAAAAGGCCTGAATTAGTTGATTTTTGTCTGCTTTTAATTCCGGAATGCTGGGGTCATAATCACGTTTGATGGTTATCAAGTCACTTACCTCGGCTTGAACCAGTTGTCTTACACGTTCTAATGTTTCATGAATATTTAAAGGTACTTTATTGGGCAGTTTATTAGGGCCGAGCATTTTATCCATTAAGGCCTTCATACGGTTTGCTTCTTCGATAATAATCTGCGTATACTCTTTCAAATCATCTTGTTGTAATTCAAGTTCCAGTAGCTGAGCAGCTCCGCGCAAGCCTCCTAAAGGGTTTTTAATTTCATGGGCAAAACCGCGCATCAACATGCGTGAGATGTGTTCCTGGGCAATGAGTTGCTCTTCTTTAGATATGCGTAAATGTCGATCAAGCTGTTGTAATTCTATAAGAACTTCTGCTTCTTGATGATTTTCCAGTATGGGAGTTGCGCTAAAGCTAATGGTTATATTACTGTGGAATAAGTTCAGAGTAAGCTCACGGTCAAAAAAACCTTCGTTGCGCTCCATGCACTCTAATAAATCTTCATTAAGTGACATACCCGTCCCAAATATATCACTAGCAGATTTTGTCAGCAAATGTCTTGCGCTATCTTCAAATAAAACTTCACCTGCGGTATTAATATAAATAAGTTTAAGGTCTTTATTAAATAAGAGGATGGCTTCATTGATGTTATCGAGAATTTTATTATGCACTTTTAGGATTTAAAAGAAGTTGTTTATATGTTGATAGCAAGTTATAGACCAATTTTTTAAATTAATGAATTGGCATGGGTTGAATGGGAAATTGTTATTATGCACCAATAATGCGCGATAAAATATAAAAAACGCACTGTAGTGGTGCGTTAGGTTGTTTGCAAAAAAAAAGGCAACTAAATAAATAGTTGCCCTTTTTTTATTAAAATAACTACGACTGTAGGCAGTAGTAGTTATTTATTGTTACAAGCTATAGTACATATCGAATTCTACAGGGTGTGTGCATACACGTAGGCGTTGTACTTCTTCACTTTTTAAAGCAATATAACCATCAATGGCATCATCTGTGAAAACACCGCCGCGAGTCAAAAATTCACGGTCTGCATCTAATGCTTTTAACGCTTCATCAAAAGAGAAGGCGACTTGTGGGATTGCTTTTTCTTCTTCTGGTGGTAAGTCGTATAAGTCTTTATCCATTGCATCACCCGGGTGAATTTTGTTCTGGATACCATCAAGACCAGCCATTAGCATGCCAGCAAACGCTAGATAAGGGTTTGCTGTTGAATCAGGAAAACGTACCTCAATACGACGACCTTTTGGATTGTTGACGAAAGGAATACGGATGGAAGCAGAACGGTTACGTGCAGAATAAGCGAGCATAACAGGTGCTTCAAAGTGAGGCACTAAACGCTTGTAGCTGTTAGTTGATGCATTAGTGAGTGCGTTTAATGCCTTAGCGTGTTTAATGATGCCGCCAATGTAGAATAAAGCAGTTTCAGATAGACCACCGTATAAATCACCGGAAAACAAGTTAACACCCTCTTTAGCTAAAGATTGGTGTACGTGCATGCCGCTACCATTGTCACCAACAATAGGTTTAGGCATAAACGTGGCTGTTTTTCCATATGCATGTGCAATATTAGCAACAACATATTTTAATTCTAGTACTTCGTCAGCTTTTTTAACTAATGTATTGAATTTAACACCGATTTCACATTGACCAGCTGTTGCTACTTCATGGTGATGAACTTCAGTAATTTGGCCCAATTCTTCTAGTACCAAACACATTGCAGAGCGCATGTCTTGTAAAGAATCAACTGGAGGTACTGGGAAATAACCGCCTTTTACACCCGGACGGTGGCCGATATTGCCATCTTCATAGATTTTTGAAGAGTTCCAGCCTGCTTCGTCTGAATCAATTTGGTAGCTGCAGCTACCCATGTCAGTGTTCCAGCGTACGTCATCAAATACGAAAAATTCGTTTTCAGGTCCAAAAAAAGCGGTGTCTGCAATACCAGTAGATTGCAGGTAAGCTTCAGCGCGTTTTGCAATAGAACGTGGGTCACGTTCGTAACCTTGCATATCTTTTGGTTCGATGATGTCGCAACGTATAATTAGAGTATTGTCATCAAAGAATGGATCGATTTTAGCTGAAGCTGGATCTGGCATCAAGATCATGTCAGATTCATTAATGCCTTTCCATCCTGCAACAGAAGAGCCATCAAACATATTACCTTCTTCAAATGTATCTTCATCAATGCTGTGCGCAGGGAAGGTTACATGTTGTTCTTTACCGCGGGTATCACAAAAACGGAAATCAACAAATTTGATATCGTTTTCTTGTATGATTTTTAGTACGTTATCTACTGACATTTAAGACCTCTCCTAAGGGTTGTTTTGAATTAGCTGTTAATACACTGTGTAACTTAAAAATTAATAGCATATTACAATATAAAAATAAAAATTGCCTGTTTTCTTGAAGCATGAATCTTAAATATATAGTTAGCATATATTATGCCATATTGTAATTCATTGTTTTATTGTATTAATTTTTATAAATAAAAAAAACAATCATGGAAATGTGCTATTTTGGTGCAGTAAATTAGGTTTAAGCAAATATAATAGCTTTGAACAAGGAAAGCCGTAAAATTCTATATTGAAAAATATATGCTAGATACTGATATGAGAGGATGCACAGCTGATAGGAATTTTGGTATCATTAAGGCCCAATTTTTAACTTGGACATGCATAAACTATAAAACAATTAATTATTGCATTTCTTTTAAATTCTTTACTGATTGTGTGTCAAATATTTTCAAGAGATACCGATCCAAATCTTTAGCGCCAGATGTAGATGCTTTTAGCGCTTTGGCTGAAATTGGCAGTAAATAATATTTTATACAAAAAAATGCATTGATTCGACGTGCAATATTGGATGGATAGGTCGAATCAAGAATATAGAGACAAACTACTAGTCAATATTTCTTAAAATATTACTTTTGGCATTTCAGCACGGTTGAATTGGAATGTACATAGTGTTTTAGATCAAATTATGCCTGTCTTAAAAGAATATAAGTACACCTTAATACTGGTTACCGGGGCACGCTCTGGTTCCGAAGGGGATTTAAAGTGGAACTAGCTTCTTTCTGGGCAACGGACGAGGGTTAATGGGAGTACTTGATGTATAGTGACAATGATAGTCAGCGAGTGATATCTAGAGGTGAGGGGGAGAAGTGATCCATTTGTCACTGAAGAGCTTGCTACTTTAGAACGTTTCTTAAATAGACGGGTTTCTTTGTAAATTAAAATTGACAATACATTAGTGGAGAAAGGTTCTAATGATAAAACTAACTAGCTCTTCGTTTAGAGTTAGCTGTGCCAGTGCTGTTTCTTTTTTGATGGCTTTATCTGTCCAGGCAGCGAATATTAATGAAAAGGTAGAAAATGCACTGTTGTTTGGTGAGCAAGGCGAATATGGTCAAGTTAAATTTGATTTGCGTTATCGTTACGAAAATGTATACATAGCTAATGATTTACCCATACAAACAGCGAATGCTAATACTCTACGCTTGCGTTTTGGCTATATGACACCTGAGTTTCATGGTGTACAAGTTTACGCAGAGTACGAAGGAAACCTGGCTATGCAGAATGACTATAATAGTTTGCGTAATGGTTTGACTAATTATGAAATTGTTGAAGATCCACAAGAGCAAGAACTTAATCAGTTTTGGTTGAGCTATACAGGTCTTCCTGATACGTTAATAAAAGGTGGTCGCCAGAAGATTATTTTAGATAATCAGCGGTTTATCGGCAATGACTCCTGGAGGCAAATGGAGCAAACCTTTGATTCTGTTTTGATTAGCAATCAATCCATAGAAAACTTAACGCTAAACTTTATTTATATAGGACAGGTGCAGACAGTTATTTCTACTGAACATCCGATTACCATGCCTGTGCTGAATTTTAGTTATAATTTTGGACGCTTTAGTACCTTGACAGGATATGGGTATTGGTTAGCTGATTATGTTGAAGCTTCTAATTCAACGCAAACATACGGGGTGCGAATACATGGCGATCCCAAGTTAAAGCATGATATTGGGTTATCTTATGATGTGGGGTACAGTAATCAGGCTAACTATCAAAATAATCCCGGCAATTATGCATTAGATAGATACAATATTATATTAGGGGCCACGTATGCCGGGGTTACCATTAAATCCGGCATGGAGCAATTAGATGGTAATGGAACTTATGCTTTTCAAACACCGCTGGGCTCAACTCATTTATTTCAGGGGTGGGCTGATAAGTTTCTGGTAACGCCGGATGATGGTATACGAGATATCCAGGCATCTATAGATAAAAGTTTTTATGGTGTTAAATTTTTATTTGCCTATCATCACTTTACTGATTCAAATAGTCATGGAGAATATGGTAATGAATACGATGTTCTGGTCTCCAAGAATTTTGGAAAACATTATCAATTACTGGCTAAGTATGCTTTTTATGACGCATCTGATAGTGTAGCCGCTGTTGATGCAGGTGTAGGAGAAAATACCCAGAAAATATGGGTGCAAGGCAATATGAATTTTTAAACTGTAGATCGGCTTAGGTTTATATTAGAAAAAACCTAAGCCGAAAAAGCAAGTTTAAGCAATCGCTTTCTTGATACGTTGCAAAGCATTCTGCAAATTTTCCATACTGGTTGCAATAGAAATTCTAATGTGCCCCGGACAACCAAAAGCTGAACCTGGGACTAAAGCGACATCAGCATGTTCAATAAAAAACTCAGCTAAATCAAGATCATTATTAATACCATCAAGCTCAGCAATCAAATTTTCAACATTAGGGAAAACATAAAATGTTCCGTCAGATTTGATGCACTCAATTCCAGGCATGTTATTTAACTCATCAACCACAAAATCGTGACGTTTTTTAAATTCAACTAACATGGTATCAATACAGCTTTGATCACCTCTTAAAGCTTCTTCAGCGGCTACCTGAGAAATAGAAGTGGGATTAGATGTGCTTTGTGACTGTACTTTACGCATGCCGGCAATAATATCTTCTGGACCAGCCGCATAACCAATGCGCCAACCGGTCATCGAATAGGCTTTAGACACACCGTTAAGTACCATTGTACGATTATAAAGCTCAGGACAGGCATTGAGTATATTTACAAAGCTGCCTTTTTTCCACAGAATATGTTCATACATATCATCGGTTGCGACTATGACATTTGGGAAATCTAGTAAAACATCAGCAAGTGCCTGTAGTTCGCCTAAAGAATAGGCAACACCAGTTGGATTAGAGGGGCTATTAATAACAAATAAACGGGTTTTATCGGTAATGGCTGCACGCAATTGAG
>CAYWLM010000007.1:1672-9978 GCA_964459125.1 uncultured Methylomonas sp. | reverse complement strand
GGGCTATTAATAACAAATAAACGGGTTTTATCGGTAATGGCTGCACGCAATTGAGCTGGCGATATTTTAAAATTTTGTGCTTGAGTCGTTTTGATAATAACCGGGATGGCATCTGCAAGCAGAACAATATCAGGATAAGAAACCCAGTAAGGAGCAGGAATAATAACTTCATCACCTTTGTTTAGTAAGGCCTGAGCTAAATTATAGAAGCTTTGCTTGCCACCAGAAGAGACTAGAATTTGCTTAAGCGTATATTCAAAGCCATTATCGTTTTTAAATTTATCAATAACAGCCTGTTTTAAACTTGGCGTACCATCAACCGCAGTATATTTCGTAAAGCCATTATTAATGGCTTTAATAGCGGCAGCTTTAATATTCTCAGGAGTATCAAAGTCAGGTTCGCCAGCACCCAGGCCAATAATATCTTTTCCCGCTGCACGCATTTCTGCTGCCCTTGCCGTAATTGCCAGGGTTGGTGATGGTTTAACTGCGCTAAGTCGGTCAGAAAGTTTGATATTCATTAAGCTCCCTCGAATCAAATGATGGATTAGGTAAAAAGCTGAATTATACCTTATGAATAATCGTTCTAAAATGATAATCGTATAAGTGACCTGGTTAAACTAGATTAGTTGTATTATCGGAATATACATTTGGCATTATACCGACGGTAACTGGGTGTCTATTGTTATGAAAAGTAAGTTTAAAGCGAGCTAAAATTTCAAGTCTAGTCGAGACTTACTCGCTCTATTGGATCGGAATATTAAGCAACTGGAATAGATAAACTTATCAAGCTGCACTGATCACTTTGATGGTAGTATTTATGGCAGTTCTTTATTTGGATTTAGTTGACTACTACAGGTATAGTGTTTATGGTGTAAGCACTGTAATTTCTGCTGCCACAGTTATAATTTCTGGCGTAGAAAGTGTTTATATTAATTATTTTTCTCTCTTAAGGAGATATGTGCGATGTTATATTTTTATTCGATGATGAGATGGTCCAGGCTCGTTTTACTATGCATCTTTTGTTCGCCGGTAATTCATGCGGCACAAGAATTATCGACTGCGGAGAAAGAGGAAGCGCAACAATTAGGCTTGGAAGTATGGTTCGGCCGACCCACGGCGTTCAAAATCTGTCCGGATCCTGAATCGAACCCAGCACAGGAATACGCACTCTGTGCATCTGCGCAGTGTTTTACCATTGATAATGTGGCTTATTGCAAATGTGATCAGAAGGTAGGAAAAAGCATTTCTTTGCCCTTTTTCTTTACCAACAACAAGCCACCAGCACCAGGACCAATCGCTGGAGATGTCTGTGATTTGATGGAAGTGTCTGGCGAAGGTGGCTTTATGGTCAGCACGTTCTCTCCTCCTCCACAGTTGGTAAAGGGGTATCCTGGCCCCGATGCTCTAGCGATCTATACATGCCCAGGCTCCGGGAATTTGTCTGCACAGTGTAATGGCGGACTTTGTGTCAAAGCTACAGCTGGAACAAATTGGCCATTTCTAGGTGCTATAGGCAAAGACGAGATTGTCTGTTCATGCCCCATAGCGGCGTCGCCTCAATTGGGTTTTCAGTTCATTGGACCGGCCGATTGTGATCGTGAATTTTTCGAGCAGTATTGTGGTGTTCAGGGGGGGGGTAGTGGAGGTACGAGTGTATCCACGGGTACGCAGTTGGCCGTCGGTGCCGTCACGGGAAGCGGCACGATCCTTACAAAGCTATTAGAAGGCAACGTCCCACCTACGAGCCGTTGCTTTTTTGTTCCCGATCCGGCCAATTGAAATATAAACATCTGAAGATAAATTTCGCGGGTTTAGCCAATAATTCCGCTACCAATGACGCATGAACGTTTTGATTTTTATGCGGTTAAAATGACTGGTAGCGGTATTATGAACAGTCAAATGTATTTTAAATATTTTGAGAAAATACAGCGCCTTTCAAGGTAAAAAGCACTCATTCAAATCGAGTTCCTTAGCTGAAAGAGATACCCACTCCCCTCAATCCACAATAACCATCAGGGTTCTTGGCTAAATATTGTTGATGTTCATTTTCTGCATAATAAAAAATAGGCGCAAGAGCTATCTCTGTAGTGATTAGATCTAGTCCGGCCTTATCGAGCCTTAGCTGATAATGTTGTTTAGAACTGAGGGAGGCATCAAGTTGCCTGGCAGTGGTTGCGTATATAGCTGAGCGATATTGTGTGCCGATATCATTGCCTTGGCGCATCCCCTGAGTTGGGTTGTGGGCTTGCCAGAAAAGAATCAGTAAATCCTGATAGCTTATTTTCTGCGGATCAAACATCACTTTGACGACTTCGGTATGCCCGGTTAATCCGGTACAAAGTTCTTTATAGGTCGGGTTAGGTGTTAGTCCTCCTGCATAGCCTACCGCTGTACTGAAGACGCCTTTTTGTTGCCAAAAAAACCTTTCAGCGCCCCAAAAGCAGCCCATAGCGAAGATTGCTACGTGGATATTTTCAGGGAAGGGTGGTGCAATAGGCTGAGCAGTGACAAAGTGTATTTCAGGAATACAGATTGCGGTTACACGACCAGGTAACGCTTCAGCTGGAGTGGGGAGTGATAATTTTTTTTGTGAGAATAACATAATATTAACTTTAAGTTTTAAGACGCCTGATTTGGCCGATAAAGCTCTGCATAATCAATGCACTTAAAATAAGCCCCGAACCGATTGCAATTTCCAGTGTCAAGGCTTCTTTATTTAAATAGTGACCTAATAATAGTGCTAATACGGGTGATATCAAGGTGATTAAGGCTACACGTGTTGCCGGCAAATGCGTCAGAATATAATAATATAGCGCAAAACCAATCGGGGTGGCAATGAGCCCTAAATATAAAATTGATAAGGCAGTATTGATCGGCAATGTGTCCGGCAGTGTGCCATCAATTAACCACCAGGTAGCTAGATAAAAGGGAATCGCAAATAGCATTCCACCTGTTACCTGAGTGATAGCTGGCAATTTAGCATGAATAAGTTTTACCCAGACAGCACTAAAGGCTTGTAAAAAAGTAGCGAATAATACGCTGAATACACCTATGGCAGTGTTGTAGCTAATGTGTAAAGCGGAGTGAAACATTACTGTGAGCCCTGTAATACCGAGGACATACGCCAGTAATTTATCCCATGATAAACTTCTTTCCCCTAGCCATAGTGCAGATAATACGGCAGTGATAAAAGGTGTTAGTCCGAAAATAACGGAAATCCAGCCGGAGGGGATAAATTGAGCGGCCCAGTAAACGGCCATCATTGCGCCATAAATTTGCACAGCGACCGCAAAATAAGTTTGTTTAGCTTTACTGTGCCAGAGCAGCCGCTGGCGCATAGCAAATAACATAAAGAATATACAAATCAGGCCTATGCACATGCGTGCGGTGACTGCGAAAATAAAGCTGGATCCTTCTGCACTCCATTTTATTGCCAATGGCGTTGTTGACCATAGCAGTACTATAAAGATAAATGAGAGCACAATACGCATTATAGGTAGCCTGTTGATTGTAGAAGAACTAACCCTGCAGTGATGATCAGGGTACTGCTGGCTGTTGATAACGCAATAATTTCAGCGGCTATTGTACCGTGATCGGTCATTTTTTTAGCCATAATATAGCTGGATACTGCCGTTGGTGATGAGAGCATCAGATAAATAAGGCCTAATTCCTGGTTTCTAAACCCCAGATAAATCGCGAGAATAGTACCTAATAATGGCATAAATAATAATTTGCAAAGTGTGGCCCAGATAACATCTTTAGGATGATGTTGAAAGTTTTCCCAGTATAAGCTTCCTCCAATGCAAATAAGCGCAAGGGGGAGCGTCATTTGTGCCAGATATTGACCTGATTGATTTATAAATGTTGGCAGAGGGACTTGTAGTCCTGAAAAGACCAAACCTAAAAAAACGGCAATGATAATGGGGTTTGTCAGGATGGATTTATAGGGCTTGTGTCCTTTGGGCTTTAATATTAAAACTGATAAAGGATTATCTATTATAGCTATGAGTGCCATATACAGACTGGCAACTGCCAACATTTCTGTACCGTAAGCATTGAATACCAAGGCGATGCCAATAATACCCAGATTACCCCTGAAAGCGCCCTGAACAAAAACTCCGCGTTTATCAGGCTCAATTAAGCCTAGGCTGACTAACCAGAATATAAAAGCACTGGCCAGGGTAAATACGACACCAAATAGAAAAAGCGGAATATTAGTAGCCTGAAAAAGGGGTGTACTTGCAATGCTGAAAAACAGTAGACATGGCAAGGTAATATTAAACACAAAGCTATTGGCGATATTGATAAAGTGTTGATCAATAAAACCTGTGCGACGGAATGTAATACCTAATATTAACAGTATCAGAATCGGTGCTGTGACGTTTAAGGCAAACAGAAATTGCTCGGACATTTTAAATAATAATGTAGAGTTTTTTTGACTTAAATGACCGGCGTGTGACGCACCTGATAAGGTTCAAGTTAATTCACTGATAGGTGATTGTAATTTATGTTGCCATTGCTCAACTTTCTTTTTTAAATCCTGAATATTCAGCGTCGTCAATTGTTTGTTTTTTAAGCATTGTTTACCTGCGACCCAGACATCGCTGACATGATGACGTGAGGTAGAATACACAATTTGCGAAATAGCATTATAAAGCGGCTGTGTTTCTATTGCAGATAAATCTATGGCACAGATATCTGCGGCTTTGCCTCTGATTAAAGATCCGGTAATATCGTCTATCCCTAGAGCTTTAGCGCCGTTTAGGGTAGCCATGCGTAATGCCGTTGCGGCATTAACGGCACTGGCATCCTGTGCAACCCCTTTAGCTAATAATGCAGCGGTACGCATTTCCCCGAGCATATCCAGATCATTATTACTTGCAGCGCCATCAGTGCCCAGAGCAACATTAATGCCCGCATCCAGACATTTTTGTACCGGACAAAATCCACTAGCGAGTTTTAGGTTCGATTCAGGGCAATGCACAATATGCGCACCTGATTGTGCAAATTTGGTGATTTCACTATGCGTTAATTGAGTCATATGTACCGCAATAAACGCAGGATTGATCAGGCCTAATTCATGCAGGTGTTTTAGAGGGCGTTCACCTTGGCTGACTTCAAAGTGTGTTTCATGAACATGCATATGAATTGGCAGATTCAATTCATCTGCGAGCGAACTGATTTGACGTAATGGTTCATCAGAAACAGTATAAGGGGCATGAGGTGCAAAAGGTGTACGTATTAAAGGTTGGTGACGAAGCTTTTCATGTAGTGCCAGCCCTTTTTCCATATATTGCTCAGGGCTGCTAGCCCAGGCAGTCGGGAAGTCAATCATGATAAGCCCGACATTGGCACGTATACCATGCTGAATAGCCTGGTGAGCAGTGATTTCAGGAAAAAAATACATATCATTAAAACAGGTGGTACCGCCACGCAGCATTTCAGCAATCGCAAGATCGGTTCCATCTCGTACAAAGGCTTCATTCACCCATTTTTTTTCTAAAGGCCAGATATGGTTTTCCAGCCAGTCCATAAGCGGCAAATCATCAGCAATACCTCTAAATAGCGTCATGGCCACATGTGTATGAGCATTGATGAAACCAGGAACAAGGGCATGGTTGCTCAGGTCTTCTTGTTGCGCAGCCTGGTATTTTTCCTGTGCCTGTTGTTGTGGCAATATATCCAGTATATTGCCTTCATGAATCACTAAGGAGTGATGTTCTAGTATAATTTCATGGGGTTCTACAGGTATAATCCAGCGAGCATTAATAAGAGTGTCAACTTGCATATATTAAAGTAAGTAGGGCGGTTATTGATCCAGAAAAACGCGATAAGTCAGGTCGAAATCTGTTAGTAAAAGATAGGCTAGACTACCCGTTATCCTGTTAATTTTAATTTGTGCATGATTGCAAATAATAATGATAAGTGAGTATACGTGTTAATGAGTAGTTCCCCAAATAAACTCAAGGTCCACGCCTTGCTATGGCAAGACAGGCAGTTATCAGTATTAGACCAGCGGCAATTACCGAGCCAGGTACATTATGATATTTTTACCACGGCTCCTGAGGTCGCGGAAGCGATAAGAAGCATGCGCGTCCGTGGCGCACCAGCGATAGGTATAGCTGCAGCTTATGCTGTTGCCTTATCAGTATTAGAGCATTTTGTAGTAGATAATACTGAATGGCAACACAAAGTGAATGCTGATATTGCAATATTGGCTGCGTCACGGCCAACGGCAGTGAATTTGTTCTGGGCACTAGCTGTCATGCAGGAAAAATTAGCATCCATACCGGATTCACCTGTCGACGCAATGATTAATACCGCAATACAGATTCACCAGCAGGATATTGCGGCTAATAAGAAGATGGGTGAAATTGGCGCAGATATTTTGGCTGATGCTCAGGGCTTATTAACTCATTGTAATGCCGGTGCTTTGGCGACAGGTGGTTACGGTACGGCACTGGGTGTGATTCGTAGTGCACATCAACGACAGCAGCGTAAAGTGTTTGCCGGGGAAACGCGTCCCTGGTTGCAAGGTGCTCGATTAACAGTGTGGGAGTTGGCTGAAGACAATATCCCCGTAACACTGATTGCCGATTCTGCGGCAGCAATGTTGATGCACAGTGGACAGGTTGACTGGATTATTGTCGGCGCAGATCGTATTGCCGCAAATGGTGATGTAGCCAATAAGATTGGTACTTATTCTCTAGCTGTTTTAGCCCAATATCATGGTGTTAAGGTGATGGTTGTTGCCCCCGTATCAACCATAGATTTTAGTATTGAAAATGGCAGCCAAATTGAAATAGAGCAACGTGCTGCAAGTGAGTTTTTACCGGATAGTTATGCGCAAGAAGGGAGTTTAGTCAGTGCATGGAATCCTGTTTTTGATGTTACTCCCGCAGAATTAATAAGTGTTATCGTCACCGAGCGTGGCGCGGTGTTTAATCCTTTTGAACAAGGTGTAAGAGAATTAAAAAATGAATATTGAATTTAATAAAAAAACCGGGGCAAACCCATGGCTTGCGGTGCAGAGTTTGGCAAAAGGAGGGTCTTTACTATGGCATAAGAGATTAAGAAAATATGTATTAATCCCGATAGCGGTCAATTTAATACTGTTTTCCAGCATGCTGTATCTGGGTTATCACTATGTTGGCGTGTTAATCGCACAATTTATACCCAACTGGTTGCTGTGGCTGGATTGGTTAATATACCCCTTATTTTTTATCAGTTTTTTTGTCGCTGGTTTTTTTACCTTTACCTTAATGGCTAATTTAATCGCATCCCCTTTTTACGGAGGATTAGCCGCTAAAACACAGCATATCCTGAATAATCAAACAGGAGATATTCAAGAACAGGCAATACTTGCTGTTTTAGCCTCTGAATTAAGGCGAATTGCCTATTTAGTGAGTCGTGCCATTCCCATTGTTATTATTTCAATTATCCCTGGAGTAAACTTGATTGCTCCGGTTTTATGGGGACTTTTTGGTGCATGGGGCATGAGTATGGAATATTTTGCCTATCCTCTGGAAAATGAAGGCGCACTCTTTTCTGAACAAAGACAGTTACTTAAAACAGTCCGGATTGGCGCCTTAAGTTTTGGCGGAATGGTGTTATTTGCTTTGATGGTTCCGGTATTAAATATTGTGATACCTCCCATTGCCGTGATTAGCGCAACCCTATATCGTAATAAATTAGCTGTTTAACCTCAGTTTTTTTGGTTTTGCAGGTTTGAAATGTTAACAATAAAAAGGTTAAAACAGGGCTGATATTATGAAATTTACTTATCCTCACTGGCATCGTCTGCATAAACAGTCAGATCAAATGGAATTAAACAGCTCTGCTGACAAATCAGGTTTACCGCCAGGATCCTTGGTTCACATCGGCGAAGTGCATGACATTACAAGCAAGATTTCTATTATTCAATATAATGCTGACACTTTGGTGCGGCATGAGGATGTTTTGTTTTCAGAATTGAGTCAGTTTAAGGATAGCGATCTTATTACCTGGATAAACGTTGATGGTTTATCTGATACACGAGTGGCGGAAAGCATAGGCAATGAGTTTAATATTCACCCACTTGTTTTAGAAGATATTTTAAGTACTCAGCAACGTCCCAAGCTGGAAGAGTATGAGGATTATCTCTATCTCGTTCTTAAAGGCATCAGTGCTGAGAGCGACGCAGGGTTTGAACTGCAATATGATCAGATCAGTATTCTGCTACTGGAAAAATATGTCATCACCTTTAAGGAAAAAGCAGATGATGCTTTTAAGTCAATCTATCATCGCATGGAAAATCCTCATGG
>CAYWLM010000007.1:0-1572 GCA_964459125.1 uncultured Methylomonas sp. | reverse complement strand
CAGTGACCAGGCGAACTGAAAAATCGATTGCCACCGATTGGCCTAGCTGCTTAGTGAGTTGCTGTTCAAAGTCTGCCAGTTCCTTAGTGTCCGGTGTGTGCGTACTCATCAAATCAGCACTGATTTTCAAAGGACGACCTAAGCGTACTTTAATATTACGCAATTGTAATGTTTGACCGCGAATAGTGTAACCCTGCCTGAGTAGCTGTTTTTTTACAGCAGCGATTTTTTGCATATTAGCAAAAGATAAAATCAAAGGGGCTGAAATTATTGCGACCATAAAGACTGAAATTGTAATCCCTTTTTTGGCGCGTGAAAATGGCGCATAACCGATCACCATAAATGACACACCAGCAGCCATAATGATGCCTGTTAAGTTAGTTAGGAATAACAGCATTGCCCCATAAAAAACATCGAAATTTAGCCAGCCAATTCCAATTCCAGAAACGCATAAAGGCGGTACCAGTGCGACCGCAATGGCTATTCCCGGTAAACTTTTGGCAATGTTTTCACGGGCATTAGCAAAAGCGCCGGCGATACCTGAAAGTACGGCAACGAGCAGGTCTAAGGTAGATGGGTGGAGTCGGCCTTCGATTTCATTGGTAATTTCTTGAAAAGGCAAGAGAAAAGCCATTAATGCAGATAAGAATAGCGCAATAAACATCCCTGTAAATAAGGTGCTAAATGAGCGCCGGCTTAAATCGGAGTCGGAGCGCAATAAACCCATAGAAGATGAAATAATGGGTGACATTAAAGGTGCTAAAACCATGGCTCCAATAACAACAGAAGGGCTGTTTAGAAACAAACCTAAAGTTGCTAATAAAGCACTTAGGATCATCAATAATACAAAAGTGTTAGTCGTTTTAGCATTCTCCTTTAAGGCTAGAAAGAGATCTTTAAAATCTGATTCCAAAGCGTGCGTAAAGAAAGGTAATGCGGCACTTAAATATTTTATTCTGCTGTCTTGCTGGGGTAATTGTTCACAAACAACATTTTCTTTGTCATCGGTATAGTGTTGACTGTCGCGGAATTTATCTCCTGCATTAACTCTGACACCTTCATTGAGTATTTTTATACACAGTTCACGCGTGGTTAACGGTTTCCTGTTAACCAGAAAATGAGTATCAACTGGCGATTTAATGGTTAACGAAGCAGTGCGAATATAACCTAGTTGTTGAGGTAGTTTTTTTTTCTGAGTAGCAAGCAGTAATGATGAAGATAACTGTAGATAGGAAAGGATAGATTGTGGTGCAAATAAGGCCACAGAAATACGTCTGTCTCGTAAAGAAATTGAATCCGAAAATAAATTAGATAGTAGGCCCTTTCTATGAAAGTCCAGTAAGACCATACCGGTAATTGCGGTCGAAACAGTTTTACCTTTTGCAGTAATTAAGGTAACCGGGTGTGGTGTTAGTGAAAACGCATGAATGAAACGTCTTATTTGAAACCTGATTTTACCTAAGCCTGTAAATCCATGGCTATCGCCGATGAATTCGGTCATAGTAGTCTGGTTTTCCAGGTTAACGCCATTGGTGACAATTTCATTGTTACACACGATGATGTCAATAAACA
>CAYWLM010000006.1:0-48708 GCA_964459125.1 uncultured Methylomonas sp. | reverse complement strand
TGACATAACCAGCAGCGCCGGCTCGCAGGGAGCGCTCGGCATAAAGCGATTCATCATGCATCGTCAGCACCAACAACGGGATTAACGGATTGCGAATCTTGATGTCCTTAATCAGATCCAGGCCATTTCTTTTCCCAAGTTCGAGATCGACAATAACCAGATTGGGTTGATGTGCTTGTATGGCTTCAAGCGCTGCCTGATAAGTGGCGGCCTCCCCACAGACAATAAGATCGGGCTCGAAATCGATCAACGCGGTGAGCCCACGACGCAGCACGGGGTGATCATCGACGATAAGAATTGTCCTTGTGGCCGGGTCGCGGGGTTCAGGCGTTTTTACAAGCATCATCCAGGTCCTCACCGGGTTCGAGTGTTTCAGTTAGCGCAAAAACACAGATAACTGCCATGCCAGATTGTTTCAGCTGCCTCAGCTTAAGGATGCCACCGATCAGTCGCGCCCGATAAGACATGATGTGTAGCCCGATCCCTTTTGAATCACCTGAATTCCCGGACATGCCCATGCCATTGTCCTGAATGCTCAGCATGCCTTCCTTACCCTTTACGCAAAGACTCATTTCAATCCGATCGGCTTGTCCGTGTTTAACTGCGTTGTTGACGGCTTCCTGGGCAATGCGAAACAGGTGTCCTTCGACCTCGTGATCAAGTCTGGGAAAAGAGCGATCGCAGGTGAGTGTGCAAGTCGTGTGAAACCATTGCTGGACATTGAGTGACAGAGTTTCCAGCGCCCCCTGGAGACCGATGATGTTCAGTCCAATCGGACTTAGATTATGAGCCAGGTCGCGGGCCTGACGGATGGTTTCGTTGAGCAGTTGATTGATCTCGGCAGCAGCGGCAAACTCGGTCGTGTCGGCATGCGCCGCCAGCCGTCTGGAAAGCGTCGAACTTAGCGCGGCAATACCGGCGAGGCTCTGGCACAAACCGTCGTGCAGCTCTAGGCCCAAACGCTCTTTTTCTCGGTCGGCAATTTCGATGATCTCCCGTTCCTGCCGATTCTGCCGGGTGAGGTCCTGAGCTATGGCGTAGTACCGTTGGCCTCCCTGCGCGAGCCACCCACTCCATCTTAACCAGCGGTAAGAGCCATTCCGGTGACGGTAGCGATTCTTGAAGCAGATCGATTTCTCGCCCTTAATGAGCCGGTCAATTTCAGCCAACGTGGCCTCGCGGTCATCAGGATGCACAAAATCGATGAAGGGCTTGGACACTAACTCCGCCACAGTCCATCCTAAACGGGTTGTCCACATTGGATTTAAATGCTTGAAGTAGCCATCAAAACCGGCAATGCAGAGCAGATCGAGCGACTGGGTAAAAAAAGGCCGGAGATTGTCATTTTGCTGCTTCGTCTCTATGGACAGAGGTTTCAAGTTGCTGACGCTAAATGTAGCCATTTCTATCTCCTCATATTAAATTTTATAGTCGACAGGTATGTTCTCATAGAGACTTACTCGCGGAGCGGAGCAATTTGCTCGTCTATGATCGCAGCCTTGCTTGATTCTTTTATATCCATCTTCAATATCGATTTTTATGCTCTAATTTTTCTCTGGTTTCACTAGTGAAGAAGATAATTAAGTCAAATTTATTTGTTAATTTTAAAATAAAACATGAAAATTTAAGCAGGATACCCAGGTTCCGAATTATGAAATCATATTATCAAACAAGAGGGAGGAAGCTATGCTTATTAAAAAATCATTTGTTTGCTTTGCTATCCACCAACCCCAGATATAATGACCTTGCATGCTGCACACTGGCATCAAATGCATAGGTCTGCGCTTTTTCTACATAAGCTGATTTTGATGCTTTCAACTCGGCTTCGTGACCGATCCAGTAGTCTAATTTATCGACTAGACTTTCAATGTTACCTGCAGAAAATAAAAAGTCATCATTTAAAGCAAACTGCGCTGAAGCACTGTGTTGGGCATCAGAAATTAAAGCAGGCAGGCCGCAGCCTATCGCTTCTAAAACAGCCATGCCTTCTAACTCAATTTCTGAGGCATGAACAAATAAATCAGCTGTATTGAACAGGGAAATCAATTTTTCCTGACTGACGTATTCAAAAAAAGCTGGATTGGGCAAAGTGTTACCTAGGTCAATTAACTCGGCACGTAATGCCCCTTGTCCAGTAACAACCAGTTGAATTTTGTCTTTAAATTTAGATTGCTTGATCGCCTGCATAACCAGATCATGACGCTTCTCCTTAGCTAATCGACCTACCATTAAGATAACAAACTTATCTGCAAATTCAGGCTCTCTAACACATTGCTTTGGTCGAAACTGTTCGGGTAAACCATTAGATATAATTTCTACCGGAACCTGGATAGAAAATTTCTCCAGCATTTGTCTGCCAAAAACACTGGGTGACAAAATCAAGTCTGCTTTATTATAAAAAACAGTAATAAAAAAACGGTATAAAAAGGCATTTAACCATTCGTAATCCAGGCCTATATTCCACATCAGATTTTCCGGTTGCACATGAAAACCAAAAACCACAGGCTTATTCATTTTACGTGCGATTTTTAAAGCCTGATAGCCCAAAAAGAATGGGAATTGTATATGCACTAAATCAGCATCTTTAATCACTGCTGTTAATACTTTTTTATTTGGCCAGGCAAATAAAAAATCCATTTCCTGCATTTGTTTTTTAGCAAATGGCACATAAAAATCCGGAAATACAATTTTATTTTCTTCTGCCTTACCAGTACTCACAATGGTTAAATCATCTGTTTTTTTGAAATAATCAATAAACCGCCGAGTTGAGACAACGCCTCCTGATTTTTCCCCATCCACATTGTCTGCAACAAAAACGATTTTCAACATGATCTCCAGATATGCATAACAAATTATTTTTAAAATTTAAACAAAAGCAGTTTATAACATCCCAACGTAAAGTATTTTTGCCCTAATATTTTCAGCAACAATAAATTAAAGGGTTACTCGCCTTTCACTAAAGGCAGGCAGGACTATTAAGGTACAAATTAGTGTAAAAGTGATTCCAATGGCCAATAACATTCCCATACTTGCAATCCCTTGATGATTGGTAAATGCCAGACTGGTAAAACTCAATAGTGTTGTTAATGAACTGAAAAACACCCCTCTCGCAGTACTGGTCTGTAGTAAATGTTCATTAACACCCAGGCCTTCATGCAAACGATGCATAATATGAATGCCACTATCTACTCCCATCCCCATTAATAAAGGCAGAGCAATAATATTGGCAAAATTGAATGGGTTTTGTAAAAGCACATTAGTTGCTACAGTCAGCAGTCCAGCGAGTAATAAAGGCCAGATCACTAGCAATGTATTTCGCAAACTTTTCAAAATAATGAGTAAAACCAGAAAAATAACCAGTATTGCTGTGGCAAATGACTGAATAAAAACTTCAGCTATCACATCACCCGCAGCCAGGTCAGAGACAGGTAGCCCGGTCACGGAGTCATCCAGACTCTGTACTTCGATAGCAAAGGCTTTCAGGTTTTCAGCCTTATTAAGATCATATTTAGGGTCAATGATAATTTTATAAACACCCGATGGACTAAGCCAGTTTTCACTTATATAGCCTGGTATATCAGCCAAACCAAACTGGTAAGCCTGTAAACCTGTATTTAATTGCTGCATGGTATAGGGAAATAACCCTAAAACACTATTATCAAACTGCTGGTATTTAGTTGCAGATAATTCCGAGGCATCGGCAAAAACAATAAATTCAGTAATATGCTGATGCAATTTCTCTAACAACTCTGGCGTAGCCTTGCTTGTAGGGTTGGCTAAGGCGATATTGATTTTTGTCTGTAATTCCAGCAAAGCTTTACGAGAATCTGCTGCTTCTAATGGACGATCAAAGCTATTTAATTCTGTACCCATAACCAGGCTTAAATCCTCAATAATGGCCAGTTTTTCATCTTGATCTTTTGCAACAAAACTTTCTAAAGTTATGGTTTTATTGACCGTGTCCAAGCCCTGCATTTCACTGGCTAATTTCTCTGCATTTGCCAGAGAATCACTTAAGGCGATAAGCACAAATGGAGATCGGGTTTTCGACTGCAACAAGTCTTTAAACGCGACTACAGACTCACTATTAGGATCTCTAAGATTAACCGGGTTTGAGTCGAGATAAACATAATGGAGGGAAAATAAGGCTGCAATAGCGAGCAAAATGGATGTATAGCGAATAACTCTCGCATAGCGGAAGGGAAAAGTACAAATCCAGTTGGGAAGGCGGGTTACCTGTTGCTGCGGTAGTTTTTTTATGGAAAATACTTTCAGTAAAGCCGGCAGTAAGGTTAAAGAAACAAACAAACCTACAAACATGCCCCCGCCGGAGATTAGACCTAACTCAGAAACCCCTGCATAATCTGTAGGAATAAAGGCAAAAAAGCCAATTGATGTAGTAAGAGCGCATAAGAACAGGGAAAAACCAAGGTTGATAATGCTCTTTTTTATCGCATCTTCGCTAGACATGTGGTGTTCCCAGCATTCACGAAAGGCTAAACAGATATGAATGGCAAAATCGACGCCCAGACCTATATAGAGTATCGCAAATGCGACGGATAATACATTAAGATGTCCGACCGCAACTGTCGCAAATCCAGCAGTCAGAATAAGCCCCATAATCAAGACTATCAGTGTGCTTAGCACCAGTTTAACTGAACGCAAGGCGATGAATAGCACGATTATTACTAACACTAATGCTAGCAGGCCAGAATAGACTGTATCTTCTGCAAGAACTCGCATTTCATCTTCTTCTAGCGCTTTTTTACCCGTGATGCGGATACTGACTTGCGGGTCTTCTGCCTGAATTTCGCGCGCTATTTCACGCGCAAAATTTAATGATTTTTCAACTGGCTTCATATTCTTAAAGTCAGCGATAGGTCTGGCACTGACTATGCTGCGTAAAGTATTTCTATCGCCAGCTTGATCGAATGCCAGTAGTTTCTGCCATGAAAGCGTATAGGGCTGATCTAATGATACTGCAACTAAAGACCGATCAATACCTTCCAGTAAAGGGTTTAGATCCATCGGCAAATCATTATCTGTATTGTCTAATGCCTTACCCAATATTTCGAGTAAACCCTGAAGATGATAATTTTGCGATAAATAACCAATAAAAGGCTGTGAATCTATCAATTTAGCAGATAAGTCTCCTAGTTTTTCGGGTGTCAGATAGAGCAAACCCTGTTGCTTTAAGAAAGCATTATCATCAGGAATATAAACAAACTCAAAAAGGTCTTTATTAGCAGCAATACGTTTTGCCAGTATATTTGCTGCTATGCTGGTTTGCTCAGCTGTGGGCGCTTCCACGACAAATAAGATGGTTGCTGCATCCTGTGGGAAGGCATCTTCCCAACGAATACGATTTTTCTGAAAAGGTAAATCCTCAGATAACAAGGTTGATGTATCAGTATTGACGCCCAGATTATTTATGGTGTAATACAAACTGGCTGTACATAAAAAGACAAAAAATACAATAAACAGCCATGCAAATCGAAGTACACGAGTACTCCACCAGTAAAAAAATTTATCTATTAACAATGCAGAACGATTACTCATATACGTTATTACTACGGTAGCCTGAAATTACAATTACTTATTATTGAGCAATATTATACGGGTAAAATTATTTAGCTGCGCAGCACATATAAAATTATCTGGCATCTTTTTGTGCTAATTTGGGCAAGAGAAGTGGGATTTTAATAACTACACCAACTATTGTCATACACAGACATAAAGGAGTCAGTATTAATCAGGGTATTCGAAGTCTTTATAGATTTTTCATCCTTCATTTACAGTTTTCACAATTACTCGAGTGCAATAACTTTAGCTATTGCTAACTGCATAAAAAACTAAAGTTTTTTATGCTTGATTTAAATAAATATGGGCAAGTGTAAACTACTTTCAGGTAAAAATGAATGATGTGAAAGATCCACTAGTTATGCAACACATTGCTGATTTTGTATAGATTTATCGGCAAGGTGCTGAGTGATTTCTTCATTTGTATACCCGTAATCTTCAACTGTATACTCATGTACACTCTGATATGACTTTGCAGCAATACAATCTAGCACTAATCTTGCCTTATATTCAGCATTCAGTGGCATGCCAAAATGCTGATAAATAGACACAACAGTTTGTTCGGGATTAATCACCAGATCGTCGTATTCAATATCAATCGAATTTTCAGGCGTAAAATTTTGCCTATTATTGATTATTCCCTGATGATTAGTTCTCACCATTTCTATCACGCTCATACTTTCATATTTTCTTTGGTAGCAAGCAGGTGAATGGAATGACCAGGGTTTAGAAAACACACTCAAAGAGGATGCAACGGACCTGAGTATGTCACTTTGAATATGAATAACACGCATATCAGGAAAAGCTTCCTGATAGATACCTAGCCTGCCTCCTGCAACCGCATTTTTAGCAAGAAAGATGTTACCGCCCGTTGCATAGACATGACGTTGAACAGACAAGCGAAAGTTTTTAACCAGACATTTTCTCGCTTTAACAGGCAGATTATCCAGCGAAAAAACATCATCTACCTCATGCAGGTAAGGAAAAAAAAGAATAAGACCTGGTGCTAAAAACGAACTGACAAATAAAAACTCATCTTCTTCAGAAAAACGGAGCCCTGCCTTGTGCAAACCATCCCAGCCTTTAAAAAAATGCCTGTCAATTGCATCAACTATTTGTGATATGGGGGCCCCTACTTTTTTATCTAATGCACTGATAAAACCTACTAACTTATACAAAGTAATTGAATTTAATAGCGATTGCCATAAGGACAAGTAGGTGTATTCTTGATCTTTTTCTAGCATTCGATGTAAAAATGTCGAACCACTGCGAGGATTACTTAGGATAAACAAAGGCTGTTTAATCTCTATACGCCAAAATCCGGGAAAAAGAAAAAAGTCCAGTATCTGAAAAAATACTACGATTAAGCGAAAACACAAAATTGCGGGGATAATGATGAAACCAACAAAAAATACAAATTTTGGTCTAAAATATCGCGGCGTAAACATACGCATCATTAACTTCAGGAAAATGGGCCAATAAAGAAAATACATCGGAGTAGTACCTCTTGTGAATATTTACTTCTTCTGACTGTCAATGATTGAGTTGCTATTCAGTTTAGGGTAGCAAGAAGTTATGTGGCTGAAACAGACCACTTTCGTGGTAATAAAAATAGCACAAAAGCCTGTCAGCAAAAATATTACGATAAACTTGCTAACGCTGCTTTTGCTTTAGCTTTATGCTTAGCTTTAATTTTAAATGATGTATTTTTAGGATCTAATGTTGCGCCAATTGCCTTGTTAAGATAACTTACGGCCTGATCGCCCTTACCCTGCTCTAACAAGAATTCGGCATAAAAGTAATTACTGCTAACTCCATCAGGGTTGACTTTTAAAGCTTTCAAAAGATAGGTTTCAGCTGCATCATTATCCCCAAATGCGACCGGCCACCCTGGGACTTTATAGTACAGAATTCCCATCGTAACTAGAGCGGAACCTTCACGCGCCTCCGGGTCAATATCTATTGCCTTGGCTAATAATTCTTTTGCCTGTTTCACTAAACCAAGTGCTACAAAACTGGAGGCATCTTCAGCCATGGTCAATAAAATAGCTGACTTCATAATAAGCGGCTCAGCCTGACTAGGAAAGGCAATAACCACATCAGTAATATCTTCTGCTAGTTGCAAAAACATATTTTTTCGTTCCGACGTAGAACCTACTTCAGTAGTACTAACCCAGTTAGCTTCAATTTTTGACACACTATCTTGCATGGTGTCAGCGTAAGCACCTTGAGCAAAAAGTAGCAAAAAAACAACAAAAATTAAATTTTTCATATCAGAAGTATAGTTGTCAGAGCCAGAAAATTCAAGTTTTATCATTTCACTAATAAAATTTTTCTCACAAATAAATACATATATCATTGTTATATTTATATATTTTTACATATACCACAAATAATAAGATGCTTATATGTGCTTATTACATCACATTTTGTTGCGCTTGTTGTATAATTACAACGACTGATATTTTAACAATATATTCTTTAATAAAATCGGGGTCGTAAACCAAGCCAACATGTCGCAAAATAAATCAAGCTGGAATCATTGGAAACTTTTCACTAAAAATGGCCGCCAAGTGTGGGCGTTCAAAGCTGATTCGCAAAACATAGACGATCATTTAAATAATGCAGATAATTATTCTGAGCAGGAATTGCAAGATTTCAGCAAAGACTTCGCTTTCGATCGCCAGCATAACCCTTCATCTGCTGATGAAGTTTTTAGGCAACAGGCACTACAAGACAAAACTGCTATCTTTTCTGGAACGAAGCCACCAGCAGAATTTCCTGAAGAACAAGAATTAGTAGATAGCCTGATTAAAGGCATGCACTACTTTAGTCAATTGCAAAGTGATGATGGACACTGGCCTGGCGACTACGGTGGTCCTCTATTTTTACTACCTGGCTTGTTAATAGCTTCTTATATTTCAGCAACACCCTTCCCTAAGCCTCATCAGGAAATGATGAAAATATACCTATTCAACCATCAGCATTCTGATGGCGGATGGGGTATGCATATTGAAGGACAACCGACCATGTTTGGAACGGTAATGCAATATGTTTCATTGCGCTTACTGGGTGTCGATAAAGACGATACAAGATTAAGCAAAGCCAGCTCATGGATTAAAGATAATGGCGGGGCAGCTGCTATTCCTTCCTGGGGGAAATTTTACCTGTCACTGCTAAATTTATATGACTGGAACGGCTTTAATAGTCTATTCCCGGAAATGTGGTTATTCCCCAAGTGGTTACCAGTTCATCCTTCACGGTACTGGTGTCACACCCGCATGGTGTATCTACCGATGGCTTACTGTTATGCACACCGCATACAAGTTCCTGAGAATGAATTAATATTATCCTTAAGAGAAGAAATTTACAATGAAGATTTTGCCTCAATCAATTGGGCAAAGCAGAGAAACAGGGTATGTGAAAAGGATTGCTACACAATTCAATCGCCTGTCTTAAAATGGATGAATCTTTTCACTAACGGCTATGAAATATTCAGACCTCAGTGGTTAAGAACTAAAGCAAGTAACTACCTTTTAAAATATCTTAATGCGGAAGATGCACAAACAGAATACCTGGACATAGGCCCCGTTAGTAAAGCCATTAACTCGATCTGTATCTGGCATGCTTATGGCAAGGATTCCGAACAATTTAAAAAACATGTTGCTCGTTGGTACGACTATTTATGGATCGCTGAAGATGGCATGAAAATGAGTGGCTATAATGGTTCGCAATTATGGGATGTTGCCTTTACAACACGTGCGATGCTGGAAAGTGATTTAGGCCAATTATTCCCTGAGACTATCAAGAAAAGTTATCAATTTATTGATAATATGCAGGTTAAAAAAGAGCACGAGACGCATAAAGAATTTTTTCGTCACCCTATGATAGGTAGCTGGCCTTTTTCTACCGCCGAACAAGCCTGGCCTGTCGCTGATTGCACCGCTGAAGGCCTAAGCGCCACCCTTGCTATTCATAAAACAGGGATACTTAAACAGGGTGTTAGCGATGCACGTATAAAACAAGCCGTTGATATTATCTTGTCTTTTCAAAATAAAGACGGTGGCTGGCCTACTTACGAATTAAGCCGTGCACCCAAATGGCTAGAAAAACTGAATCCATCTGAAGTTTTTGCCGATATTATGATTGATTATTCGTGGACTGAATGTAGCTCAGCCTGCGTCATTGCATTACTTGAAATTCTAGAGTGCTACCCGGATTATAAGGGACAGGAAATACGCAAGGCAATCTCCAGGGGCTTACAGTTTGTTATTAAACAACAAAAACAGGATGGCTCCTGGTATGGCGGCTGGGCAGTCTGTTTCACCTATGCTACCTGGTTTGCAGTAGAAGCTTTGGTGCAGGGCAAAGATTATATCGATGCAGACCTAAGATCAGAATGCATCAACAAAGCCTGTGATTTTTTAATCAGCAAGCAAATGCCTGACGGCGGATGGGGGGAAACTTATGAGTCATGCGCGAATATGGTTTACACTCAAGCGAAAACATCACAAGTTATAAATACAGCCTGGGCATTGCTGGCATTACAAGCCGCAGACTCAGAGGACAAAGAAGCTATTCAACGCGGTATAAATTTACTACTACAGAGACAATTAGACAATGGCGATTGGGCACAGGAAAACATATCGGGTGTTTTTAACTATAACTGCATGATTACTTATAGCTCATACCGAAACATTTTCCCTATATGGGCCTTAAACCGCTTTTATCAACATAAGGGCTATTAAAGTTTAGTTGTTCGTATTAAAATTTAGAAGTTAACGCCCATTAAAGAGATTCCATATGAATACATCTCCTGAACATAATGATTTGTTTGATATTTGCATAGTCGGTGTCGGCATGGCTGGCGCGACAATTGCTGCCTATCTTGCCCCTAAAGGCATTAAAATTGCGCTTATTGACAGGGAGTATACCGAAAAAAGGCGTATTGTAGGTGAACTATTACAACCTGGCGCAGTACAAACTCTAAAAAAAATGGGCTTAGAGCACTTACTCGAAGGTTTTGATGCGCAGCCGGTTTACGGGTATGCCTTATTTAATAACGACAAGAATTTCTCTATATCTTATAACTCCGATGATTCTACTGAATATCATGGAGTTGGACTACACAATGGACGTTTTTTACAAAAAATTCGTGAAGATGTATTCAAAAACGAAAGTGTCACCCAGATTCATGGCACTGTTTCCGAGCTTATTGAAGATAAAAAAGGCGTTGTCATAGGTGTTAAATACCGTGAAAAACACACTAGAGAATACAAAATAGTCAAAGCAAAACTAACCATCACTAGCGACGGTTTTTTCTCCAATTTTCGTAAAGATTTAAGTAATAATGTCAAAACGGTTACTTCGTTTTTTATTGGTCTGGTTTTAAATGACTGTAACCTTCCGTTCCCTAACCATGGGCATGTGTTTTTATCTGCGCCAACACCCTTTATTTGCTATCCTATTTCTAGCACTGAAACACGACTCCTAATTGACTATCCTGGGGATAAAGCACCTAAAAAAGACGCAATTCAAGAACATATTTTAAATAATGTTGCTCCATTTTTACCTGAAGAATTCAAAGAGTGTTTTGCTAATGCTATGGTAGATGATGATTTTAAAGTCATGCCTAACCACTATATGCCAGCTAAACCCGTGCTAAAAAAAGGTGCAGTGCTCTTAGGTGATGCACTTAATATGCGTCACCCTCTAACAGGCGGTGGTTTAACTGCGGTATTTAATGATGTCTATTTACTCAGCACACACTTGCTCGCAATGCCGGATTTTAACGACCCAAAATTGTTACACGAAAAACTCGAGCTTTATTATCAGGATCGCTATCACGCAAATACTAATGTCAATATCATGGCAAATGCGCTGTATGGCGTCATGTCTAATGACCTGCTTAAACAGGGTGTATTTGAGTATTTGCGTAAAGGTGGCGATAATTCAGGCGGCCCTATCACTCTGCTGGCAGGTCTTAACAGAAACCCAACATTATTGATCAAGCACTTTTTTAGTGTTGCTTTTCTATGTATCCGTAATCTATCCGGGAATAACAAAATGAATTTCACTAATATTTTTCGTGTCATGAAAGATGCTTTTTGTATTATTAAACCACTTGCTGTTAATGAACTTCGCCCTAGCTCATTTTATAAAAAGAATATCCAACTCTAATGCAACGACTAAAAGATAAAATTCGTGATATTCCTGACTTCCCCAAACCAGGAATTATATTTAAAGACATAACTCCATTAGTAAAAGATCCTGCCGCCTTACGTCTCGCAGTACACCAGCTAGTACACCCCTTTCTTGGCAGAGATATTACTGCGGTTGCTGGCATGGAAGCTAGGGGCTTTATTTTCGGCTCACTAGTCGCCTGGGAACTTAATCTCCCATTTATTCCCTTAAGAAAACCAGGAAAACTGCCTTATGATGCACAAAGTATTTCCTATGATCTGGAATACGGCTCAGCCAGCTTAGAAATTCATACTGATGCCCTAAATGCAAATGATCGAGTGCTATTAATTGATGATTTACTAGCGACAGGAGGCACAGCTAAAGCTAGCTGCGAATTAATAGAACAGTTAGGCGCTACAGTAGAAGCTCTTGGCTTTGTTATCGAATTAGATTTTATAAATGGTAGAAATAAGCTGAAAGATTACGAAATACACGCTTTACTGCATTACTAAACAAAGCACAATAATCAATGCCTGAATTACCTGAAGTTGAGACTACCTTACGTGGTATCAGCCCACATATTAAAAATCAAAAAGTACGAAAAGTGATTATTCGCCAGCCCAAACTACGCTGGCCCATACCTGAAGAGCTTCCACAGTTAATTGAGCATCAAACGCTATTAAACCTTAGCCGTAGAGCAAAATACCTGTTACTCCACTTTGACGCAGGCACTCTGTTAATCCACCTGGGCATGTCAGGTAGCCTTCGGGTTATGACTGATAAGACTCCGCCCACCAAACATGACCATTTCGAAATCGTCTTTGAGCATAATCAAAGCATTCGCTTAACCGATCCACGACGCTTTGGTGCTGTTTTATGGCTAGGAACAGACCCCGATCAACATGACTTACTGAGAAAATTAGGCCCCGAACCTCTAACCAATCAATTAACGGGACTCTACCTCTACGAACAATCCAGACATAAAAAAGTCAGTATCAAACAATTTTTAATGAACCAGAACATTGTCACTGGTATTGGTAATATCTATTGTACAGAAGTGCTGTTTTATGCAGCAATAAGCCCTGTTCGCGCAGCTGGCAATATATCTTTAAAGCGCTACAATACCCTCGTTACTCAGATAAAAAAAACACTTAGCCTGGCTATCGAGCAAGGTGGCACGACACTACGTGATTTTGTTGGTAGTGATGGCAAACCCGGCTATTTCAAACAAGAACTAAGCGCCTACGGCCGTTCCGGCTTACCCTGTAAACAATGCCAGCAAACACTGACTGTCATAAAACAAGCGCAAAGAACGACTGTGTATTGTACTCACTGCCAGACATGACTTAAGACAAACCCACCTCTTATCCCTAACATAATGACTGAAGAAGATTTAAGTAAAGAAAAAGTAAACCAGGAAACCTCAAAGATTGCCTGGACTGAATTACAACGTTTTTTTGCCAGTGGTTTAGCAGTTAATATCGCCCCAGATCTGGATCTGATAGATGTAGCTGATGCTTTTTCCAAAGACAATAAATTACTGGTTGAAAACTGGATGAAAAATCGGCAAGTACACCTTGTTACCGACCAGCAAGCTGCATTATGGATTAAAAATGATACAAAAATGTGGGCTGTTGTGATAAAACCCTGGGTACTTGTTCAGGCAATTTAATACAATTGCCCACAAATTGGAAGACCTGAATTCAGGAGACAAGCATATTCCACAAGTGCAAACCAGAATATCACCCTGCCAGAATCAAAAAAGGGCTATCTACAGAATAGATAACCCTTTCTTTTTGTTTGGCGTCCCCAGGGGGGTTCGAACCCCCGTTACCGCCGTGAAAGGGCGGTGTCCTAGGCCTCTAGACGATGGGGACTAAGACTTTATTGCAAGCACACATAACATAATGCGCTTTTCCCAAATTACATAAAATAGCTTTTACAAGCCTAAAACTCAATTCCTATGAATTTTTAATTGGCGTCCCCAGGGGGGTTCGAACCCCCGTTACCGCCGTGAAAGGGCGGTGTCCTAGGCCTCTAGACGATGGGGACTAAGAACTTTTTCATACCAAGTACATGGTGGAGCCAGGCGGGATCGAACCGCCGACCTCAACACTGCCAGTGTTGCGCTCTCCCAATTGAGCTATGGCCCCTTAGTTGAGTCCAATGATTATACATCATAATAACCTGCTGTCTAGCTTTTATTTTCTTTGATGTAATTAATTGCATTTTTCAAACGCCTCAAGGTTTTATTTCTACCTAATAAGGATAAAGTAACATCAATAGAGGGTGACATACCTGTACCACAGACTGCGACACGTAAAGGCTGAGCAACTTTGCCCAACTTTAGTTCTAGTTTTTCAGCAGTCTGTAAAACAATATCATGCAGGATATCCCCCTGCCATTCAGTTACTGCCATAAAAACATCAAGTAAATCCTGGAGAACTTCATCCGTTCCTTGCTTAAAATTTTTCTTGGCAGCCTTCTCATCGTATTCGGTAAAATCCTGATAAAAATAGACACTGGCATCGGCCATTTCGACTAATGTTTTACAACGTTCACGCTGCGCTTTAACAATATCAACCAGGGATGGACCTTGTGTAGTAGCATCTATTCCACGTTGCTGCATATGCCATTCAAGATGCCTGGCAACTAACTCAGGTTCTGAGTTCATTATATATTGATGATTAAGCCATATCAGTTTTTCAGTATTAAACGCTGAAGCCGAAACATTAACCTTGCTTATATCAAATAATTCGATCATTTGTGCGCGAGTAAATATTTCCTGATCGCCATATGACCAGCCTAATCGCACTAAATAATTCAATAATGCTTCAGGTAAAAAACCATCATCTCGATATTGCATAACACCGACCGCACCATGACGTTTTGATAACCTGGCACCATCATCACCTAAAATCATAGGAAGATGGGCATAATAAGGTAAATCAGCATCTAGAGCCTTTAAAATATTAATTTGTCTGGGTGTATTATTAACATGGTCGTCGCCTCGAATCACATGGGTAATCCCCATATCCATATCATCGACAACAACGGTTAAATTATAAGTTGGGCTCCCATCAGTTCGTGCAATAATCAAGTCATCTAATTCTTTATTCGCAACAGTAATTTTACCTTTGACTAAATCATCAAAAACAACCTCACCCTCATCAGGATTCCGAAAGCGAATAACCCGATTCATCTCCTCCTGCCCCTCAGTATTATCACGACACTTACCGTTATAACGTGGTTTTTGCTTATCCGCCATTTGCTGTTCGCGTAGCCCTTCCAGCTCTTCCTTTGAACAATAACAATAGTAAGCATCGCCCTGATCTAGTAACTTCCGGATAATTTCTGCATAGCGATCAAATCGCTTTGTCTGATAGTAAGGGCCCTCATCATAATCGAGTCCTAGCCATTGCATTCCTTCAAGAATCGCATCAACCGACTCCTGTGTAGAACGCTCTAAATCGGTATCTTCGATACGCAGAACAAAGGTGCCGTTATTTTTTTTTGCATGTAACCAGGAAAAGAGAGCTGTGCGCGCACCACCTAAGTGTAAATAACCAGTTGGACTGGGGGCAAATCGTGTTTTTATTGTCATGGGTTTATTTCTGTTTTAAAAATCGTTTTGAATATTCTACCGGAATTTGTTTTGAGGCTCTTATACGCATGGATTTATAATTAAATGCGATGCCGCCCTTAGCCACATCATTCCTACCTAGCATTGCTAATGCCGTACCATACTGTTGAGCCGCTGCCTTTTCATACCATTGAGTTGCCGTATTTACGTCCTGTTTTACCCCCAAACCACGGTCATAGAGTGCCGCCATAAACACCTCCGCTTCCACTAAGCCCTGGTTTGCAGCTTTTAACATCCACTTTGCCGATTTCTGCGCATCTTTCGCCACTCCATTTCGGCCTAGTTGATACATAGCTCCTATCTGTGCCTGCGCTAAAGCATCGCCCTGCTCCGCTTGTTGTTGAATTTCTGCAAATGTATCTGCCAAAATGCTCATGCTAAACATCATAAAACAGCTCAATATCATTGTTTGTATTACTTTCATTTATGCCTCTTTTAATAAAATTTCTTGCATATCTATTATTTCATGCTTAACTTACAGATTGAAAGTGTTAAAATATTACTTACACCCATTACACCTACTTTTTCCGGAGAGAAAACATGCTAAAGAAGATAATCATTCCCGCAGTTTCTATTTCAGGCCTTGTCCTGTTATCGGGCTGCACCACTACGCCAACATCGTATCCAAATTTTACTGCTGCGCCTGTTGCACAACGCACTTCAACAACGCAGTTTAAACAAAAAACTGATACCGTTTTTGTTGTTTTAGATGCGTCCTCATCTACTAATACCACTTATGATGGCAATGACTTAGGCGAATCAAAACTGGATGTTGAAAAACAAACATTGTACCGATTTAATAAAACCATCCCAGCAAATATTCCACTTACTACCGGACTAGAAAGCTTTGGCTCTGGCCATTGTCTAGATTGGGGTTTTACCAAACTTGACCAGGACATCACCAGACATT
The DNA here is from genome assembly GCA_964459125.1 of uncultured Methylomonas sp. Lineage (GTDB taxonomy): Bacteria > Pseudomonadota > Gammaproteobacteria > Methylococcales > Methylomonadaceae > Methyloprofundus. The sequence goes on along the minus strand of CAYWLM010000006.1, from coordinate 32,392 downwards.
CAGACAAAAAATTTCAAGCCGGCTTAGATCAAGTAGAATGTGCTAGCGGCGGTACTCCATTGGATAAAGGCATAGCTAATTCAGCGACTGAACTTGACAAAGCGCAAGGTAACATTGCCCTTTTAATTCTCAGTGACGGACAGCAAGCCCCTTCTGATACGATAGCAGAAGCTCAAGCACTAAAAAGTAAACTTGGCGAGCGCCTATGTATCTACACAGTTTGGGTAGGTAACAGCGATAACACATCTGGACAGGTTGTACTACAAAATTTATCCAATATGTCTAACTGTGGCAAGAGCGTCAATGTAGCTGACATATCTTCTAGTACATCTATGGCTAGCTTTGTAGAAGACATGTTATATACAAAAATAGCGGCTGGTTGTAGCGATATCGATGGCGATGGCGTTTGTGATCCAAATGACAAATGCCCAGACACACCGGCCGGAGTAAAAGTTAATTCGCAAGGATGTTGGTCTTATAATAATATAAACTTCGCATTTGACTCAGCAAAAATCACTTCTGCTTCTAATCATATACTTGACAATGCAGTTGTCGTATTAAAAAGAAACCCAAACATGACTGTACGGCTTGAAGGTCATACTGATAGTATAGGTACTGAAGCCTATAATATGGGTCTTTCAGTACGCAGAGCTCAAGCAGTCAAAAGTCACTTAGTTGAAAAAGGTATTAGTGGTAGTCGTTTAACTACCAAAGGTTATGGTGAAACAAAACCTATCGCATCAAATGCTACTGACGCAGGCCGCGCAGAAAACCGTCGCGTAGATTTCGCTATTACTCGTAGGTAGAGCAACAATAGCCCCTCCCCCAACGCTGATTATTTAGAGTATTGAGGGGGGATCTGAATATTGTATTGTGGGCTTAGTTAATAAACTAAGCCCACAATACAAAACTTATTTTAAACTCAACTCCAAGGCGGCTATCAGGTGTCGTATCTCTTTATTTATTTTCATTATGAGGCCTTTCAAAATGGATATCCATTCCAATAATAGAAGCAACAACTCCTTCTGACTCAAACTACCTCGTAACAATTCCTGAATACCTTTGTCTCAAACATTAGATAAATCTTTAAGCTGCATCCATTCAAAATTCAGTGAAAAATCAACAACGATTTGATTATCTTGCTGACTTTGCCAAGTAACAGTTCCTTAGTCACCAAATCGCCTGATAATTAAACAGCATGGCCTATTTTTCTGTCAGCTTTATTTACCTTTACATTGATATTGGCGACTAGCCTCTAAATCCTTGTTTACTTGTTTTTTCTTGTAATATCCAAATCTGAAGCTTGCAGCTACTACTATTAGTAGCAATAGCATCAATCACAATTTATTTTTCTCTGGATCCAGACTTTCATTACAGTCAATCAGTTATAAGACACTAGAAACGATTAGGCTGCTACTCTCTTTTTACACCCGTTTTCTAGATATACTTCGTGCGGTGACGGTTGCGGATTTTATAGCGAGTTGATTTTGGTCGAGAGCAAGGCGCTGAGACAGGCGCATAGCACAAGCTACGCAACTGTTTCAGCAATGCAGCTATCGGCAAAAATCGGCCGTCAGAAAACCGCAACCGTGGCCGTACGAAGTATAACTAGCATGCATCATTATTTACTTTAATGACCTTTACACCGCCCATATAGGGCCGGAGTACTTCAGGAACAATAATATTTCCTTCTGCTGTTTGATAATTTTCCATAATAGCTACCAGAGTGCGCCCAGCAGCCAAACCCGAACCGTTTATAGTGTGTACTAATTCAGGCTTGGCTGTTTCAGGGTTACGCCAGCGCGCTTTTAGGCGTCGCGCTTGAAAATCCCTAAAATTACTACATGATGAAATTTCTCTATAAGTCTCTTGCCCAGGCAACCAGACTTCGAGATCATACGTTTTAGTGGATGAAAAGCCGGTATCACCTGAGCATAATAAAACCTTACGATAAGCTAATTTTAATTTTTTTAGGATATTTTCCGCATGATTAGTTAATTCTTCATGTGCCTGCTCTGATTCACTCGCCTTGACAATCTGCACTAATTCAACTTTTTCAAACTGATGTTGCCTAATCAAACCACGCACATCCTTACCATACGCCCCTGCCTCACTACGAAAACAGGGCGTATGACAAACCATTTTTACTGGCATATCAGCATTATCAACAATTTCATTTCGCACGATATTGGTAACGGGAACTTCTGCTGTCGGAATCAGGTATAAATCAGGGTCTTCACTGACTTTAAATAAATCATCGGCAAATTTTGGCAACTGGCCCGTGCCATATAAACTATCGGCATTAACAATATAAGGCACATAGGTTTCAGAATAACCATGCTCATCTGCATGTGTATCTAGCATAAATTGAATAATCGCCCTGTGCAAGCGGGCAATATTGCCTTTTAGAGCAACAAAACGAGCGCTAGTAATTTTTGCACCTACCTCAAAATCCATTCCTTTATGTAAAGCCCCCAGGTCAACATGATCCTTAACCTGAAAGTCAAATTCCGGCACAATACCCCACCGGCTAATCTCTACATTATCGTCTTCATCATTACCTTCTGGGACAGATGCATCCAGTATATTAGGCAAGCTTTCCATCAGATTCTGCATTTTCAGCTGAATATCAGCAAGCTCGGTTGCTGCAGCTTTTAGTTGATCACCTAGACCTTGTACTTGATCTAAAAGTGGTTGAACATCTTCACCTTTTGCTTTCGCCTGGCCAATTGATTTGGAACTTAAATTACGCTCATTTTGTAATTCTTGAGTTTTTACTTGTATCGCTTTACGTCTATTTTCTAAATCCGTATAAAAAACCGCATCAAAATCTATTGCACGGCGTTTTAATTGTGTCTGTACAAATTCAAGATCTGATCTAAATAAATGAGGGTCTAACATGTTAACAATATACCTTTATTAATGTAATTGAGATTGAGGTTGTCTATAATGCTTTAAATATGAGCCATAGCAGACCAGCTAATAATATGCTTAAGGTCTAACCTGGCTTTAAGTACTGTAATGGCTTTTTCTATCTTTTCTGGCTGATCATGAAATTCAATGATAATGGGCAATTCTAACGATAGACTCAGTAGTGTCGAAGTATGTAATTCTCCTGTCGAACCGATACCTGCAATACCACGAATCACGGTAACGCCAACAATTTTCTCTTGCTTTAATATCTCTAGCGTATGATTTAAATGATCATGACCTTCCAGAGTATAAACACGAGCGATAGTAACTTGTCTTTGGCTCATAATTGCTTACCTACTAATAAACTTACCCATAAAGATAATAAACAAACTAGGGTATTAATTAAAAATACACCTAGCATCAAATTTAAATGTGTTTTTATAGAGAAACCACCTTCAATCAGATATAAAATCAAATACAAACCTGACAAGGTAATAAATATACCGACCAAAATTACCGCCAGAGCAACTTTATATTCTTCAATGATATCGACTTTCTGCGTCAAAGCGGTCGCAATCAGGCCCAGAAAAAAAATACCTATCGCATTCACCACCATTAATGCATAAGGTAATGCCCATCCTACTCCACGCGCAACACCTCCCGAATACATAAAAAGCGTTCTGGCGAGTAGCAGGCCGATCCAAACAGCAAATAGGCAAGCACAGACACTGACCAGAATATTTAACAGTGCCTTAGATATATTCCCTTGTTCAAGCAAATACATTGTTTCCAGTGAAAAAGTAGAAAACGTGGTAAATGCGCCTAAAAAACCGATCAGAATAGCAGCCCGATACTCGAGACTCACTGCAATACGCTGTAAAATCAAAGCTTCGGTTAGCAGGCCGATAAAAAATGAGCCAATAATATTAACAGCCAGGGTGCCATAAGGAAATCCTCTTCCCAGCCACTGATATACACCGGAAGAGACCAGGAAACGAAGGACAGCACCGCCCGCACCACCAAAAGCAACGGCAATAAGTGAGTTCATATTGAAACAGTTTTAAATTTTAATAAAATGTTCACGATAATGCTTAAGTTCGTCAATTGACTCAAGCACATCATCCAGCGCCTGATGAGTTTCTTTTTTCTGCACAGCTTCGAAAATGTCAGGCGACCAGCGCCGCGCTAATTCTTTCAATGTAGAAACATCTATATTGCGATAATGAAAGTATTTTTCCAGTTCAGGCATATAGCGATACAAAAAACGCCTATCCTGGCCTATGCTATTACCACACATAGGTGATTCGCCCATTCCGACCCACTGCCGAATAAACCCAAGTGTCTGCTGCATCGCTTCGGCTTCACTCACGCATGAGGCTTTAACTCGCTCAATCAATCCGGATTTACCATGATGTTCCTGATTCCAGTCATCCATTGCGGCAAGTGCCTTATCACTCTGATGTACCGCTATCACTGGTCCGGTTGCCAAAATTTTTAAATACTTATCTGTGACTACCGTAGCTATCTCAATAATCAGATCATTATCCGGATCCAGACCCGTCATTTCCAGATCGAGCCATATCAGGTTTTCTTGTTGCTGCGCCATTTATTTATCCATAAAAAATAGAAATATGTGCTAAATTGTAGCATTGGCTAATCTGTATAGCCATAGTACAGGACAGTGGGACTCACTCCGAACCCACATTACTCTGGAGATCAGGAATTTTAACAAAATTATCCTTATTAATTTAAAATAGATTTCTTTCAGCAAGCTGAAAAGTACTCTTAATTAACCCTCCTAAATTTATACAAGCATACAAGCAATGAATATTTTTACTTATATCTTTTTAATCGCACTGGTATTGTCTTATTCCGTGCAATTCTGGTTATCCAGACGTCAATCAACCCACGTACTTAAACATCGAGCGCAAGTTCCTGCAGCTTTTACTGAGTCAATTACTCTGGAAGCACATCAAAAAGCCGCAGATTACACCGTTGAAAAAGGCAAGCTTGGTGACATAGATAGTGTTGTTGGTATTATATTTTTATTGCTATTAACGCTAGGTGGTGGCATAAGCCTGGTGTTTGAATTCTGGACTGACTTCCAGCTTTCGCCTATCATGACAGGCATAGCTTCATTAGGTTCGATTTTCTTGATCATGTCTTTATTTGAGCTGCCAACATCTCTTTATCTAACTTTTGTTATTGAAGAAAAATATGGTTTTAACAAAAGCACCATTGCCCAGTTTGTTAAAGATCAACTAATGCAATTAGCACTGGTTGCCATTATTGGTCTACCTTTACTAGCTCTTATTCTCTGGGTTATGCAAGCACTAGGAAACACATGGTGGATCTGGACCTGGGCGATTTTAATCAGTTTTTCATTACTGTTAAGCTGGCTTTACCCTACGCTTATCGCGCCTTTATTCAATAAATTCACACCTCTAGAAGATGGCACGTTAAAAGACCGTATTAATCAACTATTAGATCGTTGCGGTTTTAGTAGTAATGGTATTTTTATTATGGATGGATCAAAGCGCTCTGGCCACGGTAATGCTTATTTCACCGGCATGGGTAGCAATAAACGTATCGTATTCTTTGATACTTTAGCTGAATCTCTTGATGATGATGAAATGGAAGCTGTGTTAGCACATGAATTAGGCCATTTTAAACGCAAGCACGTCATTAAAATGTTAGTCGCCAGCTCCATCATGAGTCTGATTAGCCTAGGCATTTTAGGCTGGCTGATTACCCAAAACTGGTTCTTTACTGGGTTGGGCGTTGATGTACCTTCTAACGCAGCGGCCTTACTACTGTTTATGTTAGTTTCACCTGCGTTCACGACTTTTATGACGCCTATCAGTGCTTATTTTCAACGCAAGTTTGAATTCGAAGCCGATGATTTTGCTGCTGAACATGCACAGGCAAGTAAATTAATCAGTGGACTGGTAAAACTTTATAAAGAAAATGCCAGCACCTTGACCCCAGATCCTTTATTTTCTGCCTTTCATTATAGTCACCCCCCTGCTGCTATCCGTATAGCGCATCTGGAACCTAAACTATAAAAATATGCACAGAGCATACTGAGTTTTGGCGATACCAAGCCTGGGTGTGCTCTGTGGTAAATTGTTAAATATTTTATGCTTGTTTATTTAGTGTCTCATTTGCTGCTAGATTTATGCGCAATGGAAAAAACCAAAAAATCTTATATATAATTTATGACCGACCTGCATGATGGACTCGTTATATCCCACCTGGGTAAAGGTATTGCTGTTGAAGTTGATGGTCATATTATTCTTTGCCAGACAAGACGAAAAATAGCAACAGTTACTGCCGGTGATAAAGTCAAAATAAGGATTGTTGCGCAAGACCAGGGATGTATTGAAGAACTTCTCCCACGTCATTCATTACTGGAACGTCCCAATAAAGGTACAAAAACACGCCCGGTAGCAGCTAATATTGATCAGATTTTTGTGGTCTTTGCCACCGAACCATTTTGTGATTTTTTACTGATAGATCAATACCTTGCTATTTGTGAAAATCGCAATATCAGTGCACTTTTAATCTATAACAAAGCGGATTTAGCAACTGCTGACAATATTGAACAGGAACTTGAAACCTATCTAAGTCTTGGATATACTCTGTTTCGCGTGAGTGCAAAAAAAAATATCGGGATAGATAAATTACAACAGGCGCTAAGCAATAAAATCAGTATTTTTACCGGACAATCAGGTGTTGGTAAGTCGTCTTTAACCAATGCCCTGATTCCAGATAAAGAGCTAAAAACCAATACTGTCTCCGCAATAACCAAGCACGGCAGACACACGACAACGGCAGCTACGCTTTATCACTTACCCAAAGGCGGAGATTTAATAGACAGCCCCGGAGTTGCTATTTTTGGCTTGGCTGGACTCTCAGAAAATCAACTGGCTCATGGCTATCGAGAATTTCAGCCTTATATAGAAAGGTGCCAATTCAATGATTGCAGACATTTGAAAGACAAAGGCTGTGCTGTACAAAAAGCCGTGGAAGATGGCATCATTTCACAGAGTCGCTATCAACGATTTGTAAAATTGCGCGAGAAAATGCCCACTAATTAAGACAATCCCTGTCTCTATCTGGTAGCTGCCCTGTTAGTATCGAATAGGCTTGCAGCACGCAGATACTTGCGGACTAAAGCCTGCTCTACAAGGGGTATTAACCAGCTGGCCAGCTCATTTGCCTACCGCCTAATAAATGCAGGTGTAAATGATACACTTCCTGCCCGCCAGCATTATTACAATTAATAACCGTCCTATAACCTGTTTGCGCAATACCCTCCGAATCAGCAATCTGCGCTACGCTTTGTAGTAAATGTCCTGCCAGTTGCTTATCCTGTAAATCATTCAAGGTTGCGATATGTTGTTTGGGAATCACTAAAATATGCGTTGGTGCTTTCGGGTGTATATCTCTGAAAGCAAGTACCTGCTCATCTTCATAGACAATATCCGGTTCAATTTCTTTTGCCACTATTTTACAAAATAGACAATCAGTCATGGTTTTCTCCTATTCAATATCGCGTCGCCCAGTGAATGCATGAGCCAGAGTACTGCTATCAATAAATTCTAATTCACCACCTACCGGCACACCATGAGCAATGCGGCTTACTTTGACCTTGTAGGGTAACGCCAATTGCGCAATATAATGTGCCGTCGCCTCACCTTCAACTGTGGAGTTTGTCGCTAAAATAAGTTCGGTTATCTGACTACTTTCTAATTGCCTTTCTAATTCATCAAGGCCTATTTCATCAGGTCCTATGCCATCTAATGGCGATAAGCGACCATTCAAAACAAAGTAAACGCCTTTATAGTTTGTTGCCTGATTAATCAGCCAGACATCGGCGGGACTTTCTACCACACAGATTAGCTGCGGATCGCGCTCTGAACTTGCACAGAGACTGCATAATTCATGCTCGCAGAGGGTGCGACATTTTTTGCACAAACCCAGCCGGTCAACAGCCATTTGCAATACTTTAGCCAGATTTTCAGCACCGCCTCGATCGCGTTGAAATAAATGCAATGCTATGCGTTGTGCAGACTTTGGTCCCACACCAGGCATACAGCATAAGGCATCAATAACTTCCGCCAGCAATTCTTGCTTTGGCATGCTTAAAATGGCATTTTAAACCCGGGAGGTAAAGGAATACCCGCTGTGATATCACCCATTTTTTCTTTTTTAAGCTTAGCGACTTTATGTACCGCATCATTAATTGCAGCTGCTACTAAATCTTCCAGCATTTCCTTATCATCACCTACCAAAGTATCATCAATAGACACTTTGCGGACTTCTCTTTTTCCAGTCATCAGAATGCTAACCATGCCGCCGCCTGCTTCACCTGTGACTTCTATCGCTTCCAGTTCAGCCTGTGCTTTTTGCATGTCTTCTTGCATTTTTTGAGCCTGCTGCATGATATTACCAAGAGCACCCTTCATATTTATTTCTCCTCGTTAGTGTTTTGTATTGGCTCGATTGAACCAGGAATTACTCGAGCATCAAAATTGGTTTTTAATGTCTGTATATTTTTATCGCTGTCTATCGCATCGACTGCTTCTTGCTGTCGATTTAACTTGTCTTTATGGTTTTTTACTGCAGGTGTGTCGCTGGCGATAGACCCCGTTTTAATAACTAGCTTCAGTGCTTTTGCATAATATTTTTGTATCGCTTCCTGTAATTTTTCTTCAGAACGCGTGCCTTTAATTTGATATTTAGGGTCTAAAATTAAATGACATTGCCGTTCGTCTACCGATTCTAAAATACAATTATTCGCTAATTCACGTGGCAAGCCATTTAAATTCATGGCATCTACCATATCATGCCATGCTAGATCTACGCTTGACGTTACTACTGGAGTAGTTACAACAGTTTTTATCGAGGCTTCAGGTATTGTTTGTTTGGCAACTTTAACTATCGGTGGCTTTTCTATAATAGGTCGCGAATCATGAATTGTTACTCCACTTGATACTCTAGCCTGTTGAGCAGCATCACTTTGTTGCGGACTAAATGCCAACATTCTGAGCATAATCATTTCAAACCCTGCTCTTGGCTCAGGTGCTAAACTCAGATCCTTTTGACCCATTAGCGCAATTTGATAATACAATTGCAATTCTTCAGCAGGAAATAACAAACTTAGTTCGCGTAGCATCTCAGCATCATCCTCAGTTTCTGCCACAGAAGGCACAAGCTGAATTAATGCCAATCGGTGTATGATATGCAATATTTGCTGTAATATATCGGCAAAGTCGGGCGATAATTCAGCCATTTCCTGAATCGTGAGCAATACCTTTTGCGCATCTCTTTGCGCTAAACAGCGTAACAAATCTTCTACCGGTTGCTGTGCAATTGTACCCAGCATCTGACTCACCGTCTCGATACTGACCACATCATTACCAAAAACAATTGCCTGGTCTAATAAGCTCAGACCATCACGCATACTGCCGTCAGCCGCACGTGCGATCAGGCGTAATGCATTTTGCTCAAATTGGATATTTTCTTCGCCTAAAATATAGGCCATTTGCTCGCTTATCTGACTAGGGGTCAGACGCTTTAGATTAAATTGCAGGCAGCGTGATAAAACCGTAGCAGGTATTTTTTGTGGGTCAGTGGTAGCTAATAAAAATTTAACGTGTTCGGGGGGTTCTTCCAGTGTTTTAAGCAAAGCATTAAAGCTATGCCCTGATAACATATGCACTTCATCGATCAAGTAAACCTTATATTTACCGCTATTGGGTGCATATTGTGCATTATCTAATAAATCACGGGTATCTTCGACTTTAGTACGGGATGCTGCATCCACTTCGATTAAATCAAGAAAACGCCCTTCATCCAGCGCCTGACAAACAGCACATTGCCCACAGGGATTATAATCTTGAAGATTTTCGCAGTTGATTGCTTTTGCCAAGATTCTGGCGATAGTAGTTTTACCTACACCTCGGGTGCCGGTAAATAAATAGGCATGGTGCAAACGGTTATGTTGCAGTGCATTAATCAGCGATTGACTAACATGCTCTTGACCAACAATTTCAGTGAAATTATGCGGACGCCATTTTCTGGCGAGAACCTGATGATTCATGACAGAGTGGTAGAATGTAGAGATTGGGCGGATACCATGCCAGCCACATCTCGGCACACGAATCTTCTGCTACCGTTGCTCCCTTCCAGGCCTGGCGGAGTTGACAGAATATCGTTGCGAGAGGACCGACATGGTAACCATAATGTCGACAACCACTAGCGTTGAAGAGCGAGTATTATGCGTTATTTATGTCCATAGTTCAAGCGTAAATCGAAATTTATTATATAGTTGTATTTTTACAAACGCTTAGCAAAATATTAAATCCCCTCACATATACAAAAGAACCAAAAAAGGACTTTTACACTAAGTAAAAACCCTTTTTATAACTAGCTATGACTTCAGTAAAACTAAATACTAAAATGCACATCCTGGTTTAACGCCAAGTTTTTTCAAAATAATTGCCATAGGGCAAAAACCTGTAAAAGCAGATTGAAATAAATTAGCGCCTACAAACGCTGTAAACCAGAGCCAGTTAATGGAATGATATTGTGACAGCACCAGGCTAATTAAAATAAACGCACCAGCAACAGCAAAAACAATACGATCTATAGTCATTTTTCTACCTATTTTAAACGGACCACACCCATAAATTTTAAAAGCATTTTTTCGTAATACGGCTCACTAATCCCATTGCGAATTTTGCGCATAAAGTATTTCTCAAAACCTATTTTAGCAAAATGCACCCACTTACCTTCTTGTGACCAGGTGGTATTACGTGGTGGAATTTGTGGTACCGCTAAAAATGCAATCCCCGTATCACCCATATCAGCAAGACATAAGGCATTTAAACTCGGTTTATCAGTCGGCTCTTTACCTGCCAGCTCATCTCTAATATTATGCGCTGTTGCGGTTACCATCGACTCAATCATATAACCTGTTTTAGGCGTACCAACAGGCAATGGTGTTTTTTCTACCGGTGGCATTGCAATACAAACACCCACAGAATAAATATTCTTAAAGGTCGGGTTACGTTGATGTTCATCAACAATAATAAAACCGCGTGGATTAATCAAGCCTTCTGCTTTAGTATGGCGCACAGCATCAATACCTGTAAAAGCAGGTAACATCATTGAATGTTTGAAAGGAAGTTCGTGTTTTTGCTTTTCCTGTGCGTTTGCATCCACTTCGGTCACAAACATCATGCCTTCTTCGATTTTATCGACTTTAGCATTGGTTATCCAGTTAATGGTTTTTTCCCGCAACGCACTTTCCAGCATCCCTTTAGTATCACCGACACCACCCAACCCTAAATGACCGATATAAGGCTCTGAAGTGACAAATGTCATCGGCACCTGATCACGGATTTTGCGTTTACGTAACTCCGTTTCTAGAATCATCAGATATTCATAAGCAGGACCAAAACAAGATGCTCCCTGAACAGCTCCAACAACAATTGGCCCAGGATTTTCCATGAACTTGTCCCAGTCTTGCGCAGCTATCGCAGCATGATCCACATGACAGACTGAGGAAGTATAGCCATCAGGACCCAGACCAGGCACTTCATCAAAAGCCAGGCGAGGTCCTGTGGCGATAATTAAATAATCATATTCAACAGCAGAACCATCGTCTAGTTCAATTTTATTATTTTCAGGGTCTACCTGAGTAGCAGCTTTTTGAATAAACTCTATGCCCTTTTTCTTAAAAACAGGTGCGAGTTCAATTTTAAGTTCTTCAGGTGTACGCCACTTTGGCGGAACCCAGGGATTAGATGGAACAAAATGAAAGGTAGGAGAATCAGAAATCACAGTCACCTGATGATCATCACTGATATTTTCTTTCATTTCAAAAGCCATTGGCACACCGCCAATTCCAGCACCCAAGATAACTATTCTAGCCATTATATTCTCCTCGTATGATTGTAAAAATAGCCTATAGCAAATTTATTGGTTTTATTTTGCTTTGGCTATAAACCCAAACTATTATTCGGAACTAAAACTCAGTGACACACTCATCAAATAATTACCATGATAAATTTCACTTGCTTTAATATTAGCATTCTCTAAAATACCAGGCAACTTATTTACCACTTTATTTTTACTTGTGTTTAAAAAGCCTGAATAATAACAGAACACAAACGCTTAAGCATTTTTTTAATTAATAACAATGCCTTATATATACTGTAAATCAGGACCATCCATTTTACACCGCTCTCTTCAAGGATAATACATGAAACACAAAACAAAACACCTCATAAACACAAGCTTATGTTTTGCGCTTTCTACGTTTACTATCTGTAGCTTTGCAACAGAAAATAACGACCCTCCCCCCCCAAGTGAGTTAACTCAAAATGAACTTAGCAATAACAACGCTCTCACCTTAGATGGTCCGTTAGATTTAACTCAGACTATCAATCTGGCTTTAGCAAGAAACCCGGATATGCATATTACTCAACAACGCATTGCCATCGCCCAGGCGCAAGTAGGCGAAAGTCTTGCCGCATTTTATCCGCAACTTAAAGGCCGTGTAGGCTATGATTATACTGACAACCCCGCAGAGGTCTTCGGCATGATTGTTGCCCAGAGTGATTTCCAGCAAGAAGATTTTGCCAATATTAATAATCCTGGGGGACGAACCAATTTCCGCCCTGAAATTATTGCTAACTTGTCACTCTTTAATGGTGGACAAGACTATTATCGCTATAAAGTAGCTGAGTTAGGTGTGGAAATATCAGAATTGGAACGCACGACTTTACAAAATAACCTAGTGCAAATGGTCACCGATAATTTTTATGCGCTGTCAGTTGCCAAAGAAAATCAATCTATCGCCCAGCGCTCCAAAGATGCTGTTGAGCGTGAGCTGAAGAATGCCGAAATACGCTATCAGGAAGGTACTACGCTCAAATCTGATGTATTATCCTTACAGGTTCGCTTGGCAAATACAGAAGAATGGTTAATAAAGGCGACGAATGGTATAGAAATGGCTAAAACCGGATTGCGCACATTACTGGATCTAGATAGCTCTAGTCCTGTTGAAACAATTAACCGCGATATTAAAAAGCTACCTGCCCCACCCAGCTCTATTAAAGATGCACTGATAACTGCCTCAGCAAATAGACCCGAAATTCAAATGGCCGAAAAACTTGTCACAACTCGCGCACAACAAGTAAAAATTGTTCAGGGTGAATACCTGCCCCGAGTCGGTGCTTATGTGAGCTATGGCGCGAATAGTGAGGATGGCTCTATTGCTTCAAATCAGGATAATGTGTCAACAGGCATCGCACTGGAAATGGATTTGTTTTCCGGTTTTGGTACGCAACAGCGCGTTAAGCAAGCAGAAAGTCGCCTGAAAGAAGCACAGCAGCAAGCCCGTAAAGCCAGATTACAAATCAATCAGGAAGTTACCAACACTTATCTGGCGCTAGCAGACGCAATACAGCGCCATAAAGTAGCCACAACCTCGGTAACAGCAGCTGATGAAGCATTCCGTTTGGTCACTGCTCAATTTCAAGCCGGCACAGCGTCGGTGACACGTTACATTGAAGCAGAAGTTGCCCGCGATCAGGCTAATGCCCGAACTATTTCTGCCCGCTTTGATACCTTTCGCGCTTACGCTGCTCTGCATCGGGTCACTGGAACATCGGAATAATTCAGCTTAGAAAGTGTTTAATAATTATTTACCAATTCATTATAAAGACGAAGGCGTAGGTTGTGGGTAAGGCGCGAACCCCTACAAAATACATTACAGCACAGAAATATTGGGGTTCGTACCTCATTCCAACCTACAAGATAACTTTGTAACGAAAACAGGAAGTAATAATTAAACACTTACTTAATAAGCTGACTATACATAAATTACCTCGACTTCACCGACTATTACCATGAAAAAAATCATTTACCTCTCCCTCGCCATTATTGGACTAATACTGATATTACTGTTTATGTTAGGCATCATCGGCGCTGAAAAAATAACCCCGGGTACGACGCCATTATCTGCAAACACACTGGATACCAACAGTAAAACAACCATTGTTCAAGAACAATTGCTAGATGATAGTTTTTCCTGGCCTGGCACCGTTAAATCACGCTCTGAAATCAACATCTCCCCCCGTATTACCGCACGAATTCTGGACATCAAAGTGAACGCGGGTGATAAGGTATCTAAAGGCGATGTGATTGCAATACTTGACCCTGATGCACAGCGTAGTCATGAACATAGCGCACAGGCAGCACTCAACGCAGCTAAGGCCAATGCCAAAAACATGGCAGCAAATGCACAGAGGATAAAAAACCTGTATGCCAAAGAAGCGGCAACCAAAGAAATGTACGACAACACCATAGCTCAGTATCAGATTGCTAAAGCTCAGGTAGATGCAGCAAGCAGCGCATTAAGAGAAACCAGTATTGGTTTAGCAGATACGATACTTAAGGCACCTTTCGATGGTACCGTGATTCAACGTCTGAAACAGCCGGGTGACATGGGCCTTGCCGGCGCTCCAATTGTTGCCATGCATAATTCTGCGGCATTACGTCTTGAAGCAGCCGTACCAACCAGTTGCGCGCGGCATATTAAATTAGGTGATCAAGTACCGGTAAAAATTGAAACGGTAGAGCAACAATTTACTGCGGAAATCGATGAAATTGTGCCCGAAGTTGACCCACAAACCCGGACGATTTTAATTAAAGCAGCCTTGCCTTTAGATGCGTCATTACAACCGGGTTTGTTTGGCTGGTTAGATCAGGTTTGTGACCAACATGAGGGCTTATTAGTGCCCGCAACAGCAGTGCGTAAAATTGGTCAATTAGAAGTGGTCAAAGTCGTTATTGATAAGCAACTCCGAACACGTCAAGTCCGTATTGGCAAGCATTATGGCAACGATGTAGAAATTCAATCTGGCCTGAATGCAGGCGAAACCGTGGTTGTACAATAACCGGAGCCTATCATGAGTGATCTGCAACACACAGAAAAAAACAAAAACATCAGCCAAAGCAGCTGGTTAACACGAATCGTCAAATCATTTACCATCGGTTCACTTTCCCCGATGCTCATTATTGCCGCTTTTTTTGCTGGTGCAGCGGCATTAATGCTAACTCCACGGGAAGAAGACCCGCAAATTATCGTCCCGGTGATGGATGTAATGGTGGAGTTTCCGGGAGCCAGCGCCGAAGAAGTGGAGAAATTAGTTACCACACCCTTAGAATCCCTATTAAAACAAATTGAAGGCGTGGAATATGTCTATTCGGCAGCAAGCCCTGGTATGGCAATTGTCACTGTGCGCTATTATGTCGGCGAAAATCTTGAAGACAGCCTGGTCAAAACCTGGAGTCAGATTATGTCCAATCAAGACAACATGGCTCCAGGCATCGCACGCTGGATTATTAAACCAGTTAATATTGATGATGTGCCCATTGTCCTACTCAGCTTATCTTCTAAATCAGAAAATCAAAGCGCAGTCTCTTTACGCCGCACAGCTGATGAATTAATTGCCCGCCTACGCGATGTAGAAAATGTCGCAAAAAGCTGGGTGATTGGTGGTGCGCGTCGACAAATTACAGTCTATCCCGATCCGGCTTCACTGGTTGCGCATGGCACGTCAATCATGGAAATCATTCAGGCGGTCGGCAATGCCAATATTAATGTCAATACCGGTAACTTTGCCAGTAACAATCAGCAAGTTTTTTTAGAAGCAGGGCCGCATTTTAGTTCGCCAGAAGAAGTTGGTGCTACTGTCATTAAAAATGCGAATGGTCGTCTGGTATATTTACGTGATGTTGCACGTATTTTGGATGCTGGTGAAGAT
This sequence comes from uncultured Methylomonas sp., assembly GCA_964459125.1. Taxonomy (GTDB): domain Bacteria; phylum Pseudomonadota; class Gammaproteobacteria; order Methylococcales; family Methylomonadaceae; genus Methyloprofundus. Next base: position 16,634 of record CAYWLM010000006.1, on the reverse strand, counting down.
ATTAATACCTACACCCGTATCGGTTTTGGTCCTGCCTCTGAAAAGATGCGTTTGCTCGGGCAGCAAAACCCCGTTGTTAATGAGGCTGGCAATGAATGGCCGACTGTGACGCTGGCCATTGCCAAGCGCAAAGGCAGTAACGCGGTACAGGTTGCTGAAGATGTTATTGCCATGGCACAAAGCTTTCAGGGGACCATCATACCTGATGATATTGTTATGTCGGTTAGTCGCGACTATGGCGCAACAGCCAATCACAAAGTCAATGAACTGGTAGAGCATTTAATGCTTGCCATCCTGATTATTGTCATTCTGATGATCTTTTCTCTGGGCAGTCGAGAATCTCTGATTGTCTCGATAGCCGTGCCGGTAACCTTTGCGTTTACCCTGCTCTGTGATTTAATTTTTGGGTATACCATCAATCGAGTCACCTTATTTGCCTTGATTTTATCACTGGGCTTACTGGTCGATGACCCTATCGTCAATGTCGAAAATATTCACCGACATTATTTACTGCGTAAAGAACCACCGCTGCAAGCCTTATTATCGGCTATTCAGGAAGTATTGCCACCAACAATTGTCGCGACTTTTGCTGTTATTTTGACCTTCTTGCCCATGTTTTTTATCACCGGCATGATGGGGCCTTATATGGCACCGATGGCATTTAATGTACCTGTGGCTATGCTGGTTTCATTAATCGTTTCACTCACCATTACACCGTGGGCAAGTTATTTACTGTTAAAAAGACATGAAGGCCATGACGGGGAAGAAGGCTTTGATTTAAAACAATCCGGAGTCTTCCGTTTTTATCATAAAACGTTAGGGGCTTTGATAGCTTCGCCTAGCCGTTCGAGATTATTTATTCTCGTGATTATTATTGCCTTCGCAGGATCTGCCATGCTTGCAGTTACCCGCGCAGTTCCTTTAAAACTGCTCCCGTTTGATAATAAAAACGAACTGCAGTTAGTCATTGATATGCCCAAAAACAGCACGCTGGAACAAACCGATCAGATTGCCCGCGCCTTAGGTCTGTATCTGGCTACCGTTGTCGAGGTAACAGATTACCAGACCTACATCGGCCAGGCTTCACCGATGGATTTTAATGGAATGGTGCGCCATTATTATCTGCGTGAAGGCAGTAATCTCGGAGAAATTCGTATCAATCTGGTCGCAAAAGAACAGCGCAAACAACAATCGCATCAGATTGCCTTGCGTATGCGTAAACAGATAGAAGCCATTGCCCACAAATATAATGCCAACGTAAAAATAGTCGAATCACCCCCTGGCCCCCCTGTATTAGACACCTTAGTTGCTGAAGTTTATGGCCCTGAAGATGCCAGCTATGATGAGTTAATTGATGTCGCAAGAGATGTACGCACGCGCTTTAGCCACACAGAAGGCGTGGTCGATGTGGATGATTATTCGTTTGCGCCCTACCAGCGCCTGCTGTTCCATATCGATCGGGAAAAGGCCGCATTGACTAACGTGGATAATTTACAAATTGCGCAAACCTTAAAAACTGCATTAAGCGGTCAACTACTAGGAACTTTACATATTGCCAGTGAACGTCAGCCTTTGCAGATTATCTTGCAATTACCGCGCGAACAACGCTCTTATATAGACAAACTATTGACGCTACGAATTAAAAGTCGCACCGGTGAATTAGTTCCCCTCGCTGAATTAGGCCAGATTGAAGAGTTAGACAATGAGCAAACCCTGTACCATAAAAATTTGCGCAGAGTAGCCTATGTGATTGGCGATACCGCTGGGCGTAGCCCGGTTGAAGCCATTATCGACTTACTCGGTGATTTTAGCGATCAGCCTTTAGCAGAAGGTTATAGCGCTGAATTAGGAGGCGAAGGTGAATGGAAAATTACCATCGATGTATTTCGTGACCTGGGTATCGCTTTTGCGGCTGCTTTGTTAATGATTTATGTGTTATTAGTCATACAAACCGGCTCATTAAGCTTACCTGCAATTATGATGATTGCCATTCCACTGACAATCATCGGTATTATGCCGGGCTTTTGGTTACTCAATGTGTTCTTTGCCAATCCGGTAGACGGATACCCTGATCAGATCTTTTTTACCGCAACGGCCATGATAGGCATGATTGCTCTAGCAGGAATTGTGGTTAGGAATGGGATTATCCTGATTGATTTTATTGAAAAAACACGCCACCGGGAAGACCGTCCGAGTATAGAGGATGCGTTAATAGAAGCAGGGGCTACCCGCTTGCGCCCTATTCTGCTAACCGCTGCAGCGGCAATGTTTGGCGCAGTAGTGATTATTCTTGACCCGGTGTTTTCTGGCCTGGCCTGGAGTTTTATTTTCGGGATTTTTGCTTCAACAGGGTTCTCACTATTTGTCATTCCAGTGGCCTATTATTTAATCAACAGAAATAAGCCGTTAGATAAACCGAGTGTATAAAACCTGAATTATCCAGGAGCGCAGGCAATTTGCCTGCGCATCGCGGGCTAGCCGTCGGCGCAACCTGCAGTCTCATTTACTTAAACTTGATCACCGAGTTACAAAGCAAAGCTGGCTTTTCTGAAGATATGGTTACCGATGCCAGCCGACGTATCCGCCCCATGTTATGTCTAGCCTGGCCTTTTTTATTGGTCTATTGCCGATTTTATGGAGTGCCGGTGCAGTAGCCGATATGATGAAACGCATTGCTGCCCCAATAGTAACTTGGCAATAATCTCTGCGCTGTTCAGCGTATTAGCGGTATTCCCTGCGATTGATTCTTATTAGAAGGACTGGAAATGAGAATACTTTAAACTTACCGAATTCATATAACAATTAGCAATCATGTTGGATTTAATTAATTATTATCAATTACCAGCAATTTCTCTGCAAAAGTGGCTCAATTCTATTGGCCATTGACAACTGCTTCCAGCAACGCAGCTATCGGCAAAAACCGGCCGATAGAAAACCGCAGCTGTGGCAGTGTGAAGTATATATGCGAGATCCGCTCGAACGGCGGTTTAGTCATCTCCTGGGATAGCATCAAGGACCTGGCCGGTCATGCTCCCCTCAATCGATCTCACATAGGTCTGCGCCACCTGCGCCGCTGGTATCCCGAAACCTGGATCCATCTTCAAGGCCGCCAGCGTCTCGCGAACCCAACCGGGAGCAACGGCATTGATACGGATTCCACGAGGGAGCTCCAATGCCGCCGCACGTACAAATCCTTCAAGCCCTGCATTCACCAGGCTGATCGCCGCGCTGCTGGGCATCGGATGCCGACTCAAAATTCCGCTCGTAAGTGTGAAGCCCCCCCCGTTGGCAACTAGTTCGACACCGAGACGGACAAGATTCACCTGGCCCATGAGCTTGCTGGTGATACCTAGGGCAAAATCCGCGTCGGTCAAGGCTAGCAATGGGCCAAACGCTGTTTCGCCAGCTGCGCAGACCACAGCGTCCACCTTGCCGACCCTGGCATATAAACGCCTGATCGATTCAGGGTTCGCCAGATCAACCCTGAACGCAGCCTGGGTATGGCTAGCACTCAGAACCTCGTGCCGTGCTTCAAGTGCCTGTGTCACAGCAGTTCCAATCGTGCCTGTTGTACCGACTAATAGAATCTTCATACGTCCCCTCCTTCAAAAAGCCCAAGGCTAATGCAAAAATAACTCGTCTTCACCGGGTGTATTTTTTTAATTATAAAAACTTACAAAGGTTAAACCTGAAAAGAGAGCTATTCTGTATCTGCTCATTGGTACCATTGTAAATTTTTGTGTTTTGTACTTTCTGCTTGTATACAGTCTGTGAGTTTATCAAGCGACTTAGCGTAGCAATTCTATCTGAACCAGATTGTCAGAAAATGTTGGTGCATGCCCCATATCAACAAATTCTGCTGAACTAATGCAGTTAACGGTGCCTTTATTTAATTGTCTCCAGTAACCTAGTGTGGCGACAATAATACCGGCATTCACATCAGCGGTAATTCTTGCAACACCTTCAAATGCACCTCGACCATTGAAAACTCTTACATTGTCATCTTCCTTAATGCCTCGTGTATTGGCATCATCAGCATGAAGTAAAACAAACTGTTCACCCTGGGCTTTAATTTTATGATCCATATTGGCATAACAGGAATTGAGAAAACCGTGGCTTTTGGGTGAAATAATATTTAACGGGTATTTTTTAGCCAGTTCAGGGTTACTTTCAGGGGTTTCTTTAGAGGCCACATAATCTGGCAGGCTATCTAATGCTTCACCTGCCTGAAAACCTTCATACATTTGTCTGAAGGGCCCTGCAACAAAGTTAGTTGCAGCATCGAGTTTAAATTCACATTTACCTGAGGGTGTTGGAAAGTTGCCTTCTTTGTGCGGTGCGCGATTATCTTTGGTGCCTACGTTTAATCTTGCAAAACCATGTTCGCGCATGTAAGCCAGGTCTATTCCGTCACAAGCAGGGGAATCCCAGTCTACATAGTTTTCAAGGCATTCGCTGTCTGACCATTGGAAGTTTTCTTCTTCATAGCCCATTCTTTTGGCCAGTCGACGGAAAATTTCATTGTTTGGGATGGCTTCGCCGGGTGATTCAACACACTTTTCATTATAGGTGAGATAGAGGTGTCCCCATGACAGCACCATATCTTCCATTTCTGCCCCCATTGATGCCGGTAAAACGATGTCAGCATAAGCGGCCGTATCAGAAATAAAGTGTTCAGCAGAGACCATAAATAGGTCTTCGCGCTTCAGGCCTGCAATAATTTTATCTGTTTCAGGTGCCTGGGTTACTGGGTTGGTATTCCAGCACATCATTGATTTAATCGGCGTATCAAGCTTTGTTTCGCCGGTTAGTATACGCCCGAGTTGAAGGTTGTTAACCACAGGCGTGCCTTCGGGAATTAAATCGGGTCGACAGATTACATCAAATTTATATGGATGTTCCCATACCGGGAATTGTAAAGCGCCACCGCCAACCTGTCGCCATGCGCCAATTAAGGCAGGAAGACAACTTACCGCTCGAATCGTCTGTCCACCGCCATAGCTTCTTTCTAATGCTACGCCTAAACGAATAGCCGCGGGTGGTGTGGTGGCGTATTCGCGGGCAAACTGACGAATGTCATTAGCAGCTATGCCGGTTATTTCTTCAGCCCATTCAGGTGTTCTATCTTTTGCCCGCTCGGCAAGCTCTGGGTAGCCGACAGTATATTGGTCTACATAATCCTGATCAATCAGACCTTCTGCAATAAGAGTATGGATCATTGCCATGGCTAAAGCACCATCGGTTCCGGGTTTAGGGGCAATATGCCAGTCTGCTTGTTTGGCTGTTTTTGAGGCGAAAGAGTCTATAACGATCACTTTTGCCCCTTTTTTCTGGGCTTCTTTAACAATATGCCAATGATGCAAATTGGTACTGACTGAATTACAGGCCCAGAGAACAATATATTTAGAATGGATGAAGCTTTCAGGATCAACGCCCGCTGTAGGGCCGACCGTTAATAACCAGGCTGTACATGAGCCTTCGCCGCAGAAGGTGCGTTCAGTCACCGTTGCTCCCATGCGATTAAAAAAAGCATCGCCACCATTCATACCATGAACCAGCCCCTGATTGCCAAGGTAGCTGTTCGGCATAATGGCATGTGGCCCATGCTCATCAATAATGGCTTTCCATTTGCTGGTTATTTCATCCAGTGCTTCATCCCAGCTAATCCGTTCAAACTGTTTGCTGCCTTTGGGACCTGTGCGTCGTAGCGGGTATAGCAGACGGTCTGGATGATAATGACGTTTTTCGTAGTCGTTTAATTTGATACACAATCCGCCTCGAGTCATCGGATGATTAGGATTGCCCTTAACACCAATCAGTTTCCCCTCTTCAACTTCATAAACCATAGAGCAGGTATCAGGGCAATCATGTGGACAACCGCCATGTCCGGTTTTATTAGGTTGTGCTGGCATCGTTATTCCTCTTTATATTATTTTTTGTGATACACAATATATAGTAGATGACTGGCTTAAACAATGCGGGAGCTTATCACTTTAATGCTTTATTTTATAGGATCCATGCAGACTCGCCCTATTGCAGTTATTCATTTCCGGCTTTGAAGTCTAATATCAAGCAGCGATATTTTTTTAAAGGCTATGCACTATAAGTGTGGGTAATTATCTGGGCCGTTATTTTTAAGTAGCTCATGCTAACGGAAAAATACCAAAACTTTTGAGGTACAAAGCTTACCAACAGCTAGCCCATACATAGTCTTTTTAAATAAGATAGGAGTATAAAGGACTAATAGCCCGGCAATAATACCGACCATTCCTTCATATACGGCATTATTCAAGCCCATATAGTGCCATAACATTGCGCAGCCCAAGCCTATAAAAACAGCTAATAGGCTTGTTTTTTCATTAGGTTTGCCACCTAGACATAAAACGATCAGTAACGGTGCAAAAGCACTGGCTAAACCAGACCACGCCATGATAACCAGGCTAAATACGCTCTGGCTGTTAAGCAGTGCCCATAGTAACGCGGCCAAAGTGATTAGCGCTGTTGCGACTTTGAGTAAGCGCGTGTCTTCAATGTCATGAGGTAATAAATCATGTGTCAGTGCGGCTGAGCAGCTCAATATCACTGAATCCGCGGTGGACATGGTTGCCGCAAAAATACCGGCCAGAATTAAGCCGACAAAGGCCGGCGATAATAGTTGCTGGGCCATGGTTGGGAGTGCTAATTCGGCATCAAATGTGGCAATGTCGCCCAGATAAATACGAGAGAGCAGGCCTATTCCTGTGGTCATGCAATAAAAAAGTAGAAACCAGCTGTAATACCAGAATCTGGCCTGACGCATTTTTTTAAGATCGTTTAATGCCATAAAACGAACCATAATATGCGGCTGCCCAATGACAGACAGCCCTGCAAACATCCAGCTAATTGCAAATAAAATGCCGCCGGCTAATCCAGGTAAGGCAAGGTCTTTGGGAAACCAATCGAGAAAGCCATCAATGTGACTTAACTGATCTATGCTAGCGCCCACGCCACCCTGTGTGCTAATAGCTATTACCAGTAATAGACCCATGGAAAATATCATGACAATTGATTGTGCGGCATCGGTCCAGATTGAAGCCCGGATTCCACCAGCAATACAATAAAAAACCACCATGATGCTACCTAATACAGCACCTGCCCACATAGGCCAACCAAGCAAGACATGCAGTGCTTTACTGCCGGCAACCAGCTGAGCACTGGCATAGGCTAATAAAAACACCAGTGAAATAATTGCAATGATACGTTGTAGTGATTTATTTCCTTCGCCATGCCAATGACTTAATAGACCTGCATAACTCACTTGGCCTGTTTTTTCTGTCGCATTACGCAAGCGAGCATGGACAAAGGTGGAGGCAAGAAAATCGCCAGCAATCCAGCCTAGCATTAACCATATTGAGGCGAGCCCTGTGGTATAGATATAACCAATCACACCAATAAACATATAGCCGCTGTTATTAGTAGCCACCGCGGATAGACCGACTAAGCCAGGTGAAATAGATTCACTGGCTAAGTAATAGTCTTGTTTGGTGTTTTGGCTTTTAAATAAAGAGCTTAAGCCAATGGCAACAAATAGCCCCATAAAGCATAAAAAACTGATAATCAATTGAGTATCCTTGGTGGTCTTTGGCTAGTTTAAATCATTGCTGTAGTTTTTACAGGCAGACAAAACCTAACTTAGTCATAATGTATAGCGTCGAGTTACGTTATTACACTGTGCTTGATAAACTAATCCAACGGTGACGCTTGTAACTCATAAGCGCCATCAGCGTTATGAACTTCTTTGCCGTTAAGCGGAGGATTAAACACGCAAGCCATTTTCATTTCGGTAAAGGCACGTAATATATGTTTATCGTGTTTATCTAAAATATAAAGTGTGCCAGGTGTAATGGGGTGTACTTTATTATCCGCCAGAGTTTCCACCTCACCTTCCCCGGAAATACAGTAGACTGATTCCAGATGGTTTTGATAGTGCATCTGGAAATCTGCGTGTGCATAAATCGTGGTGATATGGAATGAAAACCCCATATTGTCCTCTTTTAATAACAGCCGGGTACTTTCCCAATTGCCATCGGGAGATACTATGCGGCGTTTACTGTTTTCTGCTTCTTGTAGTTGTCTAATGATCATGGTTATTTAGTTAACTATATTTTAGAGGGTAATAAGTTATAAATTTACTCAGAAATCGCAAAGTAATCTTTTTCTTCAGGGATTGAATCTTCTTTGGCGCAAACTTCTTTTATCGCCTGTTCAATGATATCAATGCCTTTTTTTAGGCTTTCATCGCTAATAATCAAAGGGCAGAAAAATTTAACCACCTGATCCTCAGCACCACTGGTTTCGATGATCATATTTTGTAGAAAAGCCTTATGCGTGATTTTTCCTGCTAAATCACTATTAACACAATTAATCCCTTGAAACATACCTCTGCCTCGGGTTGTGAAGTTACCTTCGCCATAACGATCTACGATTGATTCAAGGCGTTGAGATACGTACGCACCTTTACGTTTTATTTCTTTTGAAAAGGTATCATCTGACCAGTAAGTATCAATGGCTGCTTTAGCGGTAACGAAGGCAAAGCTATTGCCTCTAAAGGTGCCGTTATGCTCACCCGGTTTCCATTGATCTATTTCTGGACGAATAAGCACCATCGCAAAGGGTAGACCGTAGCCACCTAATGATTTGGATAGTGTAATGATGTCTGGATAAATTCCCGCGTCTTCAAAGCTAAAATAGGTGCCTGTACGACCACAGCCCGCTTGAATATCATCAACAATCAATAAAACATCATGTTTTTTACAGATCGATTGCAAATCCCTTAACCACTGAAAGCTCGCTACATTAATGCCACCCTCGCCTTGAACTGTCTCAACAATAACCGCTGCCGGATTATCAATGCCGCTGCTGGAATCAGAGAGTACTTTGTCTAAATAGGCGATGGTATCTATATCTTCACCCAGATAGCCGTCAAAAGGCATTCGACTGACGCCGCTCAGGCTTACGCCAGCCGCACCACGATGATGAGAGTTGCCTGTTGCAGCGAGTGAACCAAGACTAACGCCATGAAAACCATTGGTAAAGGCAATAATATTTTCACGTCCAGTGACGTTTCTTGCGAGTTTTAAAGCGGCCTCAACCGCATTGGTGCCTGTTGGCCCGGTAAATTGCAGAACATAATCTAAATTGCGGGGTTTTAGTATTTTCTCGTTAAAAGTTTCAAGGAACTCGCCTTTAGCTTTAGTGTGCAGATCTAGCCCGTGGGTAATGCCATCATTATGTATATATTCAAGTAACTTTTCTTTGAATACCGGGTGATTGTGTCCATAATTTAAAGTGCCTGCACCGGCCAGAAAATCCAGGTATTCGGTGCCATCTTCATCATAAAGAAATTCTGCGACGGCTTTATTAAAAACACGCGGAAATGAGCGTGCATAAGACTGAACTTCAGATTCAATTTCATCAAAAATTTTCATAATTACTTATCCTTTATTGTGTTTACAGAGATACCTTGTTAAAAGCTTGTGCCCTTTATAAAGGGCCAATTTTTACTAACATTTCCGTGTCATGGCTGTTGTCAAGGTGTTGCGTTCGATCAAACATGACTGAGCTATGGAGCTGGGTGTTCAATTTGCTGGCTAAACGATTGAACAGTGCCCATGAAGCCTGGTTTGATTCGGTAATAGTGGTTTCAATTGCGTTGACTTTGCTGCATTGAGGTCTGGCCAAAATGTTTTCTAGCATTCTGGTGGCTAAGCCCTGTCCTCGCGCTTTCTTGTCTACAGCCACTTGCCAGATAAACAACGTATTAGATCGCTCAGGAACAAGATAGCCGGAGATAAAGCCGACCAATTCACCTTGGTAAGTAGCGGCAACTGAGGTGCCTGAAAAATGGCTGCATTGCAATAAGTTGCAATAGAGGGAATTGGTATCCAGAGGGGCACATTTGGCAATTAACTTGAATGCAGCTGAACCCTCTTCGGGTAAAGGCTGGTGTAGATCTATTTCTAATCTTTTAATGATATTTTACCTGTATTTATATACACTACTAATTAAATTTCTAAGCAATTTCCTAGTCCATAACGAGTTAAGTTATTATAATATATAAATTAGTATTAACTTTAATTTATACGTTATTATATATTATTTAGTGCACTAAGTATAGTTCACTAAATAATATGTAGGAGAAAATGAACTGATTCAGCTATTGAAGTGCCAATGGATTGATGCGGTATAAAAATAAATAGTTTTTTGCCACTGCACCAAAGATTGCACAACATAAATAAAATGATCAGTCTATAATCAGGTTTTTTTAAAGTCACAAAGGCAGGCTGTTGAAACATATAGAAGAAGTACTTATTGCTCTGCGACGTGTGATAAGGGCAACGGATCTGCACTCAAAATATCTTGCAAAAACCACGGGGCTTACTGCGCCTCAGATTTTATTACTTCAGGCCATTCGATCAATGGGTCAGGCAACTATCGGTGAGCTGGCTAATAAAATCAGCCTTAGTCAGGCAACGGTTACAACCATTCTGGATAGGCTGGAAAAACGTCATTTAGTGACACGTAAACGTTCAGATCAAGATAAGCGGAAAGTACATGCCTATTTGACAGAAGAAGCTGTCGAGATATTGATTAATGCACCATTACCACTGCAAGATCAATTTACCCGGCAGTTCTCCGCACTTAAGGAATGGGAAAAAACCATGATCATCTCTTCGTTACAGCGCGTAGCGGAGATGATGGATGCAGAAGATATTGATGCATCGCCAGTACTGGATGTTGGAACCCTAGATAGGCAATGTGGAGAACCTGGCAACGGAAGTCTTGCTCAAGAAAAAGGCTCTTAATCAGTTTGTGGTGCAGGCTAGTCTTTAATGGTTCCCCAAGACTGTCCTGAGAATCCTGGAACGGAGCAGTGACCAATAGCATTCCTATGCAGCACAAAACGTATAAATGCTAAGTGCTTAGCCAGCTGTGTATTAAAAAAGTGTCCAGTTTTACTTGACTATTACATTGGGTGCCTATTATCAAAGCGAAATCAATTGGAATTTGTAAAAAACTGTCATACCAAGCTATATGTAAGAGTATAAACTCTAGATAGCTCCCCTTGTTGATTTAACAGGAACTCTCCAGCATATTGGAAACCCCAAGACGGATCAGCCATTTGTTGAATATTTTCGCTGATAGCAATGACTTTGCTGGTCTCCCTGGCCACCATCCCAAGCCGAACCGCCCTATCAATCGTAGTGCCCAGAACCGTGTAATCCATTTTAATGGATGAGCCAATATTCCCTTCAATCATGGTGCCTGAAATAATCCCGTAATGACAGTGAATCATGCTAAAAATGGCGCTGTTTTTTTGCAATACCGTCATGCTTCGAAGTATGTCCATACAGGCCGCAATGGCAGCATCCGCTTGTTCAGGCGCAAAATGAGCAATAACGTTTTCGCCTGAATATTTAGCAACCTGACCGCCATGTTGAATAATGGAGGCGGAACAGGTTTCGAGATAAGTATTGATGGCTTGTACAACATCCCCATAGGGATATTTTTCAAAAAGATTTGAAAAATCAATCATGCTACCGGAAAGTACAATTTTTTCAGTGCTTTTGACTGGAATGGTTAACGGATTGATGCCCTCTGTGAGAAGTTTGAATATAATTGGCTGGGTGTAACGCCCGATGGCCGAATGCGACTGAGCTATGTTCTGTAACATGATGCTGATAGCTTGCAGCATGTGATCTTTGCTTTCACTGAGGGAGACGGTTTTCATATTCCACTCGGAAAAAATATGCTCCTCACATTCGGATTCGGCACTCAGTATGGTTAGTTCGGTATGTCGTTTATCGCGGCGGATTTTTTCCACTAATTTATCAACAATCGACTCTTCTCCCTCCAAAATTTGGAAAAAATAACTGTGTACTGAAATTAGAATCCCGGTCACGTCAATCGTTCTATTATTTAAGCTGGCTAATCGCCCTATCTCGAGGATGTCTGCTTCATTAAGCGGGGCATTAAGTTTGCTGACATAGGTAATACGCTTCAGACCCAGTGTGTTTTCTTCCCTTGATTCCGTGGATTGATATTCGGCTAGATTACGCATTGCCTTGCCCATAAGGCTTCCTCCTTGGGTCAGTGCCTTAAAATCCTCCTGGGCGACAACGGTTAACTCAGAAGGAGAAAGACAGCGAACAGTTTCTACGCGTCGCCCCAAATGAAGCGGTAGGATTTCGCCGAAATAATCGCCAGGTGCCAATTCTCTGGTTTTACGCCCATCCTGAACAACTTCTAATCGACCTATTTCGACAGCATAGGCATGTTCGGCTAAATCGTCCTGGCGATAAATTTCATCCCCTTTTTTATACTGGGTTCTTTGTAGTTTGTATGACGTTGCCTGGGCCAGGATGGCGATGTCGTTACGAAAGGGAATGACCAGCAGCCAATCGATCAGGATACGCAGATTTCTTTCCAATCCAGGTACGGATAACAAATTAATCAGCCGGGAGACAAGCCACGCTAAACTTCCACTGAAGCCGATTCCACCTACATAACAAATAGAATGGTGTCTCATGTTGTAAGGTTTGATAATGTGTTTTTTCTGGATATAAGGATGGGGCGCAAAGCCTTGGGAACTTGCCCAGGCGTTATAACCGGCGGTACTGCCCAGAGCGATCCAGTCATCAATGAAAAGGTGTTGCGGATTTTTACTGGTACTATTGACCTCGGTTATCCAGATGTTTTTATGATTTATGAGATTAAGATTATCGGTGATTGAAAAAGGCGAATTGATTATCCCGCTGTATAAAAATGGCACGGATGGATAAACGAAGGCTGCATTGACCACTAGACCCACGGGTAAATAGTCACCCTGGTCGAAAATGATGTCTGTTTGGCTGATGTTGGTGATTTTGTCGAACTTGTGCACGATGACACCGGCTTTTTCCAAGCAACCAGTGCGTTTTTCGCGAGTCTGCTGTTCAAAGTCAGAGTTATTGTGTCCGGTATCCTCATACAGATGAACCTGCCAGTTTGATTCACGCAGAACTGGGTAGGAAGATTCGGCCGTATGTAGCATTTGGCAAACCTCGACAGCGACGGCTGATGCCGTTTCGCCGGAACCCACAATGACAAACGTTAATAAACGTTTTTTCTCATCCACATGATCACTGAATTCAGCTTCTTCCACTAACTCAATCACGCGCTGTCTAATCCGCAGGGCATCGCCAACTGTGTCGATAGGGTAGCCATGAGTTATCATGCCGGGAAGAGTGGAAAAGCTGGATTTAGAACTAGGCGCGAGTATCAAACTATCGTAATTAAGCTCTATTTTCTCGCCGTTTTTTCGTACCCCTTTAACGACGTTATTTTTTTCATCGATCGTGTCTAAACGCCCGACTACAACATTAACCCGCTGAATAACCCGGCGTATTGGGTTAACTACATTTCCTGGTTGCACCGTGCCGCCAATGACTTCGGGTAGCAGTGGCATAAACAAAAAATTCGACTGGTCATGGAACAATGTGATGGCAACATTGGAATATTGACCAATAATGTTCTCAATTTTAATCGCCGCATGTAGCGCAGCGAGACCGCCGCCAATAATGACTATGTGAGCTGTTTTGTCGCGAGGTATCGGTCGACGTAAATGCCCCGCTGAATTAATAAAGCAGGATAGGGTAACGCCATAAAATAGGATGTGTGCTGTTATCGTTTCAGGCAGTAATACGGAAAAAATAGAAAATGCACAGATTAAAAATAGCGACAATGGCCGTAATAAAACACCGGCAATCATTAAAATTCCTGCACTCACTTCAACCAATGCCATCAATAACGCGAAGGTTTCTGGGGCAGCAGATAAAATGGGGACGTTGTAAATAGTGATAATGCCAATAGCCAAATTTGGCTGTAGCAGTTTAAACACGACGCCTAAATACAGCATCGTTGTACCCGTTAAAATGCGCATAATGGCTTGCGCCCGCTGCCGAGGCTGGTCAGCCAGCCATGATTGCAGGCCTTGCAGTGACGCTGGAACTGGTAAAGGTAAGTAATGTCTACCCGCACCTTGTAAGATCAGATAAATGCTAGCACCGATCAATGCTCCTGCATAAGCTAGCATGGCCTCGCCATATAACCAAAAGCCAAGCAAGCTTAATGCAATCAATAGCCCAGCAAAAAAACGAACGTAGATTCCAAAAAGGATGGTTAAGGCTAAAACGACTTCTGCCCAGCGTAACCAGGCCCACCAAGGCCCTAGTGCTTGCAAGTCAAGGTCAGGTGCAAACAGAGTAGGGGTGGTAAAAGGATCAATACCAAAGCGCGGCTCGGCCCCGAATGCTGATGATAAGAGTACCCATGCAAGGCACACGCGAAGGATACGTGGAACATGGTCGCCGTATGAAGAAAGCCGCGCCTGTAAATCGGGGAATAACTCACGCGCACCGGTAAATCCAAGTCTTACCCAGCCGACAATGAAAAGTAAAAATACGCCAATCATCCTCAGATTCAAGCTTGATAACTGGGTAAATAACCCCGGTTTAGGTAGGGCGTTCCATTGATCGATTTGTTCGACAGATAAAATCCAGCGTTCATGGGCGAAAGCTGACTCGGAAAATACCAGTAACACACAGATGCTGAGTAGAATGGAAATTTTACCAATACGTTGACAGTTGAGGTTATGGCTGATCATGAGTGCCGCCTTTGTTAGGTGCTTTTTGTTTATCAATAACTACCTATGTAGCCAGGTAAAATATTTGGTCACATATGGGAATAGATAAGAAATAGCTTGTTTCGCAAACTTTAACACAGTTTTTTAAGAGTTTGATCATAAAAAATATACAGGTTAAATTCAGTTTTTTTATATTGTTTGTGTCTTAATTTACAGTTATCTAAGTAGATATGTATATTTATATTTCTGATTTTTTTAACTAGATTTTAATATTCAGTGCAAAGTCTACATAAAATACACTATATTTATTTGGTTATTGAGCTTAGTACAACAAACATGCTTTAATACAATTGAATGTTTATCGTAACATCAAGGATTTGTGTTGCCAGTCGGCTTAAGTTGAAAGAATTGAACTTTTTTATCCATAATGATCAATAATTAACTCATGGACATCAAATAATGAAAAAATTATCTTTGTTATTGCTCTTGCTATCTGCGGTCGTTTTGTTTTTTCCGGTCTCCAACCTGATTGGTCTAACTGGTGAAAATAAACTTATTCCCGTTGTTTCCGGAGCCAGCCAAAATTTCACTAAGGTGTCACAGGTTTTACAGCATAAATGTGTTGATTGCCATTCCCCAGGCATGACTCGAATGCCGATCTATTCTGAGCTTCCGATAGCTAAACAACTCATGGCCAGTGACATCGAAAAAGCCAGTGCCCGATTGCTTCTAAATGAGGCAAGCTACAGCGGTAAGAAGTTGTTCACGCCATTAATGTTGTCCAGACTTGAGCATGTCCTTAGAAACGACAGTATGCCGCCCTCGATATATTTACTAATGCACTGGAATGGCCGCTTGACTCAAAATGAGAAGGACCTAATCCTCGCATGGATCAGTGAAGAACGTAAAAAACTACCTGGCAGTGAGGATTCGGCAGAATTATTTAAAGGCGAACCTGTTCAACCGTTACCCTTAAAAGTGGATCTTGCACCTGAAAAAGTCGAACTGGGTAACAAACTCTTCCATGATCATCAACTGTCCGGTGACGACACTTTAAGTTGTTCGTCCTGCCACGACTTGAATCGAGGCGGAACTGATCAAGCCAAAGTTTCCACCGGAATTCGTGGACAACAAGGCCCAATTAATGCCCCAACGGTATTTAACGCAATGTATAACATTGCCCAATTCTGGGATGGCCGGGCTAAAGATTTGCAAGAACAAGCGGCAGGCCCCGTCGCCAACCCCATGGAAATGGGCGCCCAATGGGATATAGTAGTTGAAAAACTGAAGCAGTCCAGTGAATACCAACAAGCATTTGCCAAGCTGTATCCCGAACAAGGGCTGACTAAGGAAACAGTGACCGATGCGATTGCTGTTTTCGAGCAATCACTGGTAACGCCCAATAGTCGATTTGATCAGTATCTGCGAGGCAACCAAAATAGTCTGACAGTTGATGAAAAATCGGGCTATGACTTATTTAAAACCAATTGCGCTTCCTGTCACTTCGGCCCTGCACTCGGTGGCTTATCCTACGAAAAAATGGGCGTTAAACAGGATTACTTTAAACTACGTGGAGGACAACTGACTGATGCTGATAAGGGTAGATTCAATGTCACTCATCAGGAAAAAGACCGCTATTTTTTCAAAGTACCCGTGTTGCGTAATATCGAATTAAGCTATCCCTATTTTCATGACGGTTCGGTTGATAGTCTTACCGAGGCAGTTCAGATTATGGGTAAAGTTCAACTAGGCAAAAGCTTTACAGTCGATGAAACAGAACAGCTTGTCGCGTTTTTAAGGACGTTGACCGGAGAATACAACGGACAACCGCTTATGTTGATAGATGCTGAAAAGGCTAAATAAATTTAATACCCGGGGGCAGATATTAGTCCACTACAACTACTTTAAAAATCAGGCGGAAGAGTAATTCGGGGGATACCTCAGGGGCGGACCATATATCCCCTTGACTACC